>JANQHE010000074.1 GCA_028282785.1 Bacteroidales bacterium | reverse complement strand
ATTTAATGTATTAAAAATAAAATGCGGGTTTATTTGAGCACTTAAAGCTTGCTGCTGTAAAATAACATTGGATTCTTTTAAATGCTCAGATTGTTGCTCGATTTCATTCTTTTGCTTTTTTATTTTAACATTCGCTTTGCGCTTAATCATATATGCATAGCTTACCACAATGATTACCAGCATTAAAGCTACTAAACCTCCAAATAAGGCTCTTTTTAAGGTTTTTTGTTGTTCAATTTCTGCTTCTTGCAATTCTATCTGTTGTTGTTTTTTTTCAGCCTCAAAACTTTGTTCTAAAAGAGTAACCTGTTTAACGTATTCGATATTATATATACTATCTTCCAGATCATCATAAATTTCAAGATATTTTAAACTTTCTTTATAGTTTCCCTGATTTTTATATACTATTTTGAGATTTAATACCAACCTTTTTTGTTTAGTTAAATCTTCAAGTTCTTTAGCAAGTTTATAACTTTTAAGCAAATACTTCTCTCCTTCCAGAAAATCTCCTTTTGCAATTAATACATTTCCTATTCCCTGATATGAATAGATAAGTTTGTTTTTGTTACCTATAGTTTCCGCAAAACCTACTGCCTCATTATAATAACGTAGAGCTAATTCATATTTTTTTAATTTTTCATATACCGTTCCCAAATTATGTACTAAAAGCTGTTTATCAAATAAGTTATTTTCTCCTAAATAGTCTAATGATCTTCGATAATAATCTAAAGCTTTATCATAGTCTTTCATACGTTTATATACAAGTCCGAGATTCATATAACAATTGAAAACATTTCCCTTGTTTCCCATTTTTTTAAGCAGTTCCAAATTTAATTTATGGTATTCAAGCGATTGTTCATACCTGTTTCCTAATTCAAAATATAATAACCCAATATTATTATATAATGCAGAAAGCAAGATGGTATCCTGGATTCTTTTAGAAATTTCCATCGAAATCGTGTAATTTTCTATGGCGTTTTCAAAATTTCCTTTTTCTCTATATATATTACCTAAAGTATTTAGAGTTCTTGCAATATATGGTTCATCATTTATCGAATTAAAAATTTGGTAGGACTCTTCTAAATATTCAATTGATTTATTATAATCTTCTCCTAAATATAAATGATCCACTCCTAGTATAAATAAACTATAAGCTTCTCCATATTGATAACCTAATTTTCTTGATAATTCAAGAGCCTCCAATCCCAAAATTATTGAAGTATCAGCTTGATTTTTAGAGTATTCATAGGATAACTTTGCCAACTCCAACACTTTTAATGTATCATTGGGTAATTTTCTAACTTCGGTTTTTAAACTATCCAAATTAACGGGAACAGCAACTCCAATTGCAGGTTTAATAATTAATCCCAGAACAGTGACTATACCTATTAAGTTTTTCACAAAAATGTAATGAATTTTCTTTTTAAAGATAAAGAAATAACATTTTAATTGAATATATAAGCTAAACTAAATTCAGTTTTACTCATCCAATCCAAAAAGTTCGGCAACTTTTGGTTTAAAGCTTTTACCAACAGGAAGTTTCTCTCCTGCTATTTCAATCATATTTCCCTCAAGGGAGTCAATTTTCTTAACAGAAACAATATAAGATTTATGTATTCGAATGAATTTTTTTTCCGGTAGTTTTTCTTCTAATTCACGCAATGATGCTAAAGCAGTAACATTCTTTTTTCCCTCCGAATGAAAGGTAACATAAGCTTTTTGCCCTTCAACAAAAATCAGGTCATCGTAATTGATCTTGTAATATTTTCTATCAGCGCGAATTATAATATAATCTTCATGAAAATCAGTTTGGTTATAAGTTGAACCCGGTTCTGCCCTTTTTTCTTTGTTAAGCATTTGATTGTTTACCTTATTAACTGCCTTTAGGAAACGTTCAAAAGAAAACGGTTTTAATAAATAATCAGAAATATCCAGCTCATACCCTTCAAGGGCATATTCCTTATATGCTGTAGTTAAAATGACAAATGGTTTACGGTTTAAACTTTTAAGAAAATCCAATCCTGTAATATCAGGCATCTGTATATCCAGAAACATCAAATCAACCTCTCCTCTCTCTAAAATATCATAAGCTTTTAAAGGTGAGTTAAAATCTCCAACAAATTCCATAAAAGGAACTTTTAATATATATTCCTTTAAATACTTTCGAGCTAATGCTTCATCATCTATTACAATACACTTGATCTTCATTCTACTTCAATTTTTAAGTTTACTAAATAACTTGTATCGTTTTCGGTTATCTGCAGCTCATGTTTATTTGGGTATAATAAATCTAACCTTTGGCGCACATTATTAATTCCCATTCCATTTCCCGGTATTGCTTTGCCTTCGTACGGAATTGAATTTTTAATTTCAAAATTCAATGAATTAGAGTCTGAACTTACTTTAATCTTTACATATGCATCAATATACTCTTCAATTTTACTGTACTTAAAAGCATTTTCAATGAAAGGGATAAACAGCATGGGTGCAATCTCCATACTTCCATTTACTTTCTCATGGTTAAATTGAATACCCTGAACATGTTCTGATTTCATCTGCTGAAATGCAATAAAATTTGATATATAATCAACTTCAGCACTCAACTGTACAAGGTCACGACTACAATCATAAAACACATAACGGAGCATTTCCGATAATTTCAAAACGCTATCCGGAGCTGCTTCTGCCTTGGTGTAAGTTAACGAGTATATATTATTTAATGCATTAAATATAAAATGAGGATTTATTTGCGCTTTTAACAGTTTTAATTCAGTACCCAATTTTTCCTCCTTAAGAACCTTCTCACTTTCAGCTTTTCTTTTTAATTCAGAATTTAACAATAATGTAATACTTAGAAAATTTGCCATGGTTACCATGCCAAATGACCTTAAAATCGGAAAATAAACCGGCATTTCAAGTAATTCTACCTTGACATTTTTAGGAATAAAAACCCTCTCAAATAAAAAATGCAATGCAGTTATAATTATGGCAATTACAATATTAAATATGATAAATTTCTTTCTACTATTTATATAATACTTTGGAAAAAGCCAGTATTCGTTAATAAGTAATATTAATAAAAAGACGGCACCTGATATAGAGGCACCGATAAATGCATATAAAGGTTCTGTAAAATAACTTGCAGTTGCAAAAAATATAATGGTAAATGAAAGCCATATTATAAATTTAAACCATCCGGTAGTATATTTCTGTGCCATAATAATTAATTTTTGTTCAAATTTATTCCCAGTCTTTAAGCACTTCAAGTTTTTTGAACAAACATTCAAATTCCATTAACGAATGTACAATTTTATTGAATGACCTTCAAATAAAACCATTATTCATACTGAAATTCAATTGGTTCAAAAACTAATGCCCTTGGTTCAATAAATTTCCGGTAAGCTGGATCACTCCTTAATATTGTCCACAAAATTGAAAATTATAATCATTAAAAATATCATTAACATGAAAACAAAAATTATTTACACAGTTGCGGCAATAGTAATCATGCTACTATCAATTCTGATTACTGGCAGGTTAATCATGAGTAAACCTGTTCCGCAAAAAATCGAACAGGCTAAAAACCTACTTAATGTTAAAGCGCAAGAAATTGTAAATCAACAGCATGGTACCAATATTAAATACCGGGGGCGTATTTCATCTTACCAAAATATCTCTCTTTCTGCTGAAGTAAGTGGTAAAATAATGGAAGGTGATGTTTCATTTAAAACCGGACAAAACTTTAATGAGAATGATTTACTTATTCGTATTTATAACGATGATGTGAAAGCATCTTTGATGTCAGGTAAAAGTAGTTTTTTAAGAACTATATCTGGAATATTACCAGATATCAATATTGACTTTCCGGATGAATATGAAAAGTGGAGAAGCTTCTTTAACAGCGTTAAGGTTGATTCCAATTTACCGGAACTTCCGGAAATAAATTCAGAGCAAGAACAAATTTTTCTGGCATCGCAAGGTGTGCTAACAGAGTATTACTCGTTACGCCAACAGGAAATTAACTTAGAAAAATATACAATTTATGCTCCATTCGATGGAAGTTTTAAAACAGTTTACCGCGAAATTAGCGCTGTTGCAAGCATGGGAGTTGAATTAGCCAGTATAATAAGAACGGATAAACTAGAAGTTATTGTTCCTGTTTTACCGGAAGATGCAAAATGGATTAAGGTAAATGATCCTGTAAAATTAATTGGAATAAATAATACAGAAGCAGGAAAAGTATCCCGAATAGCCGATTTTGTAGATCAATCAACTCAATCCATCAACATTTATATAGATTACTACCCTAATAGCCCAAATTCATTTCTAGAAGGTGAATTCATAGATGCGGAATTTAGCATCTCTAAAAATATTACAGGAATTAAAATACCCCGCGAAGCTGTAAATAACAGTAATCAGGTTTTCATAATTCAAAACGAAAAATTAGTATACAAAACGATTAAAATAGAAAAAACATTAGATGACCATTTCATCATCTCCGGAGTTAACGATGGTGAAATCCTGGTAACAGAATCACTTGCTAATATATCTGAAGGAACACAAGTGAAAGTAAGAATCTAATCTCTTAAACAATATTAACTGAAAAACTAATAAAAATCAAAAATGACAAATATTAAAAATCAAAAATCAAATAAACCATAAGCCTCAATCAATTAATAATCAAACAGTTTATAAAATTGAAATTTTAATATTGAGATTTATTTGCTTTTTGGACCTTGTTTATTGGAGTTTTCTAATAAGCACTGATTATCAAAACAAAAGACTATGAAAAAAATATTATCAGCATTTGTAAAATATCCATTCTATGGAAAAGTAGTTATTGTAATCTTACTATTAATCGGATCCATTTCATTGATCTCGATGAAAAAGGCAACTTTCCCATTGGTTGAATCAAAGGTAATTACGGTTACGGTAACCTACCAGGGAGCAACTCCTCAGGAAATGGAAAATGGTGTTACAACACTCGTTGAAGACGCAATACGAGGAATTCCCGGAATAAAAGAATTTTCATCTATCTCAAGTGAAAACTTCTCTCAGGTTACCATTACCGGATTAAGTAATTACGATATGGACGAACTGTTGTCGGATGTTAAAAATGCAGTTGATGGAATTTCCAATTTTCCGGCTGATGCAGAAAAACCTATCGTTTCGAAAAACAGGACAAAAGATATGTCCATGTTTGTTACTTTATCAGCCGAAGATGATGACCTGTTAAAATTAAATAAAGCAGCTAACCGTGTAGAAGATGATTTTCTAGCATCAGGTGTTATGTCGCAGATAACTGTAATGGGATTGCCAAGTAATCTTGAATTGGTAGTTGAAATCGATGAAACCCAATTAAGAAGATATAATTTAACATTTAGTGACATTCAATCTGCAATAGCATCAAACAATTTGGATATTCATGGAGGAACTATTAAGAATCCTCGTGAAGAGATAAAAGTTATTAGCCGTCAAAGATCAATCGATCCAGAAGACATTAAAGACATTGTTGTTAAAACAAATCAAGATGGAAGAACTCTAAAAGTTGGTGACATTGCTGATGTTATTCTTCAGTTCGAAGAAACTCCTAACGGAAGTTACGTAGAAGGTGAACCAAGTGTAACCTTTATGATTCAGAAATTAATGAATGAAGACTTAGAGGAAATTTCTGATTTTGTTACGGCTTATGCCAAAGAATATAATGAAACGAACGAAGATACTGAAATAAAAATTCTTCATGATTTTCTTGATATCATCGATGGACAACTTTCAATTCTAATCCAAAATGGTTTAATGGGTATTATTTTAGTTGTATTGATGCTGTCATTACTTCTAAACTTTAGGTTATCTCTCTGGGTAGCATGGGGTATTCCGGCTTCGTTCTTAGGAATGTTTATCGTTGCGGTTTTATATGGAATAACAATTAACATCATTTCCCTGTTTGGTATGATACTGATTATAGGTATCCTGGTTGATGATGGCGTGGTAATTGGAGAAAATATCTTTACTCATTTCGAAATGGGGAAATCGCCTCGACGGGCTGCGATTGATGGAACACTGGAAGTATTGCCTGCTGTATTTACATCCATTGCTACAACAATTATAGCATTTACGCCTCTTTTCTTTATTGAGGGAAGCCTTGAGATGATGTATGAAATGGCATTTGTTATAATAATATGTTTGCTATTCTCCCTGGCAGAAGGAATATTTGTTTTACCCGGGCACCTGGCTAATCCCAGGGTACTGAAACCAACAAATGAAAAATCAATTTATGGAAAAACAAGAAATAAACTCGACAAATTCTTAATGTATGTTAGGGACAGGCTATACCTTCCTTTAATTAGAAGAATATTAAAATATAAAGGGTTAAGCATAGCAACCATTACAGCATTAGTAATTTTAACAGTAGGATTAGTTTTAGGTGGTAAAATTCCATTTACTTTCTTCCCTCCCCAACCTTCCGATATGTTTAGTATTGATTTAGCAATGAAACCAGGTATTAATGAAGAGATCACAAAAGAAAAACTATTCTGGATCGAATCTCAGGTTTGGGAAATTAATGAGGAATTACAAAAAGAATATGGAGATACTATTTCTTACGTTTCTGCAACACAAGTAACAACAGGAAGTTCTTTCAGTGGAACAGAAACCGGTACCAATGCAGGTATGATTCGTGTTTTCTTAAATCCCTTAGAGGATGTTCTAGTGAACGACCAAATCATTAAAACTGCAATTTCTGAAAAAACGGGTAAAATTCCAGAAGCGTATAAATATGCTGTCGGAGCATCGAACAGGTTTGGTGCGCCAGTATCCATTAGTCTTTTAGGTTACGATTCCGATAAACTTGACGAGGCAAAAAAGAAGTTAGAGGAAGAACTGGAAAAAATGCCTGCCTTATTCAACATTACAGATAATAGCCAGATTGGTAGCCAGGAAATTCAAATTAACCTAAAACCGGAAGCTTATGTTTTAGGTTTAACTCAAAATTCGTTGATGCAACAGGTTCGTAGCGGCTATCACGGTGCATTGGCACAACGAATGCAAGAAGGGAAAGATGAAATATGGGTTTATGTAAGATATTCATTGGATAATAGAGAAACAATTGGACAACTGGAAAATATGATGATCACTACTCCCAGCGGGCAATATCCATTATCCAGGTTAGCTGATTTAACAACAGAACGCAGTTTAAGCAAAATCAATAGATACAATGGACGTACAGAAATTCGTGTTGATGCTTATTTAAAAGATCAATCAGAAGCTGTCCCTCCAATCTTAGATCTTATTGAAAATGAAATACTACCAAAGATTTTAGAAGAACATCCGGATGTAACCTATATGCATCAAGGGCAACAGAAAGATACCAATGAACAAATGGGAAGTATCATAAAGTATTTTGGAATTGCCTTTCTAATTATCGTAATCATAATCATGATTTATTTTAAATCGTTTATGCAAGGATTTTTAATCTTGGTAATGATACCTCTTGGATTTCTAGGTGCAGTTTGGGGGCATGGAATACACGGAGAACCTATTTCAATGATGAGTTTGTGGGGATTTGTAGCCATGTCGGGAACTATTATAAATGATGCCATTGTATTCCTTTCCAAATATAACCAAAACCTTGTGAATGGAATGAAAGTTCTTGAAGCCGCAATAAATGCTGGAAAATCAAGATTTAGGGCAATTCTTTTAACAACTGTAACAACAACTTCAGGATTAATGCCTTTGATTTTAGAAAACAGCCCGGATGCACAATTTCTTGTACCAATGGCTATTGCTTTAGCCTACGGGATTTTATTCGGAACCATATTTATATTATTAATTCTTCCGTTGGTAATAGTTATGTCAAATACTTTAAAAGTAAAACTAAAGAGCCTATTCTCTAAAGAAGCTATTACTCCGGAATCTGTGGAGGTAGCTGTAATCAATCATCAAATTGATGTAACCTTAGGTAAAGCAATGGAAAAGGATTTTTAAAATTTAGCCTGCTTGAACGAATAATGGTAATAAGTTATGACTTTTACTTAATCAACATAAACCGGTTGGTAGGTAGTATAAAGATAAAAATAAAAAAAGAGTAAATAATGCTTAGGCTTAACTGTCAGCAGGCAGGAAGCTAATAGCTAAAAGCTGAATTAAAAAATGAAAACAAAAATAATAATGAGTATAGCACTATTTATAGCAAGTTTCCCAGTATTTAGCCAGGATTTAAACCGGCTAAGTATTGAAGATGCTGTACAAAAAGCATTAGAGAATAATTACGGTATTGTAACTGTACGGAAATCTCACGAAATAAATGAATTAAACAATTCCTGGGGTAATACCGGGGCTCTGCCAACTGTAAGTTTTACAGGCGTAGGAAGCGAATCATGGAACTATAATGATAATGATGATTATACAAATAGTACATTAAGTGGTTCGGTAGACTTAAATTGGGTAATATTCCGGGGATTTGGAGCCAGAATTACGAAGAAAAACCTGGAGGAGTTAGAAAAGATGTCAGAGGGGAATTTAGCGATAACTGTTGAAAATACCATTGTAGATGTAATTCTGGCTTATTATAATATTCTTTTAACTGAGAAGAGTATGGGAATTGCAAAGAAATCAATGAGTTTATCTGAAGACAGGTATGAGCAAGAGAAACAAAAGAAACAATTAGGAACTTCTGTGACCTATAATTTATTACAGGCTCAAAATTCCTATTTGGAAGATCAATCGAATTATTTATCTGCAAAATCTTCTTACAGCAATGCTAAAAGGCAATTAAATAACCTGATGGCTGAAGATTTAAATAAAGAATACATCTATATATCATCGTTTGATATAGCAGCAAAAGATTTTGAGTTGATAAACCTGGAATCAAAGATGCTTGAAAATAATAATACATTGAAGAACCAGTATGTAAACCTTGAAATGGCTAAACTGGAAGTCAAATCTGCAAAGAGTGCATATTATCCAACAGTTGCTGTAGGTGCTTCAGGGGGTTATTCTGACTCTGAAACAGATTATGATACTAATCCTGACATATCATCAAGTGGGTATAACACCAGTTTAAATTTGAGTGTTTCCTATTCAATTTATGAAGGAGGTTCACGAAGAAGAGCTTTGCAAGCTGCTAAAATTGAGCAGGAAATTTCTGAAATTGAAACAACAGAAATGCAACAAGAGCTTAAAAACCAGTTAGCACAAGAATTTGAGTTATACGAAGTAAGGCAAGAACTTTTAACCCTTGCCGAAGAAAACCTTAAAGCTGCTGAACTGAACCTGGAGTTATCAAAACAAAAGTATGAGAATGGTTCAATTAACTCTTTTAACTACAGGGATATTCAACAGTTATATTCAAACACTGCATTGAATTATCAAAATGCTATGTATAATTTAATTCAAAGCTACCATACTTTGTTAAGGCTTACAGGTGGAGTAATTGACGATTATAATTCTGACTAACCTGCTGCATTATTCATGAAATCTATAATTACGTCAGGCTAAAACTATATTGCGATCATTCTGAATATGATGACCTGTATGTTTGTACCAACAAGCGAACCTATCGGTCGTACGGAATACAAATAAAGATAACACCAAAGTTGAGTATGAAAAGAGGGCGAGTATTTCGTTGAAATAATAAAGCTTTAAGCATTACTGTCCATGCCGGATTTATCAATAAAATGTTTGGATAGGAAAAATTATAGCATAAAGGAAACCAATAAGATTAAAAAGAGGTTGTCCAAAAAGTAGAATTGTTGAATTTTGTTCGTATTTTTTACTTTGAGAAACTTTGCGTTTTCTTTGTGGTTCTCTGTTTAACAGCTTTTTAT
>JANQHE010000071.1 GCA_028282785.1 Bacteroidales bacterium | reverse complement strand
CTAAAAAGTAAGCATATGTGATTTTCATCATCTTTTTACCCCAAACCCTAAAGCCTGCCTTGTCGGCAGACAGGGGTGAAGATGTTGAAAATCAGGGCTCCCTTTAGGGAAGGGGCAAATCCTGATTTTCTGATTAGATGTAAAACTGGACTTTTTGCACAGCCTCTTATATATTTTGTAAGTTTCTATACGACCGTTAAGTACATAAAGGCATAAGAAAAGCGTCCGCTTTCCGGAACCATAACTAAAATCTTTTCACCTTTTTTTAGATTACCCGAATGATATAGTTCATCCAATATGATATAAATTGAAGCAGACCCTACATTCCCTACTTTAGTAAGGTTTGTAAACCACTTTTCTTCAGGAATTTCAATTCCCTGATCTTTCATTTCATCATACAATCGTTGTTTAAAGAACATGGAAGATAAGTGCGGTAAAAAGTAATCCACATCTTTAAAACTATCTATATTTCTCTTATTAAGTGAGTCTGCAAGTGGAGTAATACAACGATTAATTACGTATTTGTCTAATAATCTGACATCCTGTTTAACTGCAAAAATTGAATGTTCTAACCATATTTCAGGATCGAATTCTTTCCAACCTTTTAAGGTACCGTTTTCATTCTTCTCAGAACCAGCGTACATGCAAGCGTCTAGTTCATTTGCATATGATATCGTATCAATCCATTCAATTTGTAATGATATACCTTTTTCATTAGGTTTATTCTCCAGTAACATTGCTCCTGCTCCGTCAGAAAGCATCCAACGCAAGAAGTCTTTTTCGAATGCAAGAATCGGATTCTCTTCCAAATGATTCGTACAATTTAATTCCTTTGCAAATTTATCTGCGCGCAATAGTGTTGAAATAACTTCTGAACCAGTTGAAACAGCATTGTTAGATTCTCCGGATCTTACAGATAGATAAGCATATTTCATAGAGTGCATTCCTGCACAACATACTCCGGATGGCGAAATAACTTCTAATGTTCTGTTTTCAAGTTTTCCATGAACCATAGAAGCATGAGAAGGGAGTAACTGATCTGGTAATGAAGTCCCGCACGATAAAACTTCAATATCTTTAATCGAGAAATTTCCATTCTCAAGATTTTTAACTGCGTTTGCAGTTATTTCTGCGTTATTGTATTTAATCTCACCGTCTTTATCAATCACATAATACCTGTTCTGAATACCATTCTGTCGTAACACAATTCTTCTTGATCGAGATGGCTTACCATTTACCATCCCGAGTATTAACTCCATTTCATCATTGGAAACAGGTTCGTTAGGTAGAAACTTTGCTATGTTGTTTATATAAACGTTCGGCATTTTTATATATCGTTCTAAATATTTGAATGAAAATCGATTCCTGAATAATATCTAATTTCTTTTTTTATTTTTCTTAATCTAAAAGGTGCAAAAATAAGAAAAAATATATATTTAATAGGCGCAATTACTAAAATAGCGAAGGGAAAATAAAAAGCAAAAGCACGCACCCTACCTTTCCTTTCTGGATTTCCTGGCCCTCCTTTCTTTAACATAAATGCAGACCATTTAAGAAATACTCTTTTATATGCAGTTTTTTCAGTTGAAACTAAATAAGGATTAATTTTAACTGCCTTTTCTGAAACAAGTTCAGTCTGCAGTTTGTTTAAATCGTTATTTTCAAAGTTACTTTTAGCAAGCTCTCCGAATTTTATAACACCTTCTATATCTTTTTGTGAAATACCCGCCTTTGGAAAAAACCAGGCAAAACGACCTTTTTTACCCGAAAACATAAAGTAAGATATTGTTATAATCCCTGTGATATTTTCGGCACGATCACGTAATACGATATTTCCAACCAAACTTCCACCGTTCTCGATAATTTTCTCTTTTACATATTCTTGCGCAACCACCCACATATTACGTATTCCAAGTAGTGTAATTACAGGCTTACCCTTAAATATTCTTTTAGCCTGATCCGATACTAAAAATGAATTACATGGAATGCAAGGTGACATATACCAGACACTATATGCAAAAACAATTAAATCATAATTTTCATCTCCTAAATCCAATGGCTTTATTTCACAGGGAATTCTTTCAACTGATTCAGGGAAAGCGTCGAAAAATCTATAACCAGTCCAGGGGAACTCATATTCTTTTTCCGGTTCGATATTAGCATATGTTACCGAGTAATTATCTGAATCTTCAAATGGCCTGGCGAAGTTTTTTACAATTTCGGTTAGTTGGCCTGATTGAGAATAATATAGTAAAAGTATTTTGTTCATTATAGCTTTAAACAAAGTTCGTTCTTTAAAATGCAGGCTAAATTTAAGTGAAAATATTATAAAACAAAGCATGTTCTATAATATTTTCACTTTAAGGAAATATTAAGTAAATCTACTTTCCGTTTGGATTGGCAAGGAAGAATATTGCAATACTTGCTACTAAAAAGTTAATTATTAACTCCGTATCTAATCCACCATCAATAGTATTAATCACATTATAAATAGAAATCAAAGTAATAATGAATCCGGAAATAACTGTTAGCGCAGATCTTTTTTTAATACCGGTTACAAAAATAATTGCACTAAAAATCAAAAATAAAAATGCAATGTAGAATTCAACTTTATCAAGATTAAATTTTGTGAATGTTTTGAAATACTCATCATAAGCATATAAGACCAAGCCAATTCTCATTAACCATAAGGAAACCGGTAATAAAGCTTTAATAGGTTGCATAGTTTGGTTAGTTAGGTGTTAATAATAAAAGTTCAAATAATTTTGTTTAAAATAAATAAATATATTTTGAACAAGAATAATATTAATTCTGTTATGAATAAAAACTTTAATATTATGAAAAAAAATCGAAACTTAATAATAATGTTTAGTATATCAGCATTGCTTTTTGGATCGCTTAAACTATTTGCTAAAAGTCCCGATAAAACTATTGCTAATGTCGAAATAAATGCTCCTTATGATGTTATTATAGTTCCCGGAGTGCCCTATAACGATGATTATTGGAGCAGAGTACTAATGGGTAGAATTTATTGGTCATACTATCTTTATAATAATGGTTACACTAAAAATATTATTTATTCCGGTTCAGCAGTTTATACACCATATGTCGAATCTAAAATAATGGCCATGTATGGTGAAAGGTTAGGGATTCCAAAACAAAATATATTTATAGAAACAAACGCAGAGCATAGTGTAGAAAATGTTTATTATTCGTATAACCTGGCTAAGGAATTAGGATTTAAAAAAGTTGCTTTAGCCACAGATCCATTTCAATCCAGGATGATGAAAGGGCCTTCAAAAAGAATGGATGTACAGATTGATTTCATACCTTTCTCAATTGAGCTATTAGATACAATGGAAATAGTTGAAATTGAAATTCCTTCGGAACAAGCATATGTTGAGAACTTTATTCCTTTAACAGAAAGGGAAAGCTTTTTTAAACGCTTAGGAGGTACTTTCGGAAGAAATATTGAATTTAAAGAATAGTACTACGCAGCAAAACCACATATTTTTCAAAGTGCATTCCGCGATGGGTGCACTTTTTATTTTTCTATTGACATAGAAAAGTTCATTACATGAATTGTGTAATTAAGCAATATGTTTTATTTTAGCCATGGACAAATTAACTCTCTAAAGTATAACTATGTTTAATATTGCATTATTTGGCCCACCAGGGGCTGGAAAAGGAACTCAATCGCGCAAGTTGATTGAAAAGTATAACCTGGCATATATTTCAACCGGAGATATATTACGAGAAGAAATTGCGGAAGGATCTGATCTTGGAATGCAGGCAAAATCGGTAATTGAAAAAGGAGGACTTGTTTCGGATGAAATTATTGTTCAGATCATTGAAAAAAAAATAAAAACAAATACGGAGGTAAACGGATTTTTATTTGATGGTTTTCCGCGTACTGTTGTTCAGGCTTATATACTTGAAGGTTTACTTCTAAAATTAAATACTTCTTTGAACTGTATGGTAACTCTTGAAGTTCCCCAGGATATTTTAATGGAACGTATGCTGGAAAGAGCACAAAAAGAAAATAGAATTGATGATACCATGGAAGTTATTGAGAACAGACTACAAGAATATAAGAACAAAACTGTTCCTGTAGCTGATTTCTATAAAGATAAAGGAATCTGTTACTCAGTTGACGGCGTTGGTACAATTGATGAGATATTCCAAAGAATCACCAATGTTGTGGAACAATCTCTTACTAAAACATGGTTAAATGTTGTTCTTTTCGGACCTCCCGGCTCGGGAAAAGGAACACAAGGAAAGTTATTAGCTGAAAAATATGACTTGGTATATATTTCTACGGGTTCATTGCTGCGTAAAGAAATTGAAAAAGGAAGTCAGATTGGTTTATTAGCAAAAGAATATATGGAACGTGGAGAAATTGTTCCTGATGAGTTTGCCATAAAATTGATAGAAAAACAAATACAAACGCATCCTGAAGCACGGGGTTTTTTCTTTAAAGGATATCCCCGAACAATTGTTCAAGCGTATATTTTGGATGGATTACTTCGTAAATTAGGATCTTCCGTATCATGTGTATTTAATTTGGATGTTCCAACTCTGGAATCGATTAAACGCTTAACTGCAAGAAGTAAAACCAATAGAGCCCGCTATTATGATATGGATACCGAGGTTATAATCCGAAGGCTTGAAAACTTCCAGAAACGAACAGCACCAGTATTGGATTATTATCAAAAACAGAAGAATATTTACAATATAGATGGTATTGGAACCCAGGAAAATGTATATAAACGATTGGTTGAAAAACTTGAACTAGCTTTTAAAAACGCCAGATAAACAAAGAGGTTGTCCAAAAAGTCAAAACCTACTGTCATTACGAGGAGGAACGACGAAGTAATCTATTGATTACAAGAATAAAAAGATTGCTTCACTTCACCTGCCTGCCGGCAAGGCAGGTTCGCAATGACGTCTTCGAGTCTTTTTGGACAACCTATTTTTCTTTACATTGATCTATTTCAATTTATCCTTAAATACTTTTTTAAACTTTTCAATTTTAGGTGTTATAACAAAGTTACAATATGACTGTGTCTTATTATTATCATAATATTCCTGGTGATAATCTTCAGCTTTGTAAAAAATATCAAATTCCGTAATTTCAGTAACGATTGGATTATTAAATATTTTAGCGTCCTCAAGCTTTTGTTTATATCCTTCTGCTAATTTCTTTTGTTCTTCGCTATGGTAAAAAATAGCCGACCTATATTGCGTTCCCACATCAGCTCCTTGCCTGTTTAGTGTGGTTGGATCATGAGTTTGCCAGAAAACTTCAAGTAATTCCGTATAACTTATAATTTCAGGATTGTAAGTTACTTGAATAACTTCAGCATGACCAGTATTTCCCGTACATACTTCTTTATATGTCGGGTTTTTAACTGCTCCTCCGGAATAACCTGAAACAGCAGATTCAACACCCTTTAATTGTTGAAAAATTGCTTCGGTGCACCAAAAACAACCGGATCCAAATGTTGCAAGATTCATCTTCATATTATTTTGAGAACTAATCTTATTAATAAAAAACATTATTAATAAAATACCTATTATATACTTTCTTGTTTTCATTATTCATATTTTCTTATAAACAGGAAAGTTTTGATAATGTTTAAACCATGCATCAATTCAATAAAGAAATTCAGGATATGGCAATATTTTAGTTTATCTCATATGACAATGACGAAGGAAAATTATCAGGTGAAGTTCCCCATTTTTTATTTGGTTCATTACCCATATAAAACTCAATTATCCCACCATGAACAATTTCATTATGCGTAAAATATGATTTATCCCAATCCTTTCCATTAAAAGTAACACTCTGAATATAAATATTTTCTTTGCTTAAATTATTTGCAATTATTTTTAAAGATGAACCACTTTCAAAACTGATTTGAGCTTCATTTACACATGGACTTCCAATAATATATTCACTGCTTCCGGGGCAAACAGGATAAAATCCCATACAACTGAAAATATACCATGCAGACATTTGCCCGCAATCATCATTGCCACATAAACCATCAGGTTTATTATGATACATGCTGTTAACAATAAGATGAACTTTTTCTTGCGTTTTCCACGGAGCTCCAACATAGTTATACATATACGGAATATGATGGCTAGGTTCATTTCCATGTACATAATTTCCGATGATCCCTACTTTTTCTACATCTTCGGAACCAGAGATATCTTCATCGGATATTTCCATAATAAATAATGTATCAATATAATTTATTAGCTTTTCTCCGCCTCCCAAAAGGTTTGCAAATCCCTTAACATCATGCGGAACATATAATGAATAATTCCAGGCATTACCTTCAATATAGCCCTGTCCATGAGTATTCATTGGGTCAAATGGAGTTTTCCACTTTCCATCCGTTTGTTTTGCTCTTAAAAAACCTGTTTTATTGTCAAAATGATTTTTATAGTTTAAAGCCCTTTTTTTATAATATATCGCATCGTCTTTTTTACCAAATTCTTTTGCCATTTGGTAAATTGTATAATCATCATAAGCGTATTCAAGCGTTTTAGATACAGAGCTTGAGTTATTCTCACATGTAACGTAACCATATTTCATATAGCTGTCAATTCCATCATATGGCTTATACTGTGAGCTATTAATAATCGCTTCATACGCCTTTTCAATATTAAAATTTCTTATGCCTTTCATATATGCATCAACTATTACAGGAACGGCATGATATCCTATCATACACCAGTTGTCCTGAGCATAATGGGACCATATGGGAAGTATTTTATGAACGCTTTGATCATAATGATTTAGCATTGATGTAATCATTCCATTGGTTCTGTTTTGTTGCAAAAGGGTAAATAATGGATGTAAAGCCCTATAAGTGTCCCATAAAGAGAAAATTGTGTAATTCGTATAGTTTGCAGAAGTGTATATATTTTGATCTAATCCGCGATATTTACCATCCACATCAGAATATTCAATTGGACTTAAGAAACTATGATATAATGCCGTATAGAAATTGACCTTACGGTTATAATCAGCTTCGATTTTTATTTTGGAAAGTTCTTTTTCCCATAACTCCCGGGCCTGTGCTTTTGTTTTAGTAAAGTTCCAATGTGGAATTTCCTGATATAAATTCTTTAAAGCACCTGCAGTGCTAACTCCTGACAAGGCAAATTTAATCTTTACTTCTTCGTCATGTTTTGTTTGAAAACTAAAATAAGCTTTTAATTTTCTACCTGCCATTTCAGGAAAATTTTTGGTCTGATCCCATTTTCTCCAAAATCCTTTATAAACAAGCTGTTCTTCATTTTCAAATCCATAGGATCCGATAGGTTTTGAAAAACTCATTGCAAAATAAACGATTCGAGTTCTGGCCCATCCCTGTGTTTGCCTGTATCCGGTTATTAGTGTATCATTCTCAACTCTAACGGATGCCCAAATAACCTTTCCATCATAATTATATATTCCGTGAACCATATCCAGAATAATATTTGCCTGATTGGTTTCGGGAAAAGTATATTTATGAAATCCGACTCTTGAAGTTGCTGTTAACTCCGCATTTACGCCGTAATCTTTTAATTTTACCTGATAATACCCTGGAGATGCCTTTTCATTATCATGTGAAAATCTCGACCTATAACCAGTTTCGGGTTTGCTTGCGATTCCAGGATTCAGTTTTACTTTCCCGACAGTGGGCATAATTAAAAAATCACCTAAATCCGAATGACCTGTACCATGAAAATGGGTATGTGAGAATCCAACTATTGTTGGATCATCATATTGATATCCTGCACAATATCTGTAAACCTCTTTATTGTAAGTTTTTCCATCATTGGAATATAAAATGGTATCGGTATCAGGACTGAGCTGAACCATCCCAAATGGAACTGTGGCACCGGGATAACAGTGTCCCATTTCTTTTGTTCCAATGAACGGATTTACATAGTTTATTAGTTTATCATTTTCATCGCTAATAGATGATTTTACTATTAATATAAATAATACAGATAGTATTATTTTACTCCTGGTAATTTTCATAATTATAATGTTATATTAAAAATCAATAGGTTAGTTATTAAATTTCAATATTAATCTTTTTACTAAAAAGACCTTAAATAAAGATGTAAATTTATAAACTAAAATACTATAATATGAATTTTAGAGATCAGTTATTAGCAGAACTTTCAAAACAAAATACGGATTATATAGCTTCAGTAATTGACAAAGACAAAAAACTCTTTGAAGAAATTGTTGAGCTTGCTTTATCTAACGAAAAATATGTTTCGGGCAGAGCGGCTTGGGTAATCGAAGTATTATGGTTAAAATATCCAACGATAATTGATCCATATATTAATGAAATCATTGATTTTCTGCCTAAATCAAAATATGATAATCAAAAGAGGCATTTTACGAAGATTCTTTCAACAAGGAATTTAAGCGAATTGGACGAAAATCGGTTGGGTATCTTGATAGATCGTTGTTTTACATGGTTAGAAGACCCAATTTACCCTACTGCGGTCAAAATGTTTTCAATGCAGATATTGTTCAACTATGTTAAAATAGAATCCGTTTTGGCTTCAGAATTAATAGCTATAATTGAAAATCAATTTGAAGATAATACTCCCGGTTTTAAAAATAGAGGTAAAAAGATACTTGTAGAACTCTATAAAATAGCTGAATGATAGCTCAATATAAATTATTTAAAAATTAACATATATAAATGTTTTAATTTAAAATAATTCGTTTAGATTTGCAGCTGTTTAAAACCAAATTGGAATTATATGAAAAAAGATATTATTGTAAATGAAATGTTTTGTCCCCAGAACCACCCTTGCCCTTCGACGGGAATATGTCCCGTAGGTGCAATTAGTCAAAAAAGTCCTTTTAGTGCTCCCGAGATTGATTATAAAAAATGCACTGGTTGTGGTATATGTACAGGATCCTGTATGGCATTTCAATGCACAAATTGTTAAATTAAAAGCCGGAATAACCGGCTTTCATTTTATTTTGGTTCCCAAAAGCAAACTTTTGGAGAAACTATTTTTTCCTCCTTTTTAAGAACTTTCATTGCTTTGTCAATCTCTTTCCTGTCTATCCCCGTAAGGTCAGCAATTTCTCCGGCTTTTAAAGCCTTACCTGCTTTTTTCATTGCATCAAGTACTTTTTCAGTAGTTTCCATATCACATTAATTTAACTAATTTTGGTTTAACTTTTCTTTATCGTCTTAAAATTAAAATTTATCAATTAAATAACCCAATTATCATCGAATAAATTATAATAGTAATATTATCAAATATTTAACATATTTTAACGAATTAAATACGAAAATAATCGTAGAAAAATTTGAAAGTACGAAACATATCGTATATATTTGTTTTACGAAATTATTCGTAATGCATCGATTAATATAACAAATCGTCTTTATACTATGAGTTTAAAAAGTAAATACAACCCTACGGAAACTGAACTTGAAATATTGCAATTTTTATGGGAACATGGACCTTCTACCGTAAAGTTTATAAATGAAAAACAGAATGAAGAAAAGGAAGTTGGTTATACAACCAGTTTAAAGATCATGCAAATTATGGCTGAAAAAGGTATGCTTGAGGTAAATAAAGAAAACAGACAACATATTTACACTCCTACTATCGATGAGAATGAAACAAAAAGCCGTTTACTGGATGGTTTTTTGAAAAAGACTTTTTCAGGATCTGCTTCGAAGTTGGTAATGCAAACCTTAGGAAACCATAAGCCAAGTAAAAAGGAATTAAACGAAATTAAAGATCTTATAAATAAAATTGAAAACCAGCAAGATAAAGCTAATTAGCCATGAATTTATTTTCAGAAATCTTAAGTGACAAATTAATTAACGCCTTAGGCTGGAGTCTTTTTCATATAATATGGCAAGGATTTGTTATTGCTGTTTTTTTAGGACTACTATTGTGGGTTTTAAGAAATAAAACAGCCCATATTAGATATCTAATTACATTTTCGAGCTTATTAATATTTGTAGGTTTATCCGTATATAATTTTAACAACAATTTTAATACTGAACTTTCCGATCAACAGTTTAAGATTGATCAAAATTATACTGAAAATGAATTATTGTCGATTGAATTAAAAGTAGAAAATAGAACAATAGTATCGAATCAATTCATATCAGGTCTAAAAAATGAATTAATAAAAATTGATAAGTACTTTCCAATTGTTGTGAATGTTTGGATTATCGGACTTTTTATTTTTGTTTTAAAGTTTATTCTGGGGTTTATTTATTCTAACCGATTGAAATTTATTGGCACTAATGATGTTTCTGAAAAATGGACTCAAAGCTTTCAAACTATTCAGAGCTATCTAAAAGTTAACAGAACAATAAGATATATAGAATCTCATTTGATAAAAATCCCGATGGTTATTGGTTATTTTAAGCCGGTTGTGATAATCCCTGTGGAAATGTTAACACAAATGCCATTTAACCAAATTGAAGCGATTATAGCTCATGAAATTGCTCATATTAGACGTAACGATTATATTTTAAATGTATTACAAACTATTATTGAAACCTTGTTTTTCTTTCATCCGGCAGTCTGGTATATCTCCAATCAAATTAGAAAGGAGAGAGAAAATTGTTGCGATGACATGGCATTAACTGTATGTCGAGAGTCAATGGTTTATGCAAAAGCACTGGTTTCCGTACAAGAACTTACTTTTAGAAAGCATTATTCCGCGGTTGCTTTTTCAGGTAAGAAAAAATATTTATTAAACAGAATAAAACGATTAATTATGAAACCAAAAGTAAAATCAAACCTTATCGATAGAATTATTGCCGCTGTTGTTATATTATCTGGTGTTTTAGCCTTATCATTTACATATTCTGCTAAAACGTATGATTATCCGACAGTACTAAATAGTAAAAGCAACACATTGGAAGCAACTAAAAATCAGAACACTAAGAAAGATTTAAAACCTGTTGTTGATTTAGCGGAATTTAAGAAAGATACTTTAAGATTTAAAAAAGGTAAATATCATGATGAAATTGAGATTGATGATAATAAAATTACTAAAACATATAGAAAGAATGGAACCAAACATCAAATTGAGTTTAAGATAAAAAATGGAAAAACTTATGATCTGTATGTTGATGGAGAAAAAATTCCTGAAAAGGATTATTCGAAATACCAGGATGAAATAGATGAAACGATAAGCGATTTGGAAGAAGCAAAAGAGGACATTCGAGAAGCTATGAAAGATATAGAAGAAATTGACTACGAGCATATTCATAAGGAAGTAGAAGAAGCGATGAAAAATGTTCATATCGACGTTGCTGAAATTCAGGAAGAAATGACTAAAGCCATGAAAAAAGTTGAAATGATTGATGTAGAAGATATTATGAAAGAGGTTGAAATGAGTATAGAACATTTGGAAGATCTTGATCTTGATTTTAATTTTGATTTTGACTTTGCTATGGATTTCAGTATGGATGAACTTGGAGAAATCAATATTGATCTGGAAGAAGTCAGAATTGAAATGGAAAAAACGCATGAAGCTATTAGAGAAAGTATTGATATGGAGGCCATTGAAAAAGAAATGCAAAGAGTCCAAGAGGAACTTGTTAATATTGATAAAGAAAAAATTCAAATAAGAATTGAGGAAAGTCTAAGATCTTTTGAAGAAAACGACAAGCAAGAAATTATCAAGGAATTGCAGGAAAAATTAGAAGAACTAGAGGAACTGGAACTGGAAGAAAAATAAACTCATAACCGGGCTTAACAAGTCCGGTTTTTTAATCATAAATTTTGCATCCGGAATCTAAATAAAATCTTACGTTATTCAGAAAATACGGATGAAACCACCTGGGCATAAAAAGACGTAAAAAAATATGGAATATCAAAAGGACCTGGTTGAAGTCGTTGCCAAATTTACCCCAAGAATTGTGAGGATGGCAAAATAAAAAACCTCGAAATAAATCGAGGTTCTATTTCATAACTATACATCAATAGCATGGTAATGCTTCAAGTTCTACTTGCAGTGAGGTCCTAAGTGCATCCGTTAATAATGGGCAGTCCGTGTCAAGATAATCTTCAATAGCATTTTTTAAAGTGTTGCAATTCGCATCACTATCATCCTCTAAATAATTAGCAGCTGCTTCAGTATACTCAGCCGCTTTTTGAGTACAGTTTATAGGATTATCTTCATCACATGAAATAACGGTAAAAATAGTTCCTGCAGCGAATAAAGCTAAAGCTCCAAATAAAAATACTTTTTTCATAGTGGTTGGTTTTATTGTAAATGATTAGTTTAATTGAAATCCTAATATACAAAAAATACGGTTACAAGAAAAAAGACTAGTTATTGAGTTTGAGATTTTTTCCACAATTTGGACAAAACTTATGATCATAACTAATTTCATACTTGCAGTTGTTGCATTTAAGTTTTTCCTTATTAAGTTGTTGCCGGGTTATTTCCGATGATACAATTCCTGTTGGTACTGCTATGATTGCATATCCTACGATCATTATAATTGAAGAAACAAATTGACCGAGAGAAGTTTGAGGAGAAATATCACCATAGCCAACCGTAGTAATTGTCACAATTGCCCAGTAAATACTTCGTGGAATACTATCAAAACCATTTCCTTCGCCTTCAATTACATACATAGCAGCGCCAATTATTATCACAATATTTAGTATTGCAAATAGAAAAACCCCTATTTTTTTTATACTTGATTTTAACGCTTTAGCAATTATATCTCCTTGATTAAGGAAATAGTTAAGCTTTAAAATACGAAAAACACGTAATAGACGTATAGCTCTAATAACCACTAAATAATGAGTTCCTGTTAATGCTAAACTTAGATATGTTGGAATAATTGATAAAAGGTCGACTAATCCTAAAAAGCTAAAAATATACTTAAATGGTTTTGGAGAAATCCATATCCTGGTAAAATATTCAATGGTAAAAAGAATGGTAAAAAACCACTCGGAATAAATAAAAAAAGAAGAATATTCTGTTCTTAAGGACTTTAAACTTTCAAATATGACAATGGATATACTTAAAAGAATTGCCCACAATAAAACAATGTCGAATAAACGTCCCAGTTTAGTTTCGGTACCAAATATTATTTGATAAAGTTTTTTTCTAAAAGAAGCCATTTGTTACGGAATTAAAACTTAAAAATACAAAAACTTCCCGTGTTTTATTAACATTGGAAGTTTCATATATTACATTTTTAAGATTACAATTCAGCTACCTTTTCAACTTCTCTGAAAACCCTAAGAAAGTTTTCACCCCATATCTTCTTTATTTCTTCTTTGGTATATCCCCTTTTTAATAATTCAATGGTAAAATTCTTCAATTCACTTGCATCTCTGCAATCTGCTAACCCTCCTCCTCCATCAAAATCTGTTCCGATACCGACATAATCGATCCCTATTTTATTTACAACATAATCTATGTGATCTACGGCATCGGCTACTGTTGCTAATTCCTTAGGATATTTAATCTGTAATGCCCGCCATTCTTTACTCGCCTGATTATATTGTTCTTCAGTTAATCCCTGATAGCCTTTCCATTTAACTCTTAAAGCTTTAAATGCTGAATCTCTTTCAGGATATGGTTTTGGTTTTTTAATATAATCGCTTAATATACAGATTTGAATTACACCTCCGTTTTCTTTTAAAGCATATAACATTTCATCAGAAAAGTTTCTCGGGCTATTGCAAATAGCTCTAACACTGGAATGTGAGGCAATAATAGGAGTTTTGGAAAGTTTTAGTACATCAAAGTAAGCAGAATCGGAAATATGGGAAACATCTATTATCATTCCCAAACGATTCATTTCTTTTACAACTTCTTCCCCAAACTCGCTTAAACCGTTAAATTCTGCTCCCTTTTTATCGGTTGATGAATCGCATATATCATTGTTCCTGGTATGGCATAGTGTAATATATCTTGCTCCTAAATCATAAAATTCTTTAACGTTATTAATATCATTTCCAATAGGGTATCCATTTTCAACTCCTATATAAACTGTACTTTTACCTTTTCTTTTTATTTCGTATACATCGTTTGATTTATAAGCAATTTCGGCCTGTTCAGGGTATTTTCCAACTTTATCATGCAATGCATTGAATATTTTTATGGCTCTGTTTTTTGCCTTTAAATTCCCTTCTTCGGTTCTTTCACCTTGTCCTATAAAAACTGCCATAAATGCTGCATCTAATTTACCGGCTTTCATACGGGGAAAATCAATTCTTGAATGGGTCGAATCAAAATTGTTCCATTTACCAATATCAAAATCTTCATCTAAAAAATTTAAAGGTGTATCGGAATGAGTATCTATTGAAATGATTTCTTTATGGATTTTATCTGCTTTTTTATTCAAATCTTGCTCGCAAGAAATAAACAAAAGTATAATAGCCAAAAGGCTTAAAAGGTTCTTAAATTTCATCTATTTGGAATTTTTAAAGTATACATGCTTAGACGAAATGAATCTTAAAATGTTTAATTGCTAAAGAAAAAAAGAGCTGCAAAAAAGCAGCTCTTTTCCATTATTTGTTTAATTCTCTGTTTTTAACATATTTCTCCAGCCACTGATCTTGTTCCCAAAGCATATGTAAAACCGATTCTCTTGCCACATAACCATGACTTTCTTTTGGAAGAAGAACTAAACGAACAGTTGCTCCTAATCCTTTTAAAGCATTAAAATAACGCTCACTTTGCATGGTGTATGTTCCGGAATTATTGTCAGCTGCTCCATGGATAAGCAATAAAGGAGTTTTCATTTCATCGGCATGCATAAACGGAGACATTTCATAGTAAATCTCGGGTGCTTCCCAATAGTTTCTTTCTTCCGACTGGAATCCGAATGGTGTTAAAGTTCTGTTATAAGCTCCGCTTCTGGCAATACCGGCAGCATAATCATTTGAATGAGTTAAAAGGTTTGCGGTCATAAATGCGCCATAAGAGTGGCCACCAACGGCAACTTTATTTCTATCAATATATCCCAATTTATCAACAGCATCGATAGCAGCTTTCCCATTTGCAACCAACTGTGGAATAAATGAATCATTAGGTTCTTCTTCACCTTCGCCAACAACCGGGAAAGAAGCATCATCAAGTACAACGTAGCCACGTGCTACCCAGAAAACTGGTGAACCATACCACGGATAAACAAACTCATGTTGAGATGAAGTTACTTGTCCGGCTGTACTTTTATCCTTAAATTCTTCGGGATATGCCCACATAACCATAGGATATTTTTTCCCTTTTTCATAGCCGATTGGTAAATACAATGTACCTGATAGCTCCAGGCCATCGTCACGTTTATATTTTATTACTTCTTTATGAACTCCCTGTAAACTTTTAAACGGATTTTCAAATTGAGTAACAGGATTTACATCACCGGTTTTAATATTTCTGAAATAATAATTCGGGTATTTACTTTTGGATTCAATGCGTGTTAAAATTTTTCCCTCCTTTAAATCTTTTATATCATAAATACTTTCTAAAGTTTCTTTTCCGTCAGCTTGCCATAATCTGTTAGATTCTTTAGTTTCAAGATTAAATTCGTCAATAAACGGTCTAATGCCTTCATCAGAGTAACCATCACCAAGTAAGAACATATTACTGCCTTCAAGTAGAAGTACGTTTTTACCATATTTATTTCTTACCATTTGAGGGCTTCCAGGATCATTATAACGATCTTGATAATTGTAATCCTGAATAATTTCCGGTTCTTGTTTAGAATCTGATGGATTAAAAACATATGCCTTTACATTCCTGTTATTCCACCAAAAATCAACTGCAATGGCCATTTTGTCATTCCCCCAATTCAACTGATAAAATCTGTTCTTAGTTTTTAGTAAGCTTCTTTTTTCAGCAGTAAATGGAGCATCTAATTCAAAAATCTCATCGCGATATTCAACTTTTACTTCCGGATCACCTTCATCTAAAACTTCTGCCCAATATAAAGTAGCAGGTTTGTCTGCTCTCCAATCAAGCTCTCTCATTCCTTTACGTTCAGCCATAAATCCTTTTGGTAATTCCTCAATTAAAGGTACTTCTAATATTTTTTTAACTTCCTTACCGTCCTTATTATAGATCATTGTAGTTTGCGGAAATCTGTAATAAGGAACTATATAGGAAAATGGTCTTTCAATGGTAGTTACTAAAATATAATTCCCATCAGGAGAAAAATTTAACTGACGATACATTGCTGTTTCTTTCCAAAGTGATTTATTTCCTTTTAGATCAACTTTATAAATATCGGATCTTACCAACTGTTCAAAGTTAAACTCATCACTTTTATCCTTAAGTAAGTCCTGGTAGGTTCTATTTTGAGCTTTCTGTCCCTCGTTTATAGAAACTGTTGGCCCGGTCGGAACAGTAATTGTTTTATTAATTAATTCTTTTTTATCTTTCGGTAATGTTTTAACTAATAATGCAGAACCATCCTGAAACCATTCATAGGGGATTCCTGCATTTGCATTTAGATTGTCTTCCGTAAGTTTTGTAGCTGAAGCCTTTTTTATATCTAAAACCCACAACTCTACTCCTTTAAGGGTAGTGTTAGTAAAGGCCATTTTAGCCTGATCAGGCGACCATGAAAAATTAGATAACCTTACTTTTTCAGGTAGATTTTCAATACTGGCATCTTTTCCTTTATTTACATCTAAAACAGCAATTTTATTATAATAACGGGTTCTACTGTAAATATTTGTGACCGGATTGATTCTAAGTCCGCCTAACCTTAGTTCTGTTTCGGAAAGTTCTTCAATACTTTTGTATTGATTTCTGTACAATAATATTGCATATGTACCTTCTTCATTCATTCTTACAAAAGGTGGTAGTTTCACGTCAGCTAATTCCATAATTTCTTGTGGAGGAGCCTGATATTTAAGGTCGATTTGACTGTAAGCACTAAACAGTATTGTGCTTAATAAGGTTAATACTAAAAATTTTTTCATAAAAGTGTTTTTTTAATTAAGATTTCCTAATAGACGTAAAAAAAACTAAAAAGTTTAATAATCTTTCCCATCATTACGAGCCATTGGTACAAAACGAAATGAACTAACTTGTTTTCTAATTAATTTGCCTTTCTTTTTTTCAATGAAAACTAGCTCCTGAGCAATACTCCTTCTCTATTGAATAAACATTTTCCACTTTCTTTCTCATGTAATGCATTAAAAATATTAACTGTTCTTCTTCTGTTCTTTCACCCTGCCCAATAAGAACAACCATAAAAACAGTAATCTATTCTACCCGTTTTCAATCTAGGAAGAATAAATCCTCCTGCAGAAAATTCAGGGTATATTTAAATGTTTATCAATAGAGACAAGTTCTTATCTAAATTATCATATTTTTCATAAAAAGAACCCAAAGTAAAAATTATATTATATAATTTTAAACCATTTTTATTTATTTAGTCAAATATCCAATTATTATTTTTTATTAGATGAAAGTACTAAGCTTATTTCTTTTCATGATTATAGTAAATTCTATTCATGCACAATCTACTAACTCCAACGAATTATTGAATGGAAGAATATATCAAAACCAAATTGAAAATGCAGAAGGGCATCCTTTTTTTAAAACTAATTTATTCAGTTCAGGTTGGTTAAATTATAAATCACAAGTTTTCCTGAACCAACAAGTATTGTACGATCTGCTAAATCAGAATGTTGTTGTAAATCAACAGGTTAATCATTCACTACCCAAATTTATAGTGATGAACGATAAATATATCAAAGAATTTGAAATAACTATAAATGGTAATAAGTACTTTTTCACAAAAAAGTATGCAACTACTGCCGGATTGAACAAAAACATTGAATTTTTTCAGATAATATATGAAAATAGCTTGGTTTATTTAATTGGTTATGAGAAAAAAATAGATGAAATGTATGGTATAGATAACATTGAAAAATTTGTGGAAAAGCAATATCACTATATAATTTATAATAATAATGCTTATCAAATAAATAGAAAAAAAGATTTAATGGAAATATTTTATGATAACAAAAAGGACATAAAAGTATTTATTAAAAAAAACAAATTAAAATTTGACTCGGAGCACATACCAAATATTATTATACTTATGGAATTTTGTGAATCTCTTTTATAAATTTCTGCCATTATGAAAAAATCTTTGTTTATAATCTTTTTACTAATAAAATTTTCACTAATACTATATGGACAGAAAAATGAATTACCTGTTATAACGCTTAAAGAATTCATAGAAAATAACGAGGAAAAGCATGGTGTTAAATTTTATTTTAAAGAAGATTGGCTAGAGAAATATTTTGTTTATCAAATTAATACGGATAGTTTAGAACAATTATTAGAAAGGTCTTTTAAATACAACAATCAGTTGAGATATTTTATTTATAAGGATCATAATATAATTCTTTCAGAAATTGAAAAAATTGACTTATCTAAAAATAATTTATACGTAAACAATAAGACTATTGTAAATACAAATGTAAATTTGCAGAGTAAAGATGTTGATAAACAAATACATAGAATAGGAGTACCTGGAAGTAAGAATAAGGTAGGCGAAATTTCAGGAGTTATAACTGAACAATCTACGGGTAAAGCCTTAGAAGGAGTTCAAATAATTGCGGATGAAGGTATAATTGGAACAACTACAAATAAAAATGGTGAATATACTATATTCCTGCCTAAAGGATATCATATATTAAATTACAGATATGTTGGAATGGAACCAACATTAAGAAAAGTCCAGTTATTCTCCAAAGGTAATTTAAATGTTGAGCTGGTGCGAAAAAATAATTTGATATCCGAAGTAACTGTTATTGGTGCCGAAGAAAAAAAGGAAAAGCAAACTATTGGATTCAAAAAACTCAAATTGCTAGAAATAAACGAGTTACCATCTTTTATGGGTGAGGTGGACATTATCAAACATTCATTGTTATTACCAGGAATACAATCTGTGGGTGAAATGGATATGTCTTTTAGTGTAAGAGGAGGAAAAGGAGATCAAAATTTAATACTAGTGGATGGAATGCATACTTATTCACACTCCCATTTCTTTGGATTTTTTCCGGGAATTAATCCTTATTCCATTGAAAATGCAAGTTTATATAAAGCAAGTATGCCCATTGAATACGGAAATCGATTATCTTCAGTATACGATATTGAGATTAAAAAAGGAAATAATAATAAAATTGAGCTTGAAGGAGGTGTTAGTCCGGTATCTTCTAATATAGCATTCAGCGGACCAATTATTAAAAATAAGTTAAGTGTTAATACAAGCTATAGAGGAACATATTCAAATTGGGTATTAAATCTAATCGATGTTGATGAGTTGGAAAGAAGCGATGCTATGTTTTACGATTATTTAATAAAACTAAACTTTAAACCAGATTCTTCCTCAAATATTAATTTATTTTTTAATGATAGTTATGATGATTTTTCGTTCAATGATGAACAATCCTTTGCTTTCGCAAATAGAATAAGTTCATTGAAGTATAAAAAAATATTCGAAAATGGTTTGATTTGGGAAAGCGTTTTAGGTTATACAAACTATATAAATCAAAGAACAGAAAACCCTGCCGAAGGATTCTCCAGCATTAGTGAACATAGTTTACAAGATTATAAGCTTAATACCAAGTTTAAATTTCTAGTTGGTGAAAAAAATAATTTTACAAGTGGACTTGAGTTAATTTACCATGAAGTAAAACCTTGGAATATTGAACCATATAATAGTGAGTCCGTAATTAATCCTGTTAAATTAAATAAGGAAAAAGCCTTGCAAGCCTCTATTTATTTAGGAGATAAAGTAGAATTATTTTCTAATTTCAGAATTGATGCTGGAATTAGGTTATCCTCATTTTTCTTTTTAGGGCCGAATAATGAGTTCAGCTATAAAGATAATATCCTTTTGGAAGATTATATTGTTGATACCGTTCAATATGCTAATAATGAAATTATTAAATCTTACATTGGTCCTGAAATAAGAATTTCAGGTAATTATAGTTTCAGATTAAACCAAAATATAAACTTTTGTTACAATAGAAACAGGCAGTATATAAGTATACTAACAAATAGCCAGGCAATTACACCGGTTAGTTCTTGGCAGTTGAGTAATGGTAATATACCACCGCAAATTGCCGATCATTATTCAATTGGATATAATAGGGAATTTCAGAATAAAATGTTTAGCACATCTGTAGAAGTTTACTATAAAAACATAAAGAACATAAAAGATTTTGTAAACGGAAGTAATTTTGAGCTTAATCCTCACCCTGAAACAGAAATTGTAAATGCCAAGGGTAAATCTTACGGGTTAGAATTATTGCTTAAAAAAAATAAAGGGAGATTAAAAGGCTGGATATCTTACACATATTCGCGATCATTTATAAAGTCAGATAATGAGATAAGTGAAAAACAAATTAATGAAGGTAGTTACTATCCTTCAAGTTATGATAAACCAAACAATTTATCTGCTGTTATTAATTATGAACCAACAAAAAGGATAATTTTATCTAATGTAATAAACTATAGTTCCGGAACTCCTGCAACTTTACCGGTATCAAAAATTGAACTCGATGGTAATTATTATTTAATATATTCAGATAGAAATGAATTCAGGTTACCTTATTATTTAAGGTGGGACATTTCAATCTCTTTCAGAGGTAGTTTGAAAAGGAATAAAATATTTTCAAGTTTATGGATATTTTCTGTTTATAATGTTTTAGGTAGAAATAATCCTTATTCTGTTTATTTTGAAAATAATAAGAATAGAATACAGGGTTATCAATTATCGATATTTGGAAATCCTATTCCAACAATTACGTATAAATTTAATTTTTAGATTTTACTATGAACTTTAAACCAAATAGATTTTTACTGCATATTGTATTGATTTTTGCAATTATAACTAATAGGTGCGTTCAACCTTATGAACATAATATTGATAGTTATGAAAACCTATTAGTAGTTCAGGGTTTAATAACAAATGAGGATGGCCCTTATGAAGTTTTACTTACCAGAACATTATCAATTGATGGTGATTCCGCAATATTTGAAGAAGATGCAATCGTAACCATTGTAGACCAAGATGGTAATATTGAAGTATTAACGGAAAAATCCCCTGGCCAATATTTAACAAGGCCAGAATTTAAAGCAAGTATGGATCATGAATATCAATTAATGATCAGAACTATTGATGATGTAGAATATGTTTCGGATATAGTAAAATTGTTAAAGGGGCCGGATATTGATTCTTTATATATTGAATACAAATCGGCATACAATTTTGAATATGATGAAGAGTTAGAAGGTATTGAAATTAAATTAGATACCAAATGGGGTGATATTAGTAACGAAAATTATTTTTTAAAATGGGATTATGTAGCAACCTGGGAGATTAAACAGAAATGGATGGCCAATGAAGTTGAGTTTAGAAATTGGGATGACATATTTTATTTTGATCAGAATGAGAATCGTAAATCTTGTTGGAGTGAAGAACAGTCATATGATATAATTTTAGAAGATTTATCTAGCTATAATACGGATGAATTAACAGGAAAGACTATTTTACATATGGATGAAACAAATCCCAGGCCAAAATATGGGTATAGTATCTTAGTAAAACAATACGCAATTAACGAAAGTGTATATAAGTTTTGGGAGTTTATGAAAGAAAATAATATTGATAATGGAAGTGTTTTTGATAATATACCTTATAATCCTAAATCTAATATTGAATGCAACAATGAAAATATTAAGGTATATGGATATTTTGATGCAGCTTATAAGTCGGTTAAAAGGTTATCATTTAAATCTCCGGTTTTAGGTATATATTTTCAGGATATCTATGGTTCATGCGAAAAACAAAACATGACAATTGATGAGTTTTTAAACTCCGAATACAAAGGTTTTACTTATGCAATTTTTGTAAAACCGGAATTGTTAGGCAATCCGGCCAGTATAAGTTTTACCGATCAAAGGTTTTGTGTTGATTGTACTTTATTTTCAGATTCTGAGGTAAAACCTGATTTTTGGATATTTTAAAAAAGATATGAAAAAAAAGATTATTGTATTATCCTTGCTTTTATTGAACGTATTGGTTAGTAGTAGCCAAAACTATAATTTTAATAATAACAATATTCAAGAAGTTATTATTAAAACAGACAGACAAGAATATATCGCCGGAGAAGAAATCTGGTTTAAACTATATGTTAATTCAAAAACTGAAAAAGCAATTGCTTACGTTGAGTTAATAAATAACCAGGGTTTTTCAATTAATAGAAAAAAAGTGCTTTTAAATCATGGCAATGCTAAAGGTTATTTGAATATTTCAGATACATTATCTACCGGTTTTTGTCAAATTATTGCTTATACATATAATATAAAAACTTATGGATATAAGTCTTTGTATGGTAATGTACCTTTACTTATTTATAATCCGGAAAGAAATACGAATAATAATAAAAGAACAAATCGTACTATACTTTTATCTACAGAAAATAATGATTTAGTTTCCGGATTAACAAATAAAATATATTGGAAATACAACTCAAAAATAGATATAATAAATAACATTTACATTAAAACAGAAAACGGTGATACGATATCTTCGGAAATTGACCTAAATACCCGCTCAGCCTCGTTTATTCCAACAGCTAATAAAACTTATTGGTTAAGCGCTTACAGTGCGGATACAACCTATAACATTAAATTACCTACCGTAAAAAATGATGGTATTGTGGTTAATTTAATTGATATTAAAAATGATTCTTTTACTTTTTCCATAAGAAGTACTGAAAAGTTCAGAATAAACAATCATGAATTACTAATCCACCTGAATGATTTAGGAAATGTTTTCAAAACAATTCAAATGGTTAATGATGAAATGATTTTTCATATACCTAAAAACTCGCTTGTAAGTAAAAACATTTTGACAATTAAAAACAATTTGGGACAGGTAAAGTGGAAACGATTAATCGTAAATCCATCAGATAATGTTTCTGCAGAAGTGGTTATTCATGGGTTAAAAGACGATTATGAAACTAGGGAACCTGTATCAATTTCTGTACAATTAAACAGCAATAAATTATTGAATGGAATCATATCCTGCTCTGTAACAAAAATTCCTGAAAGGCCTATCCCAGAAAGGGATTCAATATTTAATAAATTATCAGGAGGGAATACAATCGATGACGCTTTTACCTTAAATTATTTAATATTGTTTGACTCCATAACTAATGGCGAACCTCATATTGGAAGCCTGGAAAATGATGGCATTAATATCACAGGTAGGGTTTATAATGCTCAAAGAAAACCACTATTAAATAAGAATATTTATTTATGTGTAATTGATTCTGTTGCAGATATTAGTTTTGATAAACTCGATTCTATTGGTAAATTTAATTTTAAGATTTTTCCAGACCGGTCAAGAAGAGATATAATGTTGAAAGTGAAATCTGAAGATAAAAACTGTCATATAACAATTGATGATCCATTTTTGAATAATTATGAGTCCTGGAGTATTCCATATCTATTTGATATTGGTAAAGAATATAAAGAATATTTGCACGAGTTATATATAAATTATAGAATCCAACAGGTTTATAAAACCGGTGTAAAAACTGAATATACTGAGAATCTAGCTATTAATAAAGAATGGAAAAATTATAGTTTCTATGGAGAACCAGATCATGTAATTAAATTTGAAAATTATATGGAACTAGACTCGGTTCTGGAGTATTTTCATGAACTGGTTCATTATGTTTCGGTTAGAACAAACGAAAACAAAAGAGAATATAAAATAATTGACAATTATACAAAACAAATAATCCCGGGAAAACCTATTTTTTTTATTAATGGTGTTATATATGAGAACGATCATGAGCTAGTTACTTTAGATCCTAAAATATGTGATAGAATAGAAATTGTTAATACAAAATATTTACTATATGATAAAACCTATTCAGGAATAATAAGTCTGTTTACAAAAGATCCCACATCAGATAATATTGTTTTACCAAAAAACTCTTCAAGAGTAAATTATTTGTTGTTTGATGAATTTGAGGAGTTTGAGTTTCCTATGATTAAGGAAAATAATATTCCTTATTTTAAAAATACATTGTTTTGGCAACCAAATATTTTAATAAAGAATACAGAAACTAAATTAGATTTCTATACCGGAGATGACATTGGTAGTTATGTAATAGACATTTTTGGTTTTACTGATAACGGTGAAATTATAAAAGAAAGAAGAACGTTTACAATAAAGAAATAAACTTCAATTTAGTTAAGATATTTATATTAATAGCGTTTACCATCATTACGAACCATTGGTACAAAACGAACTGAACTAACTTGTTTTCTAATTAATTTGCCTTCTCTTTTTTCAATTAGAACAAGTTCCTGGGCAATACTTCCACCTACGGGTATGATCATTTTTCCACCTTCTTTAAGTTGTTCTTCGAGTGGTTTTGGAATATTTGAAGGAGCACATGTAACAATTATTGCATCGAAAGGAGCTTTTTCGTTCCAACCTTTATAACCATCTCCAATTTTGAATTTAACATTTTTATAATCAAGTTCTTCAAGTGTTTTTTTTGCCCTTAATCCAAGTGATTCAATGATTTCAATTGTGTAAACATCTTTTACTATCTCAGCCAGTATTGCAGCCTGGTATCCCGAACCTGTTCCAATTTCCAAAACACTCATATTTTTATCTAACTCCAACTGTTCTGTCATTAAAGCGACAATATAAGGTTGCGAAATGGTTTGCCCTTCTCCAATTGGTAATGGCCGATCTTCATACGCCATTCTTTCCTGGCTTTTCGGCACAAATAAATGTCGTTTTACAGTAATCATTGCCTGGATAACCTTTTGATCTTTAACACCACGTGCAACAATTTGCTCGCGTACCATACGTTGCCTTACCTTTTCATATTTATCAGAATAAAATTTAGAATTAGTAAATGATCCAAGAAGAATTATTAAGGAAAGTATTAATAATATGATTTTAGAGCGTTTAATCATTTTAGTTAGTTTTTGTAATAAAGTTAGAAAATTATTTCTCATTATTAAATCACTAACATAAAATAATAAAATATGTTTATCAAATTCCCCGGATTTAAACGGATGTTTTAGCTTTAAATATATTTATAAGAATGCCAATCAAAAATCCAATAATACAAGATGTAATTGCATAAATCACTAAAGATGTAGAGATTCCTATTAATACCGTTGGAATAATTACTCCTATCAAACAGAAAATAATTGATAAGATCACACTATACTTATTAATTTTTGGATAGATCCAGATAACTACAATTAAAAAGCCCAGAGACATAATCAGAGAAACGAAGAAAAATGTTGTATCAATAATGTCGCGTAGAATAATTGCTGCTGTAACACCTAATACCATTAATGTTGCCATTATAACCCTCATTGTTACAAATAGCTTTTCCTTCCTTATGGTTCCTGATTTTTCCATAAAGTCCTGTGTAATGGAAGATGCAGCTGTAAAAAGGTATGTGTCTGCAGAAGAAGAAACAGCTGAGTATATAATTACAACAGATAATCCTGCCAGCCCCATTGGTAACAAACTGCTGAAACCTACTATCAGGGCTGTATCTGCGCTTATATCAGTTATTTCGGTTCGAATTACCAAACCAATCATTAGTAAAATAAAGCCGATAATAAAATAAAATACAGAAGATAAAATTAAGCTCCGTTTAAAATGTTTTTGATTCTTTATTGCATAAACTCTTTGCCATAATTCAGGTGAAGCCATTGGAATAAAAAAACCTGCAAGAAAAAAATTAATGATCTCCTTTGTTGGAATTGCAACTAAATCGGATATAACTATTTTAGGCTTCGTTTCCGAATTAACCAGCAGATAAATCATTAAAACAAAAAATAAAAAAATACCCAGAGTTTGAATGATATCGGTTTTAACAACTGCTTTAAATCCTCCTGCTATTAAGTATGCTATTATAATTAAACCAATAAGCAGAACGGACCAGTTATAATTAATGGGAGTATAAGCTTCAACTAATTTGGCACCGGCTGTAAAATTAAGCACAACCCACCCAAACATGATAATAATAACCACTATTGCTGATAAATATCCTGCAGTTTTTCCTTTTAAATAAAAAAAGAAATCAGATAAAGTGTAAAATCTTTCCTTATCACCAATTTTCTTTACTTTCTTACCAAAAAAGTAGAAAACGAATAACCCGAACACCGAACCGATAAAGTACCAGTATGCTCCTAATCCGTATAAATATACCAGAGCTGTATAGGTAAGTAAGATTGCAGCGCCAATTCTACTTGAAAATATAGTTGTTGTTGCTTCAAATGATCTTAATTTACGCCCAGCTATAAGGTAATCTTCCTTTTCCTCTTTATGTCCGGACCAAAATCCAACAACCAGAATAACAATAAAATAAATTGCTATGAATATATAATCTAGCGTGTTTAACATTCAACAATTCGATTCAAAAACATGTTAACAATATGCAGAAATACAATGAGATAAACAAATATTCTTAACAATTTGTTAACTTACCATAATTTATCAGGGTATTTTCCTTCTTTGGTTAGTTGCTTTACTTTTTCGATTACAAGGGGTTTATCTTCTTTATACGTTACTCCGAACCATTGGTCCGTAGCTTCTAAAACTTTAACAGTTGCTAAACCATTATCCATTTGATGACTCACAATTGATGGAATGTAATATTCTGATTTTATATTTTTATAATTCGCTACAATAAATTTCTTAAATTCAGATTCCAATTCCGGGAAAACATCAGGTGTAAATCCCCAAAAATTCATCGAAACAAACAGGTCTCCGTTTAACTCCAGATCTTTTCCATTATCATCAGCTATGATCTTATTTTCTTTCCAACCTATCTTGGTTCTTTCAGTTATTTCAACCAGTTCATTGTTGTCATTAACCTTGCAAACCCCTCTTGACACAGTACCATGTTCCGATAATGTATTTTGAAGCCTGTAACCTGCCATACAATTCTTACCTTTTAGGTTTTCTTGTTTACTTCTCATATAGTCAGCAACTACCTTAAATGCACTTTTACCATAAAAATCATCCGCATTTATTACAACAAATGGTTCATTGATAACATCTTTAGCCATTAAAACAGCATGACCTGTCCCCCATGGTTTAACTCTATCTGCTGGTAATTCAATGCCTTCAGGAATTTTATCCAATTCCTGAAAAACATATTCGATCTTAACCTTTTGACTATACTTATCAAAAAGTAATTCCTTCATATCTTTTTCGATATCCTTTCTTATAATAAAAACTATTTTATTGAATCCTGCTTCAATTGCATCGTATACCGAATAATCAATAATGGTTTCTCCGCCAGGACCAACCTGGTCCAATTGTTTTAAACCACCATATCGGCTACCCATACCTGCTGCTAGTACTAAAAGTGTCAAATCCATAATCAATATAAAAGTTTAAAGTTTAATTTTTCAGAATGCAAACATACTAATTTGAAAATTGAAACCTAAAATCCGAACCTTAATTTGCCCTTAATTTATTAAATGATCTAAACAAGAAAAAGGTTCCTATGCCTGCGATCGTTAGCAGAATAAATCCATATAATGTTTTACCATATACAAAGTTTCCTATAGCAAATAAACTGGAATAAATCACAATACAACCAATAAATACCAACAATATCTGTATTGGCATTTCCCATGATTTCCCCAACTCTTTTTCATTGATTATTTCACCATCGTTTTTTGCTTCTTCAATAATTCTTTTCCACCCGGGCCCTCCCGGATGTGTTAGTTTATAAAATGTTCTTAAAACGTTTTTATTCTCAGGGCTGGTAATTAGTGTTGTAAGTATCCAAATAACAGATGTTATGGTTACAGCAATCAATAGCTTCATAGTGAATCCGTCCAGAACTTTAGTTGCAACGGAAGTGTCTTCAACAAAAAATACAAGGACTACCGCTACAATGGTTGCGCCAATCATTGCTATAATTTCGGTCCATGCATTAATCCTCCACCAGAACCAGCGTAATAAATATATTGCACCGGAACCAGCTCCGGAAAGCAATAATATATTAAAGGCCTGAGTTGCATTATTTAAGAAAAACAAAGCAACTACCGCTGCCAGGATCATTAAAACCAAAGTTGAAATACGCCCCATTAATACCAGTTCTTTTTCAGATGCATTTGGTCGTGCAAATCGCTTATAAAAGTCGTTTACTATATATGAAGATCCCCAGTTTAAATGCGTTCCGATAGTTGACATATATGCAGCAACTAAAGATGCTACAACTAAACCCAACCAGCCGGGTTTTAGTTTGGAAAGCATTACAGGATATGCAATATCATCTTTTAAATAAGTTGGATCAATATTAGGAAATTCCGTTTTTATAGATGCCAAATCAGGATATATTACCATCGAAGCCAGTGCAACAATTATCCAGGGCCATGGACGTAAGGCATAATGCGCAAAATTGAAAAGCAGGGTTGCACCAATTGCATTTTTTTCATTTTTAGCAGCTAACATTCTTTGGGCTATATAGCCTCCGCCTCCCGGTTCAGCTCCCGGATACCAAACACTCCACCATTGCACAGCTATTGGGATAATAAGTAAGGGTACATATGTTGAAGCACTGGAAAAATCAGGAATAAACTTAATTGTATCTCCCAACTGCCCCAGCATTCCTTGCATCCCACCTATTGCCTGAATTTCCGGTTGGTTCATTGAAACTACAGCAGCATATACAGCTCCTACCATTGCAATAGAATATTGAAAAAAATCTGCCCAAATAACACCTTTCAAGCCCCCTAATCCTGAATATACTACAACTGTGGCCGAAGCGATTAAAACAGTTGTCAAAGGTTTTAATCCGAACATTACAGCACCTATTTTTATAGCTGCAAGGGTAACCGTTCCCATAATTAAAACATTAAAAAACAGGCCTAAATAAAGTGATCTGAAACCTCTTAAAAATGCTGCAGGTTTTCCTCCGTAACGTTTTTCATAGAACTCAAGGTCTGTCATTACATTTGAACGACGCCATAACTTGGCATAAATAAATACCGTTACCATACCGGTTATAAGAAAAGCCCACCATGCCCAATTTTTAGCCACTCCATTTTCACGGACCATTCCGGTTACAAGGTTAGGCGTATCTGCTGAAAAAGTACATGCTACCATGGAAATACCTAATAACCACCATGGCATGCCACGACCACCCAAAAAGAATTCCGAAGTATTCTTTCCTGCCGTTTTTGAAGCAATCCAGCCTATGGAAATGACAACTAAAAAGAAAATTAATAAGATTATCCAATCAATTCTGCTTAATATCATACCTAAATTTTAAATAAATCACTAAGAAAAGATTTTATTTTGTAAGAGTAGCTATATTGATATACCGAATTATTAACAGTTTGTTAAATTTGGTGATTCTTCAATTAATTTGTAATAATTTGAATTTGAATAAAACTAATTAGAATAAACTAAATATTAATTAACATGACAAACAAATACTTATTAAATGCTTATCAGGGAAAGAACGAATTTTGGCGTTATCTAATAATGATAATTGCATTATTTGCAGCAACTCAAATTGGCAGTGTGCCTTATGGTATTATTGCCGGTATAAAAGCTATGAAAAAAGGTGTTGATATGAACACCGGTAATTTAACGAATTTTGAATTATTGGGTATTGATCCAAACCTGGGGTTATTTCTAATGTTGTTATCATTTGTTTTTGGTTTTTTCGCTATTTGGTTTTTAGTAAAACCTTTACATCATAGAAGCATTAAAACCACATTAACTTCAAGAGAACGATTTAATTGGGGTCGTTTCTTTTTTGCAGTAGGTGTCTGGGGTGGTATGATGATCTTAAGTTTCATTATTTCTTATCTGGTTGAGCCGGAAGGTGTTCATTTTCAGTTTAATGCCCAACAATTTATTATTCTCGTAATTGTAACAGTTTCTTGTTTAAGCTTACAGTCGGCATTTGAAGAAATATTGTTCAGAGGTTATTTACAACAAGGATTGGCTGTTTTAACTAAAAATACCTGGATTCCTTTATTATTAACTTCTATTACATTTGGACTATTGCATATAGCTAATCCCGAAGTGAAAGAATATGGCGTAGCTATAATGCTGCCTCAATATATGATATTAGGTTTAACCCTGGCAATACTCACTATAATGGATGATGGGCTTGAGTTAGCTATTGGAGTACACGTAGTGAATAATGTTTTAAGCGCACTTTTAGTCACACATGATAGCTCTGTTTTACAAACACCTGCCCTATTTAAAATTGATACGGTTGACCCTGTTGGAAGTTTGTATGAAATCTTAATTGTATCCATAATATTTATATCTATTATGAGCTATAAATATAAGTGGGGATCTATAAAAAAATTATTTATACCTGTTAAACAGTAAATAAGATAAAAACATGAAACTCTCCAAAAAGTTTACATATTAAATTTTGTATGTATTTTTACATTGAGCAACTTTGTGAGGCTCTCTATCTGCTTTGAGTAACTCTGTCTGCCGACAGGGCTATGACACGAATTTGCCTGCTGCAAGCAGGGTTTCACAAAGCAGTCACAAAGAATCTAAGACTTTTTCTTCATGTTTTTATTTTCTTAACTTTTAGTTGCTTTAGGTTTTAAACTAAGAATGTAATCATCATGACTTAGTTTTAAGTATTTGATAATAACCCGTAAGGAACGACAACATACTCTTTCATTACTTTATCGTGCTGAACTGATAGTTTTGTATCATATTTCTTTATAAATTCATCACGTTCAGGTTGGGGTAATCTCAACCCCATTTCTCCATTTTTATCTAAAAACGAAAACATATGCCCGTTCACTGAAGTGTAAGGCATTGTTTTCCCTTTTCTCTCTATCCCACTAACCGATTCAATCAATTTATCATATACATCAACATTTAGTATCTTAATGGTTGGTTTAGTCATGTTTAGCCTCTTTTAAATCAATGCATCCCATAAAAAACAATTCAATTTATATACTGTTCTATAATAGCTTGTAACAAACTCTATTAAATCTTCCTTTTCAATAACATCTTCAGAGTTTACATCAGTCATAACATAGAATTGCTTATTTGCAATAAGCGGAATCTTTTCGCTAAGTTCTTTAAATTCAGGTGATAATTTTTTGTTCTTTTCACCTTGAACAGTTCCAAAAGTATTTTTGAAAGTATCGTTGTTTATAATTGCTAAAAAACCGTTTTGCCCATTCAAAATATGATTGCGGATTTTTTCCAAATTCTCTTTTTCAATATGGTATAATCCGCCTCCAATATGAATCTTTTCCGGTCCAATAGCCAGATAATAACCTGGATAAGAGGATTTTCTCCCTCCTTTAACAAATGCTGCTTTTACTTCGGTATTATAAGGTGTTTTATCTTTAGAAAACCGAATATCCCTATTAATTCTAAAAATAGCCTTTTTGGTATCTTTATCAATGCTTTCATCAAATTGAGAGATTGTAAGTATTAAGTTCGTAACAAGATTATTAAAAGGGACCTTAACCTCTTTTTCATAAGTTTTTCGATTGTTATCAAACCATTCTTTCGAGTTATTTTTTTTCAGTTCCTGAAAGAATTTAATAAAGCTTTTATTCAAATGACTCATTTATTTTAGTGTTTTTACAAATTCGTAAGCTAAGCCCGATAGTTCCTCCCAACGGTTCTTTTGGTCATATTCAATTATAAACCAACCTTTTAAAGGAGGTTTATTTTTAAATGGGTTTAATAAACGCGGATTTTTAATATTATGGGCCAGGGGGCTAAATTCATCCCCCAGCCTGAAAACCATATCCTTTTTATAATAAAAAACGAATACTTTATCATTGTATTTTACCCCTGGTGCACTCATCATTTTACCCTCATAAGTACCCTTATAAGTTTCCAGTATATGCTGAACTACCTTTTCGTAAAATACCTTTTCCTGTTCCATCTTTAAATTTATTTTGTACGTAGAATATAAAATTACAATAATTTAAATTTTTGATTGTTTATATTTTATTGCACCAACTAATAATAAAGCAGACGTAACTAAGAAAAATGTTGCACCAACGAACCCTAAATAATCAAAAGTAGTAGCAGGATAAACCATTCCTCTTAAAAATAGTGCCAATGGCATTATAACCATTAAAACTCCAAACCATGAAGTAAGATTTTTCATTTTGGCTGATAATCCAAGAAATGGAATAACAAAAGCTAAAATCAGGTTATAAAGTGCAAATGGCATACCGTGTGTATGTGCAGCACGAATCATTGCTTCACCTTTTTCTATCATATAATGGCCTTCATATTCGGAAGGAAAACGGATATCGTAATTCATTCCTATTGACATACCGACAAATGCTGACAATAGGAATAAAATTGCTGCTGTAATTGCGTTTCGTTTATAAAATTTCATAATTCGTTAAAATTATTTTATCGAATGTAATGCAACGCGGTTTCCTTCCGAATCAACAAAGTGAGCTATGAAACCATGTTCACCTATCGGAGTTTTCGGATTAAGTATTTTTCCTCCTAATTCCTCAATTTTTTTTAATTCAACCTCTAAATCTTCACAATGAAAATAAACAGTTGTACCTTCGGTTGTAGGTACTAACCCCTCTCCTTGCACCAATGCACCTGTTGAATTAGGAGTGTCCTGTACCATTGGAAATGAAGCCATTTTCATCCAAGGCATTTCCATTGGCATTAATTCTATATTAAATACTTTCGAATAAAAATTAACAGCTCTGTTCATGTCTGTTACCGGAATTTCAAACCAATTTACTGGATTCATAATTTCAATAGTTTTAATTAATAATAAATTTTACAAAGCAAAAATACTTGTTGGATTAGCACCTTGAAAGAGGCAATATTGACATTAAAAAGTGGGTATTCTGCCAAAACATATTTTACTAATTGATTTTTAGTATTTTTACATCAAAATAAAATAAACATCTTTATTTATGATGAAAATTGGCATTTTAGTATTAGAAGATTGCACATCAATGGCAATGATAGGTCCAATGGAAATACTGAATAAAGCGGGTCGATATTACAATGAATTAAATGGAATTGAAACCAATGATTCGTTTTTCGATGTTAAATTGCTTTCACTAAATTCAAAAATGGTTAATACAGCTAATAATTACCCTCTTTATTGCCATAATACCATAGATGATATTGGAAATCTTGATATGGTTATAATCCCTGGTTTGGACGGAGATATTAATAACCAGCTTGAACGAAATTACAAGTTTGTTGATTGGGTTAAACAAAAACATGAGGAAGGTACTGAAATCGCAAGTATATGTACCGGTGCCTTTATTTTAGCAGAAACGGGGTTACTTGACGGAAAATCAGCCGCAACACATTGGGCCGCTGCCGATTATTTTAAAATGAGATATCCTCAAATTAACCTTCTACCCCAGGAAATTATTGTGGATGCCGGAAATATTTATACCTCAGGTGGAGCAACATCATTTCATAATTTGATGATGTATATTATAGAGAAATTCTGCGGAGTGGATGTTGCTAATTACACATCTAAAATGTTATTAATTGATATTCATAAAGAACCTCAATCTTCATATGCAATTTTCAGTTCGCAAAAGCAGCATGCTGATAAAGAGATACTATTTGCTCAAAAGTATATTGAAAATAATTATAGTAAACGGATCTCTTTAGATGAAATATCCAGCGAGGTAGCCATAAGTAAACGAAATTTTATACGTAGGTTTAAAAATGCAACAGGAAATACACCAATAGAATACATACAAAGAGTTAGAGTTGAAGCTGTTAAAAAAGCTTTGGAAACAACCCAAAAAACAATAGAAGAAATTGTTCGTAATGTCGGTTACGATGATATGACCACATTCCGTAAACTATTTAAAAGAATTACAGGAATATCACCTAACGAGTATAGAAAAAAGTATACCCGATTGGTATATATGCTTAATTAGAAGTTTTTAACCTTATTTGTTTCCTGTATTTTATTTCAACTCTTAGCATTAAAATCATAAGAATAGCCGTTGATACAATGGCTCGAACGGCATATACCGTTGCTAAAATCCCTTTACTTGATAATAAAGAAAAAACAGGAACAATCATTAATAAAATCCACACCGAAAATGGCTCGGTATTTTCTTTAGATTGCCATAGTCTTCGGATTACGGGGAAATATGCGATTACCAGAATACCCTGAATTAATAGATGAGATAAAAAATGAATTTTAGTTATAAACCAGAATATGGTTATTAATATAACAAGCAATAAACAAAATTTGTCAAATCGTGTAAATTTGGTACTTGTATCACCAAAAATCAGTATAAATACGGTTACAACAGAAACCAACAGTAAATCGGTAGTATTTAGAATATTATCCCAAAGACTATAATCTCCATCAGCCATATACGTGGTTAAACTCATTGCAACAGCCAATGTAAAAAAGGTCCACATGGCCAAAGCCGGTTTTATTTTTTGCTTATATGTTAAAATACAATACCTTACTCCTATAATGATATTAATGATGGATACTGATATAATTGAAAATTCTTTCATTTTTAAGCTTTATAATAATTTTAATTTGACAACTTATTTATTCTTTTCTTATCCTGTTCAATTTCAAAAATAACAGTTTTAATACTTTCTGCAATTTTTGGAATCAAAACCGGATTTATTGTATACGGCGGAAAAACATTCAACACATTGTATTTAAATGAAATACCTATTATTATTCTTTTTTCAAGCAACTTATTATATATTTCTTCTACTGTAATGTCCCTGCTTATCTGTATTCCAATTAAAAGGCCAATCCCTCTGATATCCTCTACACAATCAATATTGAATAATTCCTCTTTTAATTTAGATAAAAATGAAGCACCCAATTCTCTTGAAACATCAATTAGTTTATTTTCCTGAATTTCTTCTATAACTCCTTCGGCTATTTTGCAGCCCATCGGGTCATTTTGATGCGATTGATAATATCCAAATTTCGTCCTTTCTACTTTTTTAATAATAAATTCATTAATAATTACGGCACTAACGGGATAACCATTCCCCAGCGATTTTCCAAGAACAATCATATCAGGTTTTATTTCAAAATGATCATAACCAAACCACTTACCTGTTCTTCCCATACCAGTGGTTATCTCATCTACGATTAATATTCCGTTATTTAGTTTAATCTCTTCTTCAATTCTTTTTATAAGCTTTTGTGGAGGTATTAGCACTAATCTTGAAAAACAGAATGGATCAAAAATAAAAATTGCATTTTTATCAATTTTATTTTTTAACACTTTGCAGTCTTTAGTGCATTCTTTTTGTTCACATTTTAAGCATGGTCGAATATTTATTTTTTCATCAATTTGAGTGGCTTGCCCATATGCGGAAACATAATTATCTTCAAAGGAAATAATTTTTCCATTCTTATGCACAAGTTTTGAGAGAATCATTGAAAATTCAATGGCCTCGCTTCCTGTATTTAGGAACATAACTTTACCTTGTATTTCAGTTAGATTGAGCAATTTTCTTGCAATTCTATCAATATTTGAGGGTAAAACACGTTTACTAATATGGCTTAAACTATTTAGTTGATCATGTATTATTTTATTAATATTATTGTGGTTATGGCCGATAGAAGCACACCAGATTCCCGATTCCAGATCAATATATTTTTTGCCATCGGAAGTGTAATAAAATTCATCTTTTGCTTTAATGATATTATTAATTCCTGAATGTGGTAAAGGATTAAATAAATAGTGCATAATTAATTGTTTAATGAATTCAGTACTTGAGTTACTATATTTATTCCTGTTTCTATTTCTTCTTCATTGCGATGTGCAATTGAAATCCTAAAACATGTTGAATTTGTATTTGAATAAAATGATTGGCTGCCCGGAGTAATTAATACACCATCCTGCTGTATTAATTTAACAAGTTGATTTTCAGTAATTTTAGAATCCTTGCTTTCAAACCAAATTGTATAACCTCCAATGGGTTTGGTATATTTAAAATCATTCGTGTATAGATTTTCCCGTAAAGTTTTTAGAGCAACTCCCATTCTCTTTTTATAGATTGTATGGATTTTTTTCAATTGTTTCTCATAAGATCCATTCCTGCAAAATAGTTCCAGTGCAGCCTGGTTAATTGTATTCATTGATATTTCAGTAACCTTTCTTATTTCAGAGAATCGTTTTGTACAATATTCATTTGAAGCTATCCATCCGATTCTTATACCCGGAAATAAGACCTTTGAAAAGGTGCCGATGTAAAACACCAATCCTTTTTTATCCATTGATTTAATGGGCAAAATATTCTTTCCAAAGTACTTCATTTCTTCAACAAAGCCATCTTCGATTATCGGTAGATTGTATTTTTCGCAAATACTTAATAATCTTTCTCTATGTGCCTGATTTGTTGTTGTTCCTGTTGGATTTTGGAAGTTAGGCATTGTATATAAAAACTTGGGATTATGTTTTTGAAGAACTTGCTCCAATTCATTTAAATTCACACCTTCATCATAAACAGGTAGTTCAATGATGTTTGCATTGTAATATTTAAATATGGGGATAGCTTCGGAATAGGTCGGTTTCTCAATTATAATGGTATCTCCGGGATCAATTAACAACTTAAAAATCATGTCCAAAGCATTTTGAGCACCATTGGTTATAATAATATCGTTTATATTGGCATTAATAGCATGTAATTGCATATGCCTTGCTAAAAATGTACGTAAAGGATAAAATCCTTCTGCTTCACCATAAAGTAATATTTCAGATTTACCGGATCTTAAAATTTCATTTAAACATTTTCTGAATTCAATACTCGGAAGTATTTCCGGATCTGGCGATAGTGGCCTAAAATCTATTTTGTTAGCGGAATTTATCCTAACAATTTCTTTTTGTACTGATTTCCTGAGTATGTTGGAACTTTTACTAATAATATTCTCCCAGTTATAAGTATGATCTTTGTTATTTGGTTCGGTAAATACATTAATAATTCGTTTTCTTACTTTAGAGTATGAACCTGAACTACTTTCTATATAACCCAATGCCCATAATTCTTCATAGGCTTTGCAAATTGTATTCCGGTTAAGATTATGCTGTTTTGCCAGTACTCTTGTTGATGGTAGCTTATCTCCAGGTTTTAATAATTCACTATCTATCAACTGTTTTATTTGATCTATCACCTGCTTATACAAAGGAGTGTTACTTGAAGTATTTAAGTTTAATAACAACATAAAATATTGTATTATAATTTATAAGGTAAAATTACAAGTTAATTGGTATATGTACAAGAGCCAATTATTACATTATTTTAATAGTCCAATTGTTATTTATATTTCATTTATTCTTAAAAAATTAATTCACTAACACTTTGAATATTGAACTTTAAGGTTTCGCTAAAGACAAAGTTGAGGAAAAGAAAGATGCTGATTAACTACATTCTTTCAACTGCTTCATGCCGATTCCTTAAACTAAATTTGATTTTTCTATTCATAAAAATACCCCCAAATAGTTTCTAACTTTTTTGGGGGCAGTTAAATGAGCCTATTTTATTTGTTTATTGTATAACCAATAATTAATGATAATTTATTAAAGTTTGAAGTAACAATAGAATAGTCAAACACACCTTTAGATACATCTAAACAGTATCTAACTTCACCACTTATTCTTCCAAATTGAATACCTCCTCCAATATTTATTCCGGCTGAATAATTTTTGGTATTAATAAAATCATTTTCAATAGTGGGTTGTTCTCTGGTTGGATTTACCGATTTACATTCACTCTTTTTATCAATTGGAAAACCATATGAAAATCCCAGATTACCATATATGTAATTATTTTTAATAGGATATTTATAGCGAAGCATTGAGTTTAATTCAATAAATTTAAAATCAAATTTCAAATATTCAGTTGTTCCTATGCCAATATAATTTGTAGCTTCTGCGCCATATTGTGTGTAAGCTAGTTCATTATACCAAGATATTTTATAAAAATTTCTTGGGAAAGCTAAATCTGAATATATACCTAACGTGTAATCATATGAATTTTTCCCATTAAATGATAAAAGCTTATGATCTACATTTGATTCTAAATTTAGAAATGTAATAGTGGGTCCTGCTAAAATACCAAATTTGTTTTGAACGGTTTCTTTTGGTTTTATGTATTCAAATTTAGAATCAGAACATTCAATATATTTATCGAATAACTTGGTAATGCTTGATTTTGTATATTCTAAATTGTTGATATCAGACTGAATTGTAAAGCAATCGCTGAAATAAAGGGTTAATATTCCCTTATACAATTCATTTTTCATCACAACGGCATGAGGTTTTTGAACATATGGAGTACTAGCAAGTATTTTCTTATATTTTTTATAAACCAAGTATTCTATTTTCTCTTCATCTCTTATATAAAAGTGATTTATTCCACCTGCTAATCTATACATTAGTAAATCTTTATCACCTTTATATAATATCAATAAAAAAACCTCCTTTTCAATATACTTGGGTGTTGGATTATCATCTAATTTGGATGTGTTTCTTGGCGAAACTTCTATTTTAACATTGGCAGATTCATAAATATCTGATGAAACAGAAAACTCTAAAATATCAGTTGGATTAAAAATAGATTCCCTACTATTGGTTTCTTCTTTAAATTTTATAAAATCCGGATTGTTATTCCAGTTTCGATAATCAATGTATCCTTCGATTTTCTTTCCATTGTTATCAATAATATAACCAGGTTGATAATTTTCCTGGGAATAAAGATAATTTAACAAAATACTAAACATCATCAGTAAGGTAATTTTTTTCATAATACTTTTAAATTTAAATGGTTAATAATAGGAAATTCGAATATAATCAAATTCAGTTTTAGAATTTGGACTGAAAATATGTTTTTAAATATACATTTTATTGGGATCCTATATACTCAAATTGTTATTGATAGCTGTATCGTTTTTTAATATAAAATACTTTCTTTATTTTCGACTAGAATTTAATACTCCCTAAAAATATGATATTAGAAAAGATTGAAAGTATTATCTTTCAAAGTAAAACCAAAGATCAACTCATTGAAGAAACCCTGACTAATTTAAGTGGTATATTGGCAGATGCATTTACAGGTGATGATGTAAATGAATTAAGAAAAATTCTCCCGGATAAAATACAGGTTGAGGATATTGGTGTAAAACTAAAAAACGTTTCTTTGCATTTGGACAGCATTGATTACCCTGTGCCTTGTGTGGAAGTTAGTATTGTAATGATTTTGGAAGTTAAAGAATTCGAAATTGGTGTATACTCTATTATTTATGATAGTAATGGAGAACAAGTAGATGAGATATTGATTATTAATTAGATTTACCAAGGATTTCAAATTCACGAATAAGGGTCTCTCCCTTTTCATCAACAAGGGTTAGTAAATGTTTCCCAGGTTCAGGATTAAGGTTCATTTCATGTATTCTTTGCGTTTTGCCTATATAATCATCGTCTAAATGCCAAAAAATGGTAGATTCGGGATTTCTGTGCGCAACTTGGAATATTACTTCACTTATGGTACCATCAAGATCAATTGGAATAAAAATACGGGATAATTGCTTCGGATAAATAATATCCATCATTCTTGTATCGTCAAAAGGTTCACAATCCGTTGCAAAAGGAGGTAAAATTCTATAATTCGAATTTTTAATACGATAATACCATTCTTGCACAGGTGGCAAAACAAACCATGGCTCTTGATGAATTTCATAAACACTTCGGCATTCACTGTTCACTCTAAGGCCGTTTTTATCCAGATTAATCAGTTTATGATAATTACATTGTTCTGATTTTAATCCGGAAATGTGAATAAAAACCGAATCTGTTTCGCTACAATATTTTGAAGCTCTATGTCCACTCTTTTTGCAAGTTGGCACTTTAACCAGTTCGTCATATGGAGGATTAAACCATTTATTAGCTGGTAAAAGTTTAAATATATCAAATAATAACGGACCGGCCGCGTTTAAACCTGTAAGTCCGGGCCGTCCTTCTCCTGTTGCGTTTCCGATCCAAACTCCTACTGCATATTCAGGAGTGACTCCTACAGCCCATCCATCACGAAAACCAAAGCTTGTACCTGTTTTCCATGCTATATTTCCTGACGATACGTAACTTTCCCAGCCGGTTTCCTGAAATGGCCTGTTTACATTAGTTAAGGTCTCAAATGTAAGCCATATTGAACCTGCATCTAAAACACTTATATCATTTTCTCCCTTTTTCGAAGGATAAATCGTTTTGTTCAGATCATAATTTGGCAAATGAAAGTCTTGTTTATTGTATTTTGAACTGTAATTATGGAAATGATTTAATGTCCTGGCCATACTGGCATATATCCCGGTAATTTCCCATAATTTACCTTCCGCACCACCTAAAATTAGCGACAAACCGTAATGATCCGCATGTTTGTTTATCGTGCTCAGTTTTAGTTTTTTTAATTTGTGGTGAAATTTGTCCAGGCCATACTTCTGAAGCATACGAACTGCCGGAATATTTAATGATCTGTAAAGTGCTTCATTTGCATGAACAGCTCCATCATATGTTCTGTCAAAATTTTTAGGCATGTAACCCGATATTTGAGTTGGTATATCCGGTACAAGGGTTTCCGGTAAAATAGTTCCCTCCATCTGCATGCATGCAAATAATAATGGTTTAAGTATGCTCCCGGTACTTCTTGGCGAATCGGTTATATCCACAAGGTTCTCATGTGAGTTATTTGCATCTTGAGTATTTCCGATATATGCTAATACATTACCTGTTTCAACATCTAAAATAATTGCCGCAACATTGTGAATTTCATTTAATTTCAATATGTTATGATGCCTTTCAACTATTTCTTCGGTTCGATCCTGAAGATAACTATCTATGGTAGAATGTACATAATCTCCTTCATAACCATCTTTAATGGCTCTATTCAATAAATGCAGTGTTTTTTGAGGTAGTGAATAAGGCTTATCCGGTAAAGGTTCTTCTATAGCGAGTTCATAATCCAGATCGTCTATTGCCTTTTTATCCAATAGCTTCTTTAATAAAAAATTCCTTTTCTCTTTAAGTTCATCTCTATTTCTACCCGGATGAATTAATGCCGGAGAATTTGGCAATACAGCTAATGTTGCTGCTTCCGCCCACGAAAGATTCTCCGGAGTTTGCCGGAAATATCTCCATGCTGCTGCTTCAAGCCCCACTACATTTCCGCCAAAAGGGGCATTGGACGCATACAGTTGCAATATTTCCTCTTTAGAATATCTTATCTCAGCTCGCGTAGCTAATATACACTCTACAAGTTTTTGGTAAATATTTCGGGATTTACCTTTTCTTGAAAGCCTTATAACTTGCATAGTTAATGTGCTACCACCGCTGATGATTTTCCCGGCCTTGATATTTTGCCTGGTTGCACGGTATAGTGAAACCGGATTTACACCCGGATGTTTATAAAAGTACTCATCTTCGAAATACAAAAGTGCTTTTTCGAATTTATAGGGTACCGAATCAATATTAGGAAATCGCCATTGCCCATCCCCGGCTATTTTAGCTGCCAATAATTGATCCTGATTATCAACCAAAACAGTGCTCGTTGGATCATTAAATAGTGGCTTGGGTAAACAGAAAGCATACCAAATAAGTAGTAGAAAAACTACTAAAGTGATTATATTTTTAGGATTCAGATACTTTTTTAGCATAGATAAAATGAAAATAGCTGTCTTTCATGCTGAAAGTAAACGTCACCATGAAGGTATCTTTTTAATTGAATGTTCCGGATTTAAAGATTACGCCTTCGTCCCGATCATATTCAACATAACCGGGACTCATCGTAATGACTTTTGTTTTTTTATTTACCGGGTTCGATCACTTCAATCCATTTTCCTGCTTCCTTAGCATTTACTTCGTTATCGTACATTGCTTCGCAATATACTGTCGGAAGATAAAATTTTCCTAAATAAGCAGCATTTAATTGAATTCGGAATGTTTTTCGCTCATTCTTTCTTAAATCAAAGTAAGTATAAACCCGATCGTCGCGAATATCCTGATATTCCGGTTTATCGCCCGCATAACTAACATCGAACTCATCCATCCGGGTATTTCTAATTTCCCAACCTGAAGGGAATATCTGATTCAATGCCATTTCCTGGTAGTCCGTTCTAATTCCGGGATGGTGTACCGTAACTTCTGCAATTATATCAGTACCTTGAATAATTCTATCAATATTAATTTCGTAACCATCCATATTAAGATAACGAACAGTCATTCTCAGATCACTTTCCGATGATATTTCCTCAGTTGTAGAAGGAATTCCATCAAGCATAATTCTTGCAAATACAACTGTTTTACCATTATTTGTAACACTAACGGCTCCATTCGGATTATTTTTCATATCCAGTGCAAACTGTGTTAATGGCATTTCGGTAACGGCATTCTTTTGCTTTTCATTATTCAGTTTATACACAAATTTTAATGTTTTATCCTCGAAATCAGACCCTAAGAACTTAGATATTGCAATTAAACTGTACGCAGTTGTCTGGGTACTGTACCAACGATTAGAACCTAGATCTTTAGCCAGATCATCAATTAATGTTTTTGCTTTTGCACGGTTCTTCATTAAAGCCAGTGCTTCTATGATCATTGCCTGATCACGTTGAGAAGAACCGTAAGTATATCCAAATTCTTTATATTCCTTCACAGTTGTTTCTGCATCTTTAATGATTTCTTCGGCTACTTCCGGTTTACCTGCCAAATGATAAGCCGCTGCCAAACGCCATTTCGCTTGCAATGATAAGCCATCCATTTCTCGCATACGGTTCATTGCCGACAATGAAGGTTCATCGGCAAGAGCCAGAGTATAAAGTCTATAAGCCTGAATTAAATCGTTTCGGTTATAGTAATGCAATCTCGAACCTGAACGATCCGGAGACCACTTTCGTGCAGTTTTCTTTTGATATTTAACCCATGCATCTAACCAGCCAATAGGCAAATCATAACCTTTTTGTTTAGCTTCCAACAAGAAATGCCCTGCGTAATTACTTCCCCATTCACTGGATCCATCATAATTCCCGGGCCAATAACTCATTCCTCCATCAGGCTGTTGGAAAGTTCTTAAACGATCTATTCCGGCCTTTACATTTTTCTCAATTTCATCTTTTTGAGATTGTGTTAATTCCATAAAATTACCCAGGAATAATTGAGGAAATACGGATGAAGTTGTTTGTTCAATACAACCATGAGGATATCTTATTAAGAATCTAAGACGATTTTCCAGGTTGATCGGAACAATTCTGGAAACTTCAAGTAATCCATTGTTAGTACCCTTAATACCAATAGCCTGATATGATTCTGTCCACGTCTGCCCCGGATCGATAGCGGCACTAATTACTTTGGAAATCCTTGGATTCGATGCGCGAACGTCGAGCTCTATTTCATATTCGGCCTTTTCCTTTCCACTCTCGGCAATAACTTTTACTTTACCTATTCCCAATTCCGATGCAACTTTATAGTCGAAATAAACCACCTGATCTCCTTCTCTTTCAAAAAGAACATTTTGTTTTGTAATTCCCTGTGCTTGCAGTAATTCGTTAGATTCAATACTAACTTTCACATTTTTAATTGAAGGATCCATTGCAAATACTGTTACAGGAAGTTTAACCTGTTCATCCGGTCCTACAACACGAGGTAAAGTAGCTAAAACCATTAAAGGTTTCTTTACAGGTGTTGTTTTTTCTGTTGAGCCGTAAGCGCCGTTATTTGATGCAACCACCATAGTTCTTACCGATCCGACATAATTTGGCATCGTGAATGAATGCTTGGCCTTACCACCTGATTTCAGTTTAAATGGGCCCAAGAATTTAACAACAGGTTTAAAACGATTAGCTTGTTTAGCATCTTCCTTTTCTTCAAACTCATCACCACCAATCTCCAGTAATCCAGCCATTTCTCCTGAAAATGCTCCCATTACATAATCATACATATCCCAGGTGTTTACTCCTAAAGCATCTCGGGCATAAAAATGATTCCATGCATTTGGAGTAGTAAAATTTGTTAAATCCAATAATCCATCATCTACTACTGCAACCGTATAATACATTTCTTTACCGGATTCTTCGCTTACCTGAATGGTTACGTCACCTTTTGGTTCTAACACATCCGGCATTGAAATTACCGGTTTTAAATGTGTTTCAGGATTTTCAACCATCATAGGTTGAACCCCGTACAATCGAATTGGTAAATCATTTACTGCTTGGTTATGAGGTTGTATTAACGAAACATGAATATAAACATTCGGAGCCATTTCTTCGGTTACATCAAATTTATAACTTGTTGAACCTTCCATAGTTTCAACCCATTTTGCATCAACCACGTTTGAACCTGATTCTATGCTTACCAAAGCTCTTCCTCCTGCAGAAGAAGGGAAAGTTATGATGGCTTGTTCTCCAACCTGGTATGATTTTTTATCCAAAGCAAATGTTAACATGGTTGCACCGCCCGGTGCATCTTTATCTTTTCTTGACCACCATCCTGAATAATCCATGTATATGACTTTACCCGTACTATGACCACTCACAGGGTCAGTGACCATCACTAACATTCTGCCCCAATAATTTTTCTTCAGTTTTAGCTCAAAACTGCCTTCACCATCCTTTGTGGAAGCATCTGTTGTAAATTCTAATGTACTGCTTGTATTTCGTATGTATCGCGCTACATCGTCATCCTCGTTACGTTCCCACCACCATCTCCAACGTAACTTGTACACTTTTACCTTTAAGTTATTTCTACTTACGGGATTTCCATTTTCATTAACCGTTACAAGAGGAATTGTATGAGCTTTATCAGACATTAATGCTCCATTCCATCCTTTTCCTTCCGGTATTTTCATACCAACATAACTGGAATAAGGTGAATATAAAATTGATTTTGAACCTATGCTAAATTCACCGCTTGTTTCGAATGCCCGCATTTTAAAACCGGCCCTAAGCATACCGGGAGCATTACTCTGAGCGTATAATTGCGGAGAAAAACTTGCTTGTCCGTTTGCATCCAACTGTCCGTCAAATACCATATATTCATCGCCATAATATTTTTTCGAAGGATCGTCGAAAATAAAACCCGGATAATCTTTAAATTTAGTTTTTGTTTTCGACAATTTCATTTCAACATCGGCACTTAAATTTGAAGCTACGGCACCGTGAAGCCATTTAACATCCAAATTACCTTGTCCTGTGAAATCTCTTGTTAAAATATCCTGACCAAAATCCAGCTCTATTTTTAAACGATTTGGTTTAATTGTTTCAATTTTTAGTGTTTTTTCAAATACTGATCCACCAACTTTGATCTTTGCTAACCAATTACCGGTTGGCGCATCGTTTGTTGTATTAGTACGGAAATCATATATTCCGCCAACACTTTCAGATTTAACCTGACGTGAATATATCTGACCGCGAGGATCGATCAAATCAAATACAACAGGATGGTTTTCAGGAAGTACATCGTTTTTATCTTCTAAAACAAAACTTACAAATAAAGAATCACCCGGCCTCCAAACACCTCGTTCACCATATATGTAACCCTTGATCCCTTTATTTGACCTGTTTCCTCCAACATTAAACATACTTAACGATAGTGCCGAACCTTCATCTAATCGTAAATAGCCAAATTGTGTTCCTTTTTTGGCAACCAATATAAATGGTTTCTTATCTATTTCGATTTTCGCCATTCCATCGTTTCCAGTGGTGGTTGAAGCTATCTTTTGTTGTTGGAAATTATAAATATCAACACTTACACCTGATAACGGTTTGGTTGTTATCAAATCGGTAACAGCAAAAAACATTTCCTTACCGTTCCCACCTTTGGCAATAACTCCCAAATCCGAAGCAAGCACATTTCTTGAAACCAATTGATTGTTACGCATGTAATATGATTTTGAACAAGGGTCTTCGCGCTCCCTCCAACTATAATCGTAATAATAATCGTAGCTGTCATAACCGCCCCAGGCCCAATAATCGACATCACTTAAATCAACTTCTTCCTCTTCTTCAGTAAATTCATCCGTAACTTCTTCTTCTCCGGGGCAAGGATATAGCGATTGTGATTTATCAAAATTGATTTGTACTCTATAAATCGCACCTGGTTCTGTCTGAATAAGTTTAGATAAGTCAAGTGAAAATGTGTTCCACTGTCCATAATCCACTGCCCGATCGGCAGTTAGAGGAACTTCATCGTTAAATATAATTCTACCAACCCTTTTTAGTCGATCGTAACCATTGTAATGATTTTCCTGAAAAAACTGTAAAACGTTATTTTCATATATTTTGATGATGCGAACATTTACAGCACTTAAATTAACCGATTTAAACGGGAAAATAAGCCCGTTTGAGCTCGGAAGTATATTTCCTTTACCAATAAGCTCAACTTTAGGTTTTATGCTCTGAAACTCGACACTTGAAGTGAAAGACTCTTTTAGTTTATATCCTAAAATGTTCTTAACGCCCGGATCAACAATTAGCCTGGAAGAAGATAATTGTCTTACGCTTGGATAAATCTTCACATCATTATCTTCAATAATAAAACGAAGCGATGTTCCATTTTCCAAACGAATTAATCCGTCCAGATTTTGTCTTTCATTTAGCGGATCAGAAAAAGATAAGGTTATAAATTGAGAAGGTTGCTGTGTAACAGCTATATTCATTATTTTAAAATCACCTAATGCAGGTATGTCTACTTTATCTTCGGTTTTTTCATCCGATCCGATAACTTCTCCGTTCCACTTTAAAATAACGGTTTCCTGTTGTTCTGTTCTTTTAATGGAATCAACCTGGAACATATGATCTCTTCCTTCTGCATTCGACATCCATTTAACAGATAATTTTCTGTTACCTTGTTTTGCTTCCAGAATTTTTTCTATGTCATCAGCACTTGCAAAATCAGCAGTTTTTATATCTCCAACCAATGATTGTAATTTTAAATTCCTGTTATCATATGGTTTGATACCTTTTACATATGAAACATATGATTGCTTTATTACCTGAAAATCAAAACCGAACTTCTGTAATTTGGCAGGAACCTGTTTTACCTTTCCCAGATTAAACTCAGCGTTAAACATTTGCCCTGAAGGTAAGGGTTCATCGGGCCTAAATTCAATTGTTCTGTTGTTAATCCATAAAGCTTGTCCTTTCAAGGCAGGCTTAAAATTTAAAATACCTTTTGGTGCTTCGGTATTTTCTTCAACTTCCGGCACTCCATCCAATAATACAACCCGGATATATGATTGGCTTGATACCGTACCTGAAGTAAAACCTGAAATATAACTTGTAAATCCAGGGTCAATTTTTTGCGTTTTTTTTGTGGGCTTTTTAATTAAAAATAAATAGCCTGCAGCGATTAGTACAACAAAAACTAATGCTGAAATAATAATAGTTTTCTTTTTCATTGGGCTAATTTTAGAAATTGTGAAATTGAACCAAATATAATGAATTTAAAAAGATTTTTAATGTTAAGCGATTATTATATCATGAAAGATGAAAGTTCAAAGTTTAGTATATGCTAGCAGCCAACGGCTAATTTCCGGAAGCTAAGATAAAATTAAACTTTATTCAGGAATGAATGTCTTATTTTAAAATTAAATTTAATGTTTAAATTGATGAAAAAGATCTTTGTAATTGTAGTTCTAATAATTGTACAATTCACAGTATACGGACAAGATAATCTGTTAACCTATTACGAAAAATCAAACTTTTTAGAAACACCAAGGTATGAAGCTACCATTGAATATGCCAAAAAATTAGCAGCTTCATCCGATTTTATTGAATACACAACGTTCGGAAAGAGTTTGCAGGGAAGAGATTTACCGCTGCTTATTGTCGATAAGAATAAAAATTTTACTCCCGAAAGTGTTAGACAATCAGGTAATGCAGTGTTGTTGGCGGAAGCATGTATCCATCCCGGTGAATCGGAAGGAAAAGATGCCGGTTTTATGCTTATCAGAGATATCATTGTTCATAAAAAATATGAAGATCTGTTGGAAAATACTACGCTCCTTTTTATCCCGATCTTTAATACCGACGGTCATGAGCGTTTTGGCCCTTATAGCAGAATTAATCAGAATGGTCCCAAAGAAATGGGTTGGCGCACCACAGCAAATAATTTAAACCTGAACCGTGATTTTTTAAAGGCCGATGCTGTTGAAATGCAACATTGGCTTGTACTATTTAATCAATGGCTGCCGGATATGTTTATGGATATTCACACAACGGATGGCGCTGATTATCAATACCAAATGACCTATGGAATGCATATTATGGGCGATATGAATAAAGATCATACCGAATGGCAGATTGATTATTTAGATCAAATTGAAAAAAATCTTTTAAAGGACGATATTTTAATATTTCCGTATGTATCTTTCCGCAGATGGCACGATCCAAGAAGCGGACTGATCAGGAGAACGGCCACACCAAGATACTCAACAGGATATTCGGCTTATCAGAACCGTCCGGCTTTACTGGTCGAAACACACATGCTTAAAGATTATAAAACACGGGTAGATGCAACTTATCATTTATTGAGACATACCATTGCTTATGTTGATCAGGAATATAAAAACCTGCAGGAAATAAACCTGAAAGCAGATAATGAAGCAAAAGACCTGGCCGGAAAAGATTTTGTACTGAATTATTATACATCACAGGAAGATAGTACAACGGTTAAATTCAAAGGAGTTGATTACGATATTGTACCCAGTGATCTGAGCGATGGAATTTGGGTACAGTTCAGTGACAGACCAAAGGAATACGAATTGGTTCTATTTGAGAAATTAGTGCCTTCGGTTTCGGCTAAAATTCCGGAATCATACATCATACCGGTTGAATGGACAGAAGTGATCGATCGTATTAAGACACACGGAATTGAATATACGGTTTTGGAAAAAAACAAGGAAATGGAGATTGAGACTTACCATTTTAGTAATGTTCAGTTTGCATCATCACCTTATGAGGGTCGGCAAATGGTCCGGAATTTTGATTTAAATGAGATTACAATTAAAAAAACTTATGCTGCCGGTTCTATTATTGTACCAACAAACCAAAGAGCAGCTAAAATAATCGCTCATATGTTGGAACCCACGGGGCCTGATTCTTTTGTACGCTGGGGATTTTTCAATTCCATATTTGAGCGAAAAGAATATGTTGAAACCTATGTAATGGAAAAAATGGCAAGAGAAATGATCAAAGAAAAACCTGAGTTACTTGACCAATATAAACAAGCTGTAAAAGAAAATCCCGATATATACAATAACCAATGGGCAAAACTATACTGGTTTTATGCATTAACTCCTTACTGGGACGATCAAAAAGATATTTACCCGGTTGGAAGGATATTTAATTAAAAGTTAGCATACAGAAAATAAAATGAGCCTCGATCAATGGTTTTTTTTATGATTTATTTTTAGTAATTTCATGTTTGAATTATATAGCACAAAAAGTACTTATAAACACCCATACTTGGAAATTATCAGGACAAATTGTCCTGATAAAAACAAGGCGAAAATTTAGACCTGGATTCAAAAAAAGATATTTAACACTGTAAACATGAGAATTTACCACAAATATTTTGCAATTATTATTAGCATATTAATGCTTTCTAGTTGCCAAAAAGAATCAAGAAAAATTCAAAATATTGAAAGTTTTGCTAAACTTTATGGATATGCTCGCTGGTTTCATCCAAGCGATGAGGCACAAGAAATTGATTGGGAAAAATTTGCAATACTAGGTATTCAAAAAGTTGAGAATATAAAATCCGATACTGAACTAAAGGATACTTTATTTCATCTTTTTTCACCTATCGTTCAAGGTCTTCAAATTACTAATACAAAATCTCAGGAAACTATCGATTTGAATTTACTCATTCCGCCTAATTTTTCTGACAATAAAGTTGTTGCCTGGCAACATTCCGGAGTTAACTTGGGAAAAAAGAGTAATATATACAAAAGTGTTCGTACAAATAAAGCATCTAATGAAACTTATTCATTTTTTAGCAAATTTGTATTAGATGCCACAAAACTTAGAGGAAAAGAGGTGAAATTAACAGGATATTTTAAAATTAAATTAAATGATTCAGGAGGGAAAGCTTTTTTGTATTTGTGTCCTTTTAATGAAAATGAAATTAAAAAATACACTTCCTTGCTACTCACAAAAGGTATTATAAATATTACTTCGACAGAATGGAAAAAATATGAAGTTATCTATAAAGTTGGGAAGAATATTAAATACATTTATTATGGAGGAGCCCTAAAAAATGAAATTTCGTTGTACGCAGATGATTTTGAATTTTCTGTAAAAAAAGGAACAAGTTGGGTATCAATAGATTCGCTTAATATGGATTTTGAACTTGGAGAAATTAATGATAATCTAAACAATTGGCAATTTGATGAGCAGGGACACAAAATTGAACTGACTGACATTGGGCCTTATTCTGGAAAATTTGCTTTAATAGCACACTATACCGGGAAGCAGTTTGAAGAGATGCCTAAATTTGGAGAAACGATAAATGAACCCATTGGAAATAATCTTTATTGTATTGTACCTCTTGCGTTGTATGAAAAAAACAAAACAACTTACCCAATAACAAATGAAAAATTATTAAGTGCATTAAAAGAAGAAATTTCAAATGTAAATATTTCATCCGGTTTTAATAAATACAGCAACTTGGCAAGTGTTATAATTTCATGGAATGTATTTCAACATTTTTATCCTTATTTTGACGTAGTTAAAGTTGATTGGCAAAATATTTTGCTTGAAACTATTGAAAAAACCTATTCAAATGATGATAATAAAACTTTCACTAAAACCCTCAGTGAGATGGTTGCCAAACTTGAAGATGGACATGGTGTGGTATATGGTAAAAGAATGTATCATCTACCAATTAGAACGGAATGGATTGAAGATAATATTGTAATAACAGCATCAAACAACCCAAATTTAAAAGTTGGTGATATCATAAAAAAAGCAGATAATTTAGAGGCTCAGAAAGTACTAGAAGAAATGGAAAAACTTATCTCCGGTTCTCCTCAATTAAAAAGACACAGAGCTTTAAATGTATTTGGGAGCAAATTCGAATCTGAGCACACAAATATTTCTATCGAAAGAGATGGGGAAATAAAATCCTTTGACATTCAAAATATAAATACAACTAAAAATATATTCTTTAATTCCATAAATGAGATGAAATGCCGGTATGATACAATCAAAGAAATTGAATCAGGTATTTTTTATGTTCATTTAGGAAACTGCACATATGAGGATATTTTAAACCAATCGGAGGACTTAGCACATGCAAAAAGTGTTATTTATGATTACCGTTGGGGTGGCAAATTGAATCTAACTCAATTAATACCTCATTTAATAAAAACATCGGTAAACTCAGCATGGTGGAATATGCCGCAGATAATATATCCTAACGGAGAAAAAATGAATTTTTATAAGACCAACTGGTCATTAGAACCCAAACTACCTTTCTTCAAATCTAAAAGTATTATTATTACAGCACCATGTGTAGTCAGCAGCGGCGAAACATCCATGGGAATCATTGACCACTATAATTTGGCAACCACAGTCGGAGAGCCTACAGCTGGTTGTAACGGAAATGCAAACTATATTAATCTTCCAAATGGGTTTCGTATAATGTGGACTGGAATGAAAGTTTTAAAGCATGATGGCAGTCAGCATCACTTAATTGGCTTTCAACCCGATTATCCTGTTACAAGAACGTTGCAAGGAGTTAAAAATGGAAGAGATGAAGTATTAGAAAAAGCAATAGAAATTGCTAAAAATAAAAACGCTTCTTTATTACATGACAAAAATACAATTCATTAAAAAACTAAAATAAACACTTGACATTAAATATATTACAAAAGATTCTCACACCGTTTTGTAATGAAAAAGAATACTAAGGTAGAAGACAAATATAGCGAATTAACATCTTTGTTTAAAGATAAAACGGGATGGAATAAGGCCCGTGTTAAGTTTCTTAGTTTTATTTATATGTTCAATGTGTAAGCTTCAAACAGTATAGTTTATTGATGGTAATTGGTTTGCTGAATTGATTCAATGTTAAATACCTTTCTATATTAGAATTAGAGAGAATATGAAAGTGCGAGTTCCGAGTAAAGGGAGGTTTGTTTCAGCGTCCACGGAGGACACTGAAATCTGGCAGCAATCCTGCCCGCTTCATACCCAAAACCAGATGTGCATCATGCAAATTCGGCATAAGTGGTTTATTATGAATATGTATGTTATTGCTTGGATGTTTGAAAACAAATAAAAATTCGATTAAGAATATCAAAACAGAATAATTGTAAATTTTATATAAAACATTATGGATAAACGTACTACAACAGAAACAATAATTGCTTTAGAGACAGCTGCTCTTGAAGCTTGGCACAATGGTAATCCTACTCCCTATCTCGAACTTTATTCGAAAGACTTTACATATTTCGACCCTGCCCACGAAAGGCGGCTTGACGGTTGGGACAAGATAAAAGAGTTGTATGAAAGTATGCGTGGAAAAGTAAAAATGGATAAATTCGAAATAATAAATCCCGTTGTACAACAAACCGGTACTATGGCAGTCCTGACCTATAATCTGCAATCATACTCAGGTGAAACGCTCTGGAGAGAGAATTGCACCGAAGTGTATAGGCTTGAAGAAAATAACACGTGGAAAATCATCCACAGCCATTGGTCATTAACTAAACCTTCTATTGATTAATGACATGGTCATACCTTTTAGGTTGCTTATGAATAAAATATAGACATTTAATGACAGACAAGCCTTTCGGGAATAGCCTGGAAAGTTTGGAACAGAGAGCGATGGTATATGGTTGCTCTTAAAAAATAATCATACTCTACTCTGGCGATATATTGGTAATCAATTTATACTATTGTTCGAACTACATGCGGAGTTTGTGCTTTGCTAACTAAATATTATCTTAGTAAAATCAATAATAGGCGATTGTGAATCAAGGTGGGGAAAAACCGCACTATTGTTAACGCATAGTGCACCAGAGAGATCTTTAAGTTTAATAACAATATTTTTAGTTTACTAATCTACAAGGTTAGCTGCAAGCCAAACAGACAGCTATTGATGACTTTTTTCGAATAATAAAACAAAATTATGACTTAATTTCATAAACAAAAATGAAAGATTATATTGATCAAATTAATGGAGCACTATCCTGCAAACTGTATTACTCTGCACTTTTTATGACAATAGCTATTCCAGATATTTGTTCTGCTCTTCAATCGGAGAATAATAATAGCGATTCTGAAAAATATAAGAATTGGATTAATAAATATATTTCTGACTTAGCTCCTAATAAATATGGACAAAAAGGACAATTGACAGCTGAACATTTATGGAGTATTAGATGCTCTTTATTTCATCAAGGAATAACAACAGATAAAAAAGATTTTAACAGACTTTTATTTTTAGAGCCTGGAACGGAAGGATATAAAAGTTTACAATCTATTCATTGTTGTATAGTAGGATCCGATACTAATGATAAATCATTATTAATTGATATAGCAAGACTTTGCGATGATATGATTAAAGGATTTGAACTTTGGGAAAAAGATCAACAATCAAACAAATTCTATGTGAAAAATTGTAAAAAGATAATTAAGCGTTATCCAAATGGTATTTCGCCTATATTTGGAACACCTGTAATTGGTTGATTTTATTTATCCAAACGCACAATGATACTACATGCGGGGTTTTTGGCAGTTTGATGACAAAAATGTATATTCGTGTTGGTTTTTGCAATGGGTGACAGTGAATCACGAGAAACTCCCGCACGTCCAGTAAATCAGGTTAGCCACAATATATTTTTTTGAAAATTGCTTATGATTAGAATCTACCTTGACTGGAATGTTTTTAGTAATTTAAAAAAAGATGAATTCTTAAATTTCAAACAAAAAATTCTAAGTCATAAGACAAAACTACTCTTTCCATACTCACCAGCGCATTTCCACGATTTAATGAAAAGCTTTAGCCCTGAAAATAAAATGTTCTGGAATGATTTAAATACACTTGATGAGATTTCTGAAAAGCATTTACTCCGCTGGGAAAAAAAAAGAACAATGTGTTTGTTTTGCAAACCATCACAGTACTTTAAGGATATTAAAGATAATCATAATGAGCCGATAGAATATGACATTAATAGTCTATTTGACCAATTAGATGAATTTGGAAAAGAACTTGGTTTAGGAAAGTATGGTAAAATGTTGAAGACATTATTCAAGAATCAAATAGTGCCTATTGAAATTAATAATGAAAATAGAGAAGTCCTAAATCAAATGTTTCCAAACTTAAAATCAAATTCTAATATGTTAGAATTCTTTTCAGATATTGGATTGTTTTCAGAAAATTTCATTGGAAGTCGTCCATTTTATAAAGAGTTTAGAAAAACACTGAATGAAAAAGGGTTTAAAATTGAAGCGAATTCAGGAAATTGGAATGAAAAGGAAGTTGTTGAAAACATAAATGAGTATTTAAATTCGTTTGAGACAAATCTTACTTTTATTGACTATGTTCAAACAGCATTTAAATATCGAGAACCTACAACCCGATTTGAATTCTTTAAAACAGCCTATTTATTCTTGGACATAATTGGTTTTAAATCTGATAAGCTTAAAAAGCCAACTGATACTGCTAAAAATATTGTTGTAGATTCCGAGCATGCTTTTTATGGCGCTCATTGTGATTATTTCGTAGTAAATGACAAGAATTTAAGAATCAAATCGAAAGTTTTATATTCTGAATTTAAAATACCTACAAAAATTCTTTCGTTTGAAGAATTTAGAGAAGTACTTGACGATATGATTCATCTTCCTCCTAATTCAACAGATGAAATAGTTGAAAATGCTTTTCAGTATATCGATTTTAATAAAGTAGTTGAAAAATATGAGAAATCTGAAGAATTTGAATCAGAAATGATTGCTATTGAACTTCCAATATTATATTTTAATTTTTTCAACTATGTTATTCATCAGAAGTATGAGAAAGATAAGGTTGTAGGTTTAACATATCGTCGTGTATTTAAAAATTATTCAGACTTTGTTTATTTTACAGAACTGGAAAATTTATTTCAAAGAATTGACAATTTGGTACAATTTGATAGAGATGAGAATTTTGAAGAAAATAAACAGGAATTTATTTTCGGGCAGAAAGAAGTTCGCTTTAAAAAATTTATAAAGTATGGAATATTAATTCTTGAAAAAGAAACTCATACAAATAGAGCAGTTTTGCAGTATTACATTAATGTAGAATAAAAAATAAACAGTGGCTAACAGCAAGTCATAAAACATACAGGTTTCAGTGGTATTTTGACAACCTGCTTGCCAGCATGCAAGGTTTTAGTTATCTTTATCTTTCGATTACGGGTGACACTGAAACGCTTCTCCTACAAGGCTTAATAACAGAAGAACATTACACATAATATATAAATTTTACTCTAATGAAAGAGCAGGAAGTTTTACAAAGGTTTTATAAGGTCTCTATTAACTTAGGCCCATACAGAGTTTATTCAAATTCTAAAGTTTATGAAATTCACAGTGGGAAAAATTTAATTTTACCAGGAGTACCTTATTCCATTTTGACAATTTTATTTGGTTGGTGGGGTTTTAGTATTACCAAGCCGTTTAGAGGCTTGAGAAATTCTTTAGAAGCTCTTCATATCAACTTTTCCGGTGGAGAAGACATCACGAAACTAGTAACAGAGAATGATTATGATGAAAGGACTAATACAATTTATAATAATATTTTAGCCAAAACTAAGGAGACTGTAACTCGAAATGACATCGAGATAATCACAGAAATTCAGGATGAATTTGTAGAAACTAAAGGAAAAACTTATTCTGAAGAGAATTTAAATTACATAATTCTTAATTTGTCTAAACTTGACATTCATAGAATTACCAGAGAGCATCTGAGAGACATTTTTGACGCAGTGAAATTTTATTACGAGACTGAATAATTTGCATACAATGTGTAATACATATTAATTCTGAGAAAAAACGCATGAGACAAAACATTTCTGTAAAGGCAATTTCATTAATACTATTTATTTTTCTTGGTTGTTCTACTGACAATTTTGAACAAAAATTGAAAAGTGGAGATATTATTTTCCAAACCTCAAAATCGCAACAAAGTAAAGCGATACAACTTGCTACACATTCGAAATATAGTCATATGGGAATTATATATGTTGAGAATGACAACATCATGGTTTATGAAGCTGTTCAACCTGTGAAATTGACACCGCTTCATGAATGGATAAATCGCGGCGAAAAGAAACACTTTGTGGTTAAACGATTGAAAGAGTCTAAAAAATATTTGACCAGCGAGAACTTAATGAAAATGAAGTCTATTGGAGAAACGTTTATTGGGAAGAATTATGATATCTATTTCGAATGGTCAAATGAAAAAATCTACTGTTCTGAACTGGTTTGGAAAATATACAAGGAAGCTGTAGGAATTGAAATTGGTAAACTTCAATCTTTGAGAGAATTTGACTTAGAGAATGAAATTGTAAAAGAAATAATGGCAAAACGTTATGGTGACACTATTCCTTTGGACGAAAAAGTAATATCTCCAGCAGTAATGTTTCAATCTGATAAATTAACAACTGTTGTAGAAAAATAAATATTTAAAAATAGAATAATGACTGAGAAAAATTACCCACATGTATCTGATAGAGTAAAAGCAGTTGTGATTGATTCTATTATTTTAATTAGCGAGTTAGTTTTAGTAACGTATATTTTTTCGCTATTTGAAAATGTGCCGGATGTAGCAAAGAAAATTGCATTCGTATTTATATTTTTGCTTTACGATCCAATTTTTACAAGTTTCTTTGGTGGTACTATAGGTCATATGATTATGAATATAAGAGTAAGAAGACATCGTAATGAAGAGAAAAATATACTTTTACCTTTAGCAATTATTCGATTTATTGTTAAAGCATTTTTAGGTTGGTTATCACTATTGACAGTCTCTGGGAATAAAAAAAGAAAAGCTATTCATGATATGTTAGTAGGTTCTGTTGTAATATATAGGAATTCTGAAAATTAGAATTAACAATTGCGTCATAAAATATGAGCAGTTATAAATAAGCCGCTAAAAATTCAGTATTTCCGGTAATCCTGCCCCTTTAACATCAATTTTCCTGAACATTTACTTTATGCTTTTTCAAAAGTGTAAAACACATTATAGCAGTTATCCAGGCTGCCAGGGCTGAAATATACGCCACACTGTTAAACGATCTGATAAAAGAGCTTTTAATGACCAAATTCAATCCATTTATCAGGTTTGCCGGAGTATTTTCTGGCGGCCTGGTTGCTCCAAGATTGATCGCATCGTTTTTTAAGCCTTCAATAATTTCTGAAGATACATTTATTTCTTGCGCCTGTGTAATTAAATGAATTTTAAAATAATACATAACCATAGCTCCCATTAATGCAACGGAAAGTACCCCTGACATGCGCGAAACTGTATTATTTACACCTGACGCAACGCCACTATTGTTTTTTGAAACCGATTTCATTACTGTTGTGGTAAGCGGAGCAACCGTTAATCCCATGCCTAGCCCCAATAAAGCACTTGGAATAAAAAAGCTTGTCCAATATACCGATGGCCCATTGGTTAATCCTTGAAAACCATATAAAAGAAAAGCAAAACCCGTTATTAACGGGCCAAAAGTTAAAAACAACCTTGCACCAAATTTATCCGACAACCTTCCCGAAATAGTTGATAATATGGTTATTAATACAATGGTAGGTAAAATGGCTAACCCAACCTGACTTTCGGTATATCCCTGCACTTGAACAAGATTTAAAGGTAAAAAGAACAAAGTAGCACTTAAAGCTCCGTATATAAATAAGGTTCCTGTATTGGTAATACTAAAATCCACCGATTTAAATAACCTCAATGGCATCATAGGTTTTTTTCCATAATGTTGCGATAATAAAAATCCTATGGATCCTGCTCCTCCTATAACTAATGAAGCAACGATTATCATATCGTTGAATCCACGGTTTGAGGATTCAATAAATCCGTATGTAATACCAGCCAAACCGATAGTTGCAAGGAACGCACCCAGGTAATCAAGTTTAACCACTTCGGAGTTTTTACTTTCCTGTACGCGATTAAAAATTACCCAAAGAACAAATATTGAAAAAGGTATATTAATAAAGAATATTACGCGCCACAAACCCAATTCGGCAAGCCACCCTCCCAACACAGGACCGATTATGGCTGTTAAGGCACTGAAGGTCGACCACAAACCAATGGCACTACCCACTTTGTTTGAAGAAAATCTTGCCGTAATAATAGATAAACTCCCCGGAGTTAGCAAAGCTCCTCCCACACCCTGGAAAGCTCTGGCACTAATAAGTTGTATAGAGTTTTGGGAGATTCCGCACACCAGCGATGCAACCATAAATATAAATAAGCCAATACCAAAAATTTTGTTTCTGCCATACCGATCTCCCATGGCCCCACCCAATAACAATAGTGCAGATAAAAATAAAGCATACGAATTTACAATCCACATAAGTTGTGCACCAGATAAACCCAAATCAACCTGTAAAGCGGGCAAAGCAATATTCAAGGCAGTACCATCAATAAACACAAGACTTGATGCCAAAATGGTTGCTATGAGTGTCCAACGTTCTTCAGAAGTATACTTTATTTTTGCCATTTTCCATTAAAAATAACTTTCGAAAAATATTTTATGAACAAATAGTGTAAAGGAAACACCGATAATGTGTTAATGTTTTAAAATTAATTCAAATTATATCCTTTTAGGTATTTACTATTTCTAAAGCTAATATTACTTTTCCAATAGGTAAAGCATACCGGTTATTTTGCAGGTTTGGCAATTTTGGTTACTTTTAAGTTTCCGTGTCTGCCCTTTGGTAAACAGGTCATCGGGTGACATTAAAAAAGTAAACTTAATAACTAATAATCTATTTCATAAATATCGTACATTTAGTTTAATGTGATGATAAAGAGAAAGCTTTAAAATAATTTTTGGATGATGAATTAAGAAATAAACTGAGTTTGAAGATTTAAAGTTCGCAAACATTTACTTAAAATATAATCATTCTATAAAACAACAATATGATGAAAAATCCTGTAGACTATTATGATAAATTACAAAATATGACAAATAGCGAGCTTGAAGAAATTTTAGAGCATCCTGAAAACCATAATGAGGAAAAGGTTATCGAAACTATGCAGCTTGGTTTTGAAAGAAATATTATAACACCTGAACAAGAAGAGATTTGTAATAATTACATAAATCGAAAAGAAAAATCAAGAATTGAAAATGAGGTTAATATTACTCAAAAAACAGTTAAAGAGTCTAAGGATAACGAGGTAGGTATATTCCATGAAGTACAAAAAGAAATTAAAGAAAAGGGTACTAACTATTTGGTTGGAGGAATTGTCTTAGTATTCTTTGGTATACTTCTTACAATAGCTTCTTATACCAAAGCTATAAAATTTACCGAGGAGAAATACAGCATTATGTATGGAGCAATTATTGTTGGTATTTCCCTTATAATAAGAGGAATTATATTCAAAGTCAAAATAAAGAAAGCTTTTAAAGGAGTTAAATAAAATTCTGATAAACCTAATTGAAAACACAATTTTAACTATTAAAACATTATTAGTATTTCTTTAAAATGTTTAGCTCATTGATAAAATGATTATATATAATTTAAAGCTTGTTCAAAAGGCGAATGGTCCACTAAATATCTTTACAAATCTCCTACAATAACCTCATAACAATTAATATACACTAAGGTAACAAAAGGTTAATGCACAGAATACTTTGTGTTTACTCTATTTACTTATTTTCGTCGTCGAACGTTAATCCAATTATTTGAAGTTAGCAGAACGCGAAAAGATATGAATGACAAATTAATCGATTGGAGCAGTTTTTTTCTTATATCAGGTCCTTGTGTTGTTGAAAATGAGCGTATCATGATGGAAACTGCAGAGAAACTAAAGGAGGTTTCTCAAAAACTTTCTCTCCCGCTTGTATTTAAATCCTCATTTATGAAAGATAACCGAAGTTCTGTAGATTATTACTCAGGACCGGGGATCGAAGAAGGTTTGGAAATACTACAAAAAATTAAAACTGAATTTGATGTTCCGGTTGTTTCGGATGTTCACTTTCCCGAGCAGATTAAACCGGCAAGCGAAGTACTTGATATCATTCAAATTCCGGCTTATTTATGCATGCAAACCACTTTGGTGGTTGAGGCAGCCAAAACGGGTAAAGTTGTAAATCTAAAACATGGTCAGTTTATTTCTCCGAAAAATATGATTAAACCGGTTGAGAAAATTGAATCAACAGGGAACAAGAACATATTACTTACCGAACGTGGTTATACATTTGGATATAACGATTTGATCGTTGATCCAAGAAGCTTTTACGATCTAAGACAATTGGGATATCCGGTTATTTTCGATATAACGCATTCCATTCGTAAATACGGTATTCCCAGCGCTGACCCAAAAGGCGGGCTTAGAGAATACCTGCCTACTCTTGCACGTGCTGGTGTTGCTTCGGGTATTGATGGTGTATTTATTGAAACACATCCAAATCCTTCAGAAGCCTTGTGCGATGCTGCAAGTCAACTATGTGTGGCTGATCTGGAAGAATTTTTAAAACCTTTAATAGAATTACATTCAACAGAAAAAAAATACAGATAAAATGGAACTATATTTAGATTCAGTTAATTTAGAAGAGATAAAAGAAGCCAGTAAACTGGGCTACTTGACAGGTCTTACCACTACCCCAACCTTTATGGTACGGGAAGGTGTGAAAGATATCGATGCACAGATGTTGGAGATTGCAAAATACGTTGACATTCTTCAGGTTGAAGCATTAGGAGACACTGCAGAAGAAATTGTGACTGAAGCTCAAAGATTAATCGAGCTAGGTTTATCAAAAGAAAAAACAGTATTTAAAATTCCAATTTCACTTGAAGGAACAAGAGCATGTAAAATGTTGGTTAATCAAGGATTAATGGTTAATTTACATTTGGTCTATACAGTGCAGCAGGCATATATGGCATTTGCAGCCGGAGCTACTTATGTTTGCCCATTGGTAGGTCGTTTACAAGATCAGGGACATGATGCTTTGGGGCTAGTAAAAGAATGTGTTGAAATTACCCAAAAATACAACTACAAATCAAAAGTGATGTTTTCTTCTGTTCGCCATGTAGAACATGTTAAAAATGCTTTAAATATAGGCGTACATACGTGCACTATTCCCTGGAAGATCATGAAAAAGCTAACAGAAAATCACTTTACCACCATTGGTACGAATCAATTCATTGAGGATACTAGAATATTAACCACCAGAGTTGGCGATATAGTCAGAACAGAAGACATAAAAATAAACGGAGCCGGAAAAGTTAAAGATGCATTATTATTAATGACTAAGTCGAAACTGGGTGCAGTGGTTGTTATGAAAAATGAAAACACTATCAGGCGTATTTTTACAGATGGAGATGTTCGCAGAATTTTACATGAAAATGGTAAGGATGTTCACGAATATAACCTTTCCGAACTGGATGATCATGACCCTGTAAGTATTGATGTAAATGCCAGTCTTTTCGAAGCTAAACAATTAATTAAAGATCAAAAAGTAGATACATTGGTTGCAAAAGACGGAGATAAATTCGTAGGTTTGATCGATGTACAATATTTACTTTAATGAGTATTCAAAAACAATTTGAACAGATTGGAGGCCATTTTATAAACCCTGCACGCGAAATTTCAGTCAAATTAAAAGATATTCATGCTTTTATATTCGACTGGGATGGTGTTTTTAATAATGGGCAAAAATCCAATCCTGATGGTAGTCCATTTTCCGAAGCGGATTCAATGGGCATAAACATGTTACGTTTTAGTTATTGGCTAAAACACAATAAATTACCTTTTGTTGCTATTGTTACCGGTGAGAATAATCTAACTGCAAGAAACTTTGCTAAAAGAGAGCATTTAAATGCAGTTTTACTAAAAGCTAAGGATAAAGGCGAAGCAATTAAGAAATTAGCTGATATAAATGGATTCTCTTTAGATCAAACCGCATTTATTTTTGATGATATTTTGGATCTTAGCGCTGCTGAAATTTGTAATCTGAGCTTTTGCGTAAAAAGGAATGCAAGTCCATTATTCAAGGAATTTATTTTAAATAATGGATTATGCGATTATATAAGTGCTAATCAGGGAGGAGAAAATGCTGTTCGTGAGGTTACGGAGCTACTGATTGGATTAAACGGTAACTTCGATGAAACCGTAAAAAAGAGAATGGAATACAAAAACGATTATGAAAACTATATTTCGTTAAGAAACAGTATTGAGCCTGAATTTTAGAATAAGTCCCCCACTTTATTTGCTATAAAATAAGTTTTATCTTAAGAACGCTCTGTTTGCTTTAAAAAAAACTTATTTTAGCCATGTTTTTATAAAATAATCTTAACATACTAAAAATGTCAATCAACGTACTGGTTATAAGCAACTACAGAGATTATCACTCAACCCGTCCCGAAGCAAATATTTTTATGGGGTTAGCTAAAATGGGATTTAATGTCCACATTATGACTTACCCCGGAACACAGATGCAAAAAAGATTTGAAGATGCCGGTATAACGGTAGTCGAATTTCATCCTGATCATAAAGGTAAACGTTCTGAAATAGAAAGAGTGCGTGATTACATTATTGAGAATGGCATTGATATTATTCACTTGTTTAATTCCAGGGCCATACAAACCGGAATAAAAGCCGCCAAACGATTACCTGTAAAAGTTGTACTATATAGAGGTTACACAGGAAATATACATTGGTGGGATCCTACGGCCTACTTAAAATACTTACATCCCAGGGTCGATAGAGTCTTCTGTAATTCAATTGGTGTTGAAAAGCTGATCAGAAGACAAAAAATCTTTAAAACAAAAGTTCCGGTTACCATTAACAAGGGACATGATATTAAGTGGTACGAAGATTATAAACCTATTGACATTAAGAGTGAGTTAGGTATTCCCGAAGACGCATTTTTATTGATAAATGTCGCTAACAACAGAAGAATGAAGGGAGTTCCGTATTTATTAAAAGCTATGAACTTACTTCCATCCGATGCAACTATTCATCTTTTAATTGCCGGAAGAAATATGGACATACCCAAACACATGAAAATAATAAATTCAGATGATAAGGCAGATAAAGTACATATACTGGGATTTAGGAAAGATGTGTTAAATATAGTTGCTGCATGCGATTCATTCGTACTACCTTCAATTAAAGGTGAATCCATTACAAAATCGGTCCTTGAAGCAATGTCCTTAGGTACTACTCCTGTTATTACCGATATCCCCGGAAATACGGAATTAGTTGTTCATGGTGAAAATGGATTGGTTGTTCGTGCTAAAAATCCTAAAGATTTAAGTAAAGCCATTATGCGCATATACAATGATCGTGAATTATGCAAACTAATGGGTGAAAAATCAAAAGAAAGAATAAGGACCGAACTCAATACTGAAATGACTATTCTAAAAACCAAGAAAATGTATGAAGAGTTAATAAACGAGTAATTTTATGCATTTATAAGATCCTATCTAAACTATTATTAAAGCATTTCCACAATTAAAAGTTGGCTTGTATTCAGTTTTACGATGTTTTATATTGTACGAGCTTTATTGAAAATAATGGACATATTAAGTTAATAATATAACTTTACGTTCAATTAAGGGAAGCGGAGTTATTGTTAATCTACATTATAATAAATATTCTAATTATGAAAAAAATTACCTTGTGGATCTTATTCTTTAGCTTATACAGCCTTACCTATGGGCAGGTTATAAAGGGAAAAATAATTGATAAACATAACCAAAAAGAAATTCCTTTTGCAACCATTTATTTTAGTGGAACCGTTGTGGGAACTTCATCAAATGAAAATGGAGATTTTGAAATCGATATAACAAAATATAAAACCAAAGCTTTAACTTGTAGTGCTATAGGATATTACTCCAAATCTGTAGAAGATCTATACGAGGGTGAAGATCTTTTAGTAAAATTAACTCCCAAAGTTTATGATATAAATGAAGCAGTAATTAATTCCAAGTCACTGGTTCGGTTACGTAAAAAACACTTACGTTTGTTTAGAGAAGAATTTTTGGGAACGACGGATAACTCCTGGGATTGTGCAATAGTTAATGAAGAAGATATTACGTTCAACTACTTTGAAGATGAAGATACGCTTAAAGCTTATGTATCAAAACCTCTTATTATTGAAAATAAAGCCCTGGGGTATAAAATAACTTATTACCTTGACAAATTTGAATATTACAGGGATAGTAAATTTGTTTTTTTTACAGGGAATTTCATCTTCGAAGAGGACCCAACAAGAAAGATTGAGCTAACAGATAAAAATAGAAAATATGTTTATAATGGATCCAGGATGCATTTTTTTAGATCTTTATGGAATGATGACCTATCAAGAAATCGATATAGAATAGTAGATTCCGATAACAAAAAGATCAAATATAAAGATATCGTTGTTGAAGATGAAAGCAATAATAAATACCTTAAATATAAAGGGAGTTTAAGAATCTATTTTTTTGAGATTGAATCTAAAATGATCGTATCGGGTTTAGTATTATTTGAAGAAAACGGAAATTTCGATCCGTCCGGTATTCGCTGGACAGGTTCAATGGCTGGTAAAAGAATTGCCGATTGGTTACCTTTGGAGTACTAATTAAACAAAGTTAATATGAAATCCGGAACAGTAAATTCTGCAATTGCCGGTTTATGAATGATCTTGTTTAACCCGGTATAAGTATAAATTTAAGCTTTAATTTTTCTGTTTCTTTGTTGGTTTAACCAAATATCATAAGATATTAAGATTTGTTTTACGTCCTTAAATTTATAAGAACCTGGAAGTTGCTCAATAAATTCCTTTTCAAGTTTATATAAATACAATAAATCCGTGATCGTACTTATTCCTTCTTTTGGCTCCACTTTATTTAAACCTTCCTTTAAGTTATATAGGTAATACTCATAATATACGAAAGTTTCATCGGTTAATATTGGAACTGTCTCTGTTGTATTATCATAATTAGCAATTCTGTTTACATCTCTATATAGTGCCACTTCTCCCAAGTAACATAACTGCAAAAAACGGGAGGTATACTTTTCTCTTTTAAGCGGAGTATTGGATGTTAGAATAAAACTTTGAAAAATATAAGATTGTTTCCTATGATCAAATCCAAATCCCAGGATCTCACCTGCCTTGAATGCAGAGAATTTTCCAGTATCATTTTCCCTAAAAACAACTTCAAAATGAAGCTGATCCATGTAAATACTTCTAAACAAAAAGTCTCCTGTTAAAATATTAAAATGTGATATTTTTATTTCACCATACAAGGTATCGTCCTCGTTTGTTATTAAATACCCCGGCACTTTTTTAGCTTTTGCATTATAACTAGCTCCTACTAAAATGAGAATAATTAATGTTCCTAAAAAAATAAATCTGAAATTTCTAAAAGTTTCCATTACTGATATGTTAAAACAAGGTAAATTCTTATAAAAAGCGTTTAAAGATAAAAAAGTAAAATCATTCTAGTTAGGTTATAAATGATAAATTTAAAAAATTAATGTCAAATATATTTGACATTATGTATATTATTTTTAACTTTGTATCGATAATATTTAACATTAAGTAAAATATATAAGACAATGGAAGAAAAAATGTATCGAAGAGAAAATAGAATTCTGTTTTCCTTAATCACGACAGTAATAATTCTTGGTATTTATGCTTTATACATTTATAACAACTATATAGATAGCAACCCGGAGATCTTAAATGACTTAAAGTTCTGGGGTAAAACATTTATAATTCTAGTCCCTATTATGATAGTTGCTCAGATTATACTTCACATCATTTTTGCTATTATAAACAAAATAATTACAAATGAAGACATGCCAACTTCGGAAGATGAAATGGATAAATTGATTGAACTAAAATCACTTAGAATATCACGTTGGGTACAATCCTTAATATTTTTCCTTGCAATGGGAGCTATAACAATTGGAATGCATATCTGGGTAATGTTTGTGTTATTAATTTCATCATGCTTTATTTCAAGTATAGTTGAGAGTATAGCACAAATATATTTTTATAAAAGAGGAATTAAGCATGGGTAAAAGTTCAATAAGCAATAATATCAGAAGATTAAGATTTAATGCCAACGAAATGACACAGCAAGAACTGGCTGATAAAACAGGTGTGTCAAGGCAAACAATAGTAGCCATTGAAAAAGGCAACTACTCTCCTTCTCTGGAACTGGCATTTCGCATCGCCTATATTTTTCAAACAAGTTTGAGTGAAGTATTTATGTATGACCCTGATAAGGATAAATTAAGAAATAAGAAATTAAAATAATGAAAGCAGCTGTTTATGATAGATTTGGCCCTCCGGAGGTACTTAAAATAACTGAAATTAAGAAGCCTGTTCCAAAGGATAATGAAGTATTGATAAAAATTCATGCCACAACGGTTGAAAAGGAAGATCCGGGAATGCGGAAATCGCCCGGAATTAATGGTTTTTTAAAACCCAAACGAAAAATTTTAGGTTTGGAACTTTCAGGTGAGATTGAAAATGTTGGTGCAAATGTAAAATTATTTAAAACCGGAGACCAAGTTTATGGAAATACCGGTATGAGCATGGGTTCATATGCCGAATATAAATGTATGAATGAGAATGCCGGTATCTTTATTAAACCGAATAATTTAAGTTTCGAAGAAGCTGTATCAGTTACTAATGGTGGATTAACGGCTTTACCATTTCTTGTCGAAAAAGGTAATATCCGTAAAGGACAAAAGGTACTTATAAATGGTGCTTCGGGTTCGGTCGGAACTGCTGCTGTTCAAATAGCCAAATATTATGGTGCCAGGGTTTATGGTGTTTGTAGCACACATAATTTATTTTTGGTACGCTCAATTGGGGCAGAACATGTTATAGATTATACTAAATATGATTTTACTACAATTGATGAACATTTTGATATCATTTTCGATGTGGCCGGAAAATCTTCCTTTACGCGTTGTAAAAAAATTCTTAAACCAAATGGTATTTATTTAACAACTGTTCCAACTCCGGCTACGATGATACAGATGTTATGGACCTCAAAATTTGGCAAAAAAAGGGTAAAATTTATCGCTGCAGGTTTAAGAAGCCCAATGAAAAAAGCTAAGGACCTTGCTGCACTTAAAAAAATTATTGAAGATCAGAAATTTAAACCGGTGATTGACAGAAAATATTCTCTAAATGAGATCGTTGAAGCGCATAAATATGTTGAAAATGAAAAGAAAAGAGGAAGTGTTGTAATTTCAATTAATTAAATATTAAAACCCGAACCAAAATTTATGAATAATGAATACTATAAAAACGCAAAAGGCAAAATTAAGAGTTAAACGTGACTAGTCCTAAAAAAACTGTATCGTTTTTTTAGGACTAGTCACATGATGAAATTATTCTTCAATAACTTTTAGCCCGTCTTTCTGATAAAAAGCTATTCTATCCTTAACTGATTTTGCTTCTTCGCTAGGGTCCGGATAATACCAGACCATATCTTTCAATTTTTCACCATCTAAAATTAAATTATAATAGCTGGCAACACCTTTCCAAACACAAATAGTTTGTAATTCACTTTTTTCCAAAAAATCCCTGTTGATTGATTCCAAGGGAAAATAGTGGTTCCCTTCAACTTTTACGGTATCATTGCTTTCAGCAATAACCCTACCTTTGTATACTGCTTTTATCATAACCTTAGTGTTTATATAAAATATAACAGGAACTTATAATTAAAAGTTCATTACAACTAAATCAGTACATCATCATCAAATATCATTGGCTAACCTTATACCGGTAAATTGCCAACGTTTATCAGGTTGGAAAAAATTTCGATAGGTATTTCTATAATGGTCAAATGGTGTAGCACAAGAACCACCACGTAAAACCATTTGATTTATCATAAACTTCCCATTATATTCACCTAATGCACCTTTTGCCTGTTTATATCCGGGATATGGTAAATATGCACTGTTAGTCCACTCCCATACATCTCCAATTAACTGATATGAGCTTTCCTTACGTGCCAGCGGATGGAATAAATTATTATCCTGAAAATTAGAAAGATTATAATCCATTTCCAATGCGTATTTGTTTACGGCAACCTCCCATTCAAATTCAGTAAGCAATCGCATCTCTTTCCATCTTGCAAATGCATCTGCTTCGTAAAAACTAACATGTGTAACCGGCGCATCAGGATTTAATTTATGTAAACCATTTATCAGGCTATACTCATAAAATTCTTTATCAATTAAATGCCAATATAAGGGTGATTTTATACTGTTTTTATTTTTCCACTCCCAACCATCGGAAGACCATAGTTCGAATCTTTTATATCCTTTATCTTGAATAAAAGCAATATATTCCCGGTTAGTAACCAGCATGTCCGAAAAAATAAATCCATTAAGGTAAATTTTATGTCTTTTTTCTTCATTATCATAGTGAAAATCATCTCCTTCATATCCAACTTCAAATTTTCCTTCATTTACTTTAAGAAATTCAGGCTCGGTAAATTTGGCCAGTTCATCTAATTTCTTGTCATATTGTAATTTATATGAAGGAAATAAGGGATTATTTCCTAAAATATATTTAATATCAGTTATCAGCAATTCCTGATGCTGTTGTTCGTGATTTATCCCTAATTCGATTAAATCAAGAATATGATCATCTACTTTGGTACTAAAAAAAATCTCTACATTCTCATCTATAATATTTCTGTAATGAATAATTTCTTCAACCGAAGGTCGTGTAAGGTTACCACGATCTATACGAACCATTCGCTCTCCAAGACTTTCATAATAACTATTAAAGATATAGTTATACTTTTCATTATAAAACCGATAATTTTTAAGGTTAGGTTCAAGTATAAAAACTTCAAAAAACCATGTAGTATGACCTAAATGCCACTTTGGAGGACTGACATCTTCTATGGGTTGAACAACGTAATCTTCAATCTCTAAAGGTTCACATATTTCAACTGTTCTTTTTCTAACTAAATTGTATTTGGCTAATAAAGTATCTTGTCTGTCCATAACTTAATTTTTAGTTTATAAGATTTTGATTCATGCTTATAAATGCTAATTTTATCCCTTCAAATAATATTTGAATATCAAAATATAATACAATCATGATGAAAAAAAGTTTTCTAATTATTCTTGCTTTTCTGGTATTTGGATTCAGTCAATGTACAAATACAGATAGCAATAGTCAAATCTCTGATCAAAAAAATATAAATGATCAGGTAATCGCTGAAACTCAACAGGCAATTATTGAAAAGTCCGGTGCAAACCAGGAATTAATAAAAAGAGGAGTTTCTCATGTAGCTTCACTTTGGAGAGCTTCTGATGGAACAACAGAAGAATTCAAAGATTTCTGTTTAAATAATTTTATTGCCGATGCCAAAGAAAAGAAAGTGGTATTTGAAAAAATATCAAACAATTTCGAATCTCTTTGGGGACATCAAAACAAGGTTGTACTGGATCTAAACAGAAATATACACGAGGATATAGGCGTACCACATAAGATTGATGCTATGTTTGCTGCTTATAGTCCGGGTGCGCATTTTTCAAGTGATTTTTACAAAAATAAAATTGCTTTTGTTATTGCTTTAAACTACCCTCCTTACTCTTTGGATGAAAAAAATGAGTTAGGTAAGAATTGGAATTCTTTAGAATGGGCCTATGCGCGTTTAGGTGATGTTTTTACTGCTCGTGTTCCTGCTGAGATCTCTCAAAAAATTTCAGCGGCAGGAACTAATGCTGATATTTATATTGCCGATTACAATATTTTCATGGGGCATCTTCTTAATAACGATGGAAAAAAATTGTTCTCTGAAGATATGGTCCTACTTTCTCACTGGAATTTGCGCGATGAGATAAAATCAAATTATGCCAATAAGGAAAATGGCCTTGAAAAGCAAGATATGATCTATACGGTTATGAAACATATCATTAACCAAACCATTCCAGAGGAGGTAATTAATTCCGGAGATTATGACTGGAACCCGCTGGTTAATAAAGTATATCAGGAGGGAAATGAAGTTCAGCTCACTGCCGAACCTAATACTCGTTATCAAATGGTAATAGATAATTTCAACGCTAACAAAGCAGCTGATGAATATTATACTGATTATAATACCTTTATAAAAAGAGCTTTTGCAGGATCAAAAGAAATACCCCAGGAAGAAGTAGAGAAATTATTCGATGAGTATCTATCATCTCCTGTTGCAAAGGAGGTTGGTAAACTTATTTCCGAAAGACTGGGAAGAGATTTAAAACCCTTTGATATTTGGTATGATGGTTTTAAAGCAAGAAGTTCAATTTCCGGAGAAATTTTAGATAAAAAAACAAGATCTCTTTATCCGGATGCAAAAGCATTCGAGGCTGATTTGGATAATATGCTAAAGAAATTAGGTTGGGAAAAGAATCGTGCAGAATTCATCGCTTCAAAAGTAACTGTTGATCCGGCCCGTGGTTCGGGTCATGCATGGGGAGCTCAAATGAAAGCTGAAAATGCTCACCTTCGTACTCGTATTTCTGATAAAGGAATGGATTATAAGGGTTATAACATTGCGGTTCATGAGTATGGTCACAATGTTGAGCAAACAATATCATTGCATGATGTTGATTATTACATGATTAATGGCGTTCCAAACACTGCATTTACCGAAGCATTGGCATTCATTTTCCAAAAACGCGATTTACAATTGTTAGGTTTTAAAAATGAGAATCCTGATAAAGAATATCTTGAAACCTTGGATTTACATTGGTCTGTGTTTGAAATCATGGGTGTTTCAATGGTTGATATGAAAGTTTGGAAATGGTTATATGAAAATCCTAATGCTACAGCAGCGCAATTAAATGAAGCTACCGTAAACATTGCTAATGAAGTTTGGAATAAGTATTTTGCAGAGGTTTATGGGATCCAGGATGAACCTATTTTGGCAATCTATTCACACATGATTGCCAGTCCGCTTTATCTTGCAAATTATTCGTTTGGTCATTTAATTGATTTCCAAATTGAACAGTATCTTGTTGGAAAAGACTTCTCGAACGAGGTAGACAGAATATGGAGCATTGGTCGTTTAACTCCGGAAACATGGATGCAACAAGCTGTAGGTGAAAATATTTCTATCAAACCTATGATTGTTGCTACGGAAGAAGCATTAAAGAACATTAATTAAAACGTACGGCCTAACAGGTTTTTAAAACCTGTTAGGTCTTTCTTTTACTAACCATCCCAATTGTCTATTTCTTTTAATAACTCCAAATTGATTTTTTTATCCATGTGGCACTTGATAAAGTTATCTTTACTATAAAATAGTCAAAGACTTCTTTCCTGTTTAGTAAACTCGGTTTATTAATAATGAAAGAATTATATGATGAATGTTTATAATCCGAAAAATTTTCACATATTTCGTGTTTCTCTGGATTTAAATGAATATAAAGAAGTAATTGCTTAAAATATTCCTCAGAGTTTACTTTTATACGATGCAGATGTTCCTGGATCAAACTCCCTGTTCTGTTATATTTTTTGTTAATAGCTTTACTATAAGCATTAAAAAGGTTCGAAAAAGGTTGATGAATTCTCTTTTGATAATTTGACGGTATACTTTCAAAATCATTTATCCTTAATAATAAGTGGAAATGATTGGGCAGCAAGCAATAAGCATAAAATTTACAAATTTCAGATAAATGCTTTTTTACTAATGAAAGAAAATACAGATAGTTTTCATCATTTTTAAATATGTTTTCTTTGTTATTTCCCCGGTTAAACAGATGGTAATAATTACTGGCCTCTAATGGTTCTTTTTTTATAGCTTAATATATTTTAATTTAAAGTTATTTAAAATTAATTAAAACATCAGGCTTAACTCAGACCTAACAGGTTTAAAAACCTATTAGGTCTTTTTTCCTGTTTTTTTTATATCTTTAACCATTGGCAAGAAAATAGATTATTATGAGTGCACAATTTTCGTTTAAAGCTAGATTGGGAATGATTCCCAAAACTTCTGTTCTTGAAGAAAAAGAAAACAAATTAAAACAGGAGTACGAAGAATTTACCACTTTCTCCGAATCTGAAGAATTAGCCAGATATAGAGAATTAGAAGCTTTCGTAACTTCGCCCGATTTCGAGAACATTAAAAAAGAGATTAACTCCAAGAAATATACTGGTTCTGAAACTTTTGAAAAAGAAAAGAAATATAAGGAGCTCAAAAAATCCAAGCGTATAAAAACCTATTACCAGGTTAAAGATTCTCAAGAACTTAAAGATTATGAATTGTTTAAAGATTCAGACAAACTTGCCAACTACGAAGAGTTGAATCGATTTTTTACATCGCCTGATTTTGAAGAGTTTAAAAAGTCTATTATACAGCAAAAAAACGATAAAACTCAAGCTTTAAAAGATACAAAAGTACAATACAAAGAATATAAAAGTAAATTCAAACCTTTCTTTAAAATAAAAAACTCAAAACAATTAGCTGATTTTCAAAGTTTCGATAATTCTAAGGAGCTAGAGGATTACATTCAGTTAAAAAATGAAATTGAATCAATAGATTTTAATTCAATTAATAAAAAGGAAAATCCTGAAGAATTTGAAAAATTGAATCAGTACAAAAAGCTAACTAAATCAGGTAAGGTAAAGAATCATTTTAAATTTAAAGAATCAGAAAAATATAAGAAATTCGTTGAATTAGATGGATCTGAAGAAGTTGAGGCATTTCTTGAGTTAGAAAAGCAAGTTGGATCTCCTGAGTTTAAAGCTCAAATAGAAGAAGTAAAAAATCTGAAATTTGAAAACACCGAAGAATATAAAAAACAGCAGGAATATAAAACTCTAAAGAAGTCTCCTGAAATTAAGAAATTCTACAAGTTCAAGGATTCTGAAAAATTGGCAATTTATACCGAATTGAATGACTCACAAGAAATTGCAGACTTTGAAGAATTGGATACTTTTATCAACTCTGAAGAGTTTAAAGAAGAAAAGAAATATCTTTTAGTTAAGGATAAATTCAAGTTATCAGAAGAGTTTAAGCAAGCAGAAGAATATAAAGAATTGAAAAATTCTGAAAAGATTAAATGGTATTTTAAACTTGAAAAACAAAATGATTTCGGTAAGTTACATGAATGGGAACTTACGTTTGAAGATGATTTTAACGAAAACAAATTGAATGCGGATAAGTGGATGACGGGTTATTATTGGGGCAAAAACCTGTTACAGGATGATTATGTCCAAGTTAATGAAAAACAATTTTTTAAAGATTCAAATATAGAAATAAATAATAGCAACCTTAGGATTGTTACCAAGCAGGAAAAAATCCTGGGAAAGACCTGGGATCCAACCATGGGATTTTATCCAAAGGAATTTGATTATTCTTCTGCTTTGGTAAATACAGGACAATACTTTAGACAACAATATGGCTTATTCAAGGCTAAAATTAAAGTTAACCACTCCTTTCCTATCCATCATGCTTTTTGGTTATTAGGCGAAAAAATAACTCCTGAAATTGATGTTTTCAAGTACGGAAAAAAATCTTCTTCTAAATTAGAAGTAGCGAATTATTGGAATGGAGATGGAAATTTAAAAAGCTCCAAAAAAGCTCTTGGTGGATTAAACTTTTCAAAGGACTACTTTATTTATTCACTGGAATGGACCAATGAAAAACTTACCTGGAAAATAAATGATGTTGTACTATACGAGCAAACAGAAGGAATTCCTAATGAGCCCATGTACATTGTTTTAAGTTCAGGAATCAGTCAGGAAGGAAATCCCGCAGTACCTTGCGCTATGGAAATAGATTGGGTAAGAGCATACAAACGGAGAGAGTAATTAACTATTAATACTTAAGAGGCTTAAGATCAAACCAACTTCATTGGTTATTTTTTGAATCAGTTTCCTTATCTGTTCTCTAATTGCTATTTCTTTTATAACTTTTGCATTCGCCTGATACGAATTACAAAGTTTATATTTCTCCTTCTACCAATCTATTTTAATTTAAAAGCCACTATTTAATATTTCATTTATAATACAATTCTTCTATTTTTTTCTGAATCCGGATTAAAGCCTCCTCAATTGTTTCATCCGGACTAATATAGTTATAATCGCCCCAAAACAGATGATCATATTGAAAATCTTCATCAATAAATACCTTATGTGTTGATATTGTTTCAACCCTATCGAACCTTTCAACATTTACTGTATCAATATTATTGGATGCAAATTCAAATATGGTTTTAAAATCTTTTGAAAATAGTTTTCGTTTGTAATTGATTTTAAATTCCAGTTCTCCCCTGGTAAGATGCATATAATATTTACCGTTGATCTTTCTATAATTTATTCTGTATTTTACTGAAGTAGGTCTAACTTTTGTTCCAATTCTTTTTTTAACAACTAAACGTTTTCCTACTTTTTTAATTGCTTCAGGAGTAATATTATAATTTATAGCTACAACTGCCAGGTTATCCGTATTTATATATATTTTTCCTTCAAAAGTCTGTTCTTCTAAATAAACTTTAGGTTTAAAATCAATTACATATGCAATATTATCATCATAATTTACTATTTCCGATATTGAATATGTGTAATTATGTAGTTGATCTAATTTCAAAAAGTTTGGAGGATTTTTTATGGCATCTAAATATAAACTGGCATATAGGCCTCCTTTTAGTTTTAAGGAAACCGAATCATCCTTGCTATAATATTCATTTTTACGACTTTTTACTACTCTCATTTGATCCGAGAATAATCCCCAGTAAGGACTTTTATAAACTTCAATTACTGCTTCTGTAATTGAAGCTAACTCATCTTGTTTGGTAACTCTTTCTCTATAAAATGAAGTAATATAGTAAGGATCAGTATAGTAATTATCTTTTATGTTTTTTATAGATTCCCTCAAAATGGCAATAGGATCATGAATTCTTATAATAACTTCCTGAATCTTAACAAGATTTTCCTCCAGGTATATGCTATTATTGTATAAAGATAATTGATTTACCGGCACATAAGTATTTTTATAACCTATATAAGAAATTACTAATGTATCTTTGAAGTTAATATCTTTAATTTTGAGGTTAAATAAACCCTGTTCATTGGTAACGGATCCAATACTTTTACCCAATAAAGCAATGTTGGCGAATGCCAAAGGCTCTTTTGTTCTTCTATCATAAACGCTACCATTTATTTGAAATCTATTCTCAATTTTCAACTCATTTTTAATTGGGTCAAGATTTTGGAATGAATTTTTTTTCAGAATGATAATTTGCTTATCTGTAACATGAAAAGTCAACGTAGAATCCTTAAGTAGTTCAGATAACAGATTGTTTACACTTATATTATCATAATTAACTTTTATTCTACTTTCCGATGCAATTAAATCGGCATTGTAAGAAAATTCATATTCTATTGCATCACTTATTTGATTTAAACTTTCATATAAGCTTATATTTTTTGATTTAAAAGAAATTATACTATCAAGAATAGATTTTGTTTGCGATTGTAGTTGAACTGGAAATAAAAATACCATAATTCCCAGAAACAGAATGATGGCGCTTTTTATATTTTGATTTATGTTGATCATGTCACTCTGTATATTCCCAAAAATGAATATACAGATAAAAATAGAATTAGCTATCGTATTTTACTATATAAATTCCATTATCTGTATTCTCAATTTTTAAATTGAATGTTAAACAAATTACATTTAAAATTGAATCTATATCCTGATTTCTGAAAGTTGAAGTATATCTTGAATTAAGAATCTCTTCATTTTCACAATTGATGTTTGCATTATAAACTTTATTTAAAGTACGTATCACACTTTCTATGCTTTCCTCAACAAAAACAATTTCTTTTGTTTTCCAGGCAATAATATTTTGATCAGAATTTTTCTTATTGGTTAACTCGTTGATATCAAGAATACCAATATCGCCAGGATTAATTAATATTTTTTCTCCTCCATTTTTTGTACGTGATAACTGAACCAATCCGGTTTCAACAAATACTTCCACCTTATGTCCGGGAATACTGGCATTTACATTAAAAGAAGTTCCAAGAACTCTCACTTCAGCATTTTTAGTTTCAATAATGAAAGGTTTTTCAGAATTATTAGTTACATCAAAAAATGCTTCTCCTTCGAGTTTAACTTTACGCTCATTATGTGAAAATGCTGCCGGGTAAGTTATTTTACTATTAGCATTTAAAACTACCATACTACCATCTGGTAAGGCTATTTCCTTACCTTGTTCATACAAAGTAGCATATTGGGTAGTAAAACTACCTGAAATCCGTTGATATACCTTTGTTGAAAAGAAACCCAATCCTACTAATATGATAACCATAGCAGCATACTTCAATACTGTCGGAAGCATAAATCTGGTTTTGGTTTCTTCTGTTAACGGTAAATCCAACTCATCCTCCTTAATTTTGTTTTTAAGATTCTCCCAGGCAGAATCAACATTAACTTTATTCATCGATTTATTTAAATTAATAATTTCCAAATCCTTTTTTATCTGGTTAAATAATAATTGGTTCTCATTGCTTTCATCTCTCCATTTAAAAAGTTCTTTTACCTCTTCTTCCGTACATTCATGAGAAAAGTATTTTGCAATTAAATCCCAATATTCTATGTTATTATTTGTTTTCATATCTTTCCGGTTTTATTTAAACAACTTCGGCGTAATCTTTAAGGTGCGACCTGAAATGTTTAAGTGCCTTTCCCATATTTGCCTCTACTGTTTTAATCGATATAGAAAGTTTTTCTGCAATTTCATGATATTTTAATCCTTCGTATCGACTCATTTTAAAAATTTGACGACATTTTTCCGGCAGCGAATTTAATGCATTATTAATAACTTTTGAAAGTTCTTTTGCGCTTAATTCATCTGATGGATTAATGCTTTCATTCACATAATGTGATTTATAGTAATTTTCATACTTTATGTTCAAAGAACGCGTTCTTAAAACCTGTAAACAGTTATTTCTAACCGCAGAAAATAAATAAGACTTAAATGATGTGGTAATATTAAGTTTTTCTCTGTTCTTCCAAATATTATAAAATGTATCCTGAACTACTCCTTCTGATTCTTCAATGTTTTTTACATATTTTATTGCAAACTGACATAACATTTCATAATATTCTTTAAAGAGCAATTCAAATTGCTTAATATCACCTGTCTTAATACGTTTTAAAATCTTTTTATCTTTAAGATTCATATATTTTAAGCTATCTGTAATCTTCTAAATTAAAACAATAATATTCTTATTTACAATACTCTGTTTTTAAAACTTATGGCCAGTCAACACAAACCGACCATAAATACTAAGTAAATCAATCATTTAAGAACTAACCTTTTACTCACAAACCAAAACCTTTATTTCATGATTTTTCTGTCCTATATCAATGATAAAAAAGTAAGCTTTTACCCTATATTAATTCTGAAAAAAGTTGATTCTATAAAATCTGAGCCAAATAATATATAAAAGGAAGTGTAGCAAGAGAAAGAATAGTTGATATAAATAAGTTCTCTGTTGCATGAATATCATCACTTCCGTATTTCTTTGCCAAAACAACAACCAGGGCCATACAGGGCATAGCAGTTTGCATTACTACAACAGTTTTTGCAACATCTCCAATATGGATATGAAATAAATACGTAGTAAAATTAACCAGTAATAGTAGAATGATAGGAATAAAAATCATTTTATTAAATATGAGTACATATATTTCCCGTCTTTTAAATGCTTTAAGCATGGGATTTTGTGTTAATGCTGCTCCAATGTATAACATTGCAAGATAAATGGTTGTTTTACCCAACCCATTTAAAGGATCGAAGAAAAAAACCGGTATTTTTACCCGGAAAGCCAATAAAATTATACTAACAATAAATATAAAAGTGTTAGGATTTATCAGGTTTTTGAGGCTTTGTTTAAGGGTAAGATCTTTCGTATTATTAAATTCAAAAACGCCAATTGTCCATATATAAATATTTTGGGTAAGATGGAAAATTACTGCATAAAACAATCCCTCGCCACCCGGAAATAAGACTGAAAATAAAGGATATCCAAGAAATACGGTATTGCCTAACATGGTATGTATTACATGAATATTTCCTTTTTTATCTTTAATTTTAAGAACTGCTCTTGAAACTTTTCCAATAGCGTATAGCAGAATAATACCCAGGTTTGAAAAACCAAAAACCAAAATGCTATTGTATATTATTTCTTCATTTAAATCAACTTTTGTTACTGAAGTTAGAATAAGTGCAGGTAAGGTTATGTTAAATACAATTTTAGTAATACTGTCTTTAACCTTTTCTGTAATTATATTCACCTTTGTAGCAATAACGCCTACAAGCGAAAGAAATGCCAATATTAATATTTGATTTATAATGACAGAAAAATACATATCCAAACATAAAATTGATCATCAAATCTAAGAAAACACCACAATTTGTCTCAATTTTATGATATGTTATAAAAATAGTTAAATAATTATTTTATATATATACCTACTGATCAACTTAATACCATCTTATTCTTGAAGTCTTTTTCAGGAAGGAATTTCCAAAATCTTTTGGGAAGAAATTGCATATGCACTTTTAGATTTTTACGCTCCTTAATATTAATTGTGTCATAGTAACTCTTCCAAAGCTTCTGAAAAAGTTTTTCACTGACGTGTAAAATATCATTCTCAACCTTTCCGGAGTTATTATTTACTTTTTGATTTCCTATGGTTACTTCTCTAACCTCATTTAGATCATAATAGTAACCATATTTTCTTCTGGTATCGAATATTACCCATTTCTGGTCTGCAAAACGATTTCTAAAATGAGATATTGTTAAAGGAATAACATTGTATTTAGGATCAAATGAGGCATAATATATGTCATCAATTGTTTTTTGAAAGCGAACAAACATAATTACACGTTGAGTTTCGCGACCAACTTTCTTTTGGATATTGGTCAATTTTAAAACAAAATTATCACTAAAATTAACTTCTATATTATATGGCGTATCAATTATTAACTTTATATAATTATAAATAAGCATCTCTATATCTGGCCCTTCTGAGAGAAAAGCCTGGAATATTCGTTGACATACTTGCTGAGTTGTTTTCTTATTAACCTGGTTCCAGATACTTTCAAATTTCGCATGATCAGTAGTTACATAGTTTTTGATAGCAAATAAATCATCTTGAAATGACTTTGCGCTTACAATTTTATCAGGTCTAACCTTAAGCTCAATTGCTTCATATATCGTTGTAAGAAGACCTTCAAATGTTTGATCGTAAATAAAAATGTTCATAGCCAATTTAGTTTTAGTTTGTTGAAAATAAGCTTAGTTGCTTGTGTTGAGTTACATAATTACTAAGCTTAGGTTTTTCGTGATGTAACAAAATACCACGAACACCTTCCGGTTTAAGTTCATTTATAGTAGGTTCCTTCAATTCTTTACAGGTAATAAAGTATTTTGCTCTTTTAAGCACCACTCCTATCTTTTTTAAGTTATTAATATCTAAACTTTTATACCTTCTTGCCAAAAGTATTTTTTTAGCAGATAAAACTCCAATTCCCGGTACCCTTAATATCGTTTCATAACTTGCTTTGTTAATATCAATCGGAAAAAGCCACGGATTTCGTAAAGCATAACTTAATTTCGGATCAATTTCCAGGTCAAGATCGGGATGATCATCATTAACTATTTCGTTAATAGAAAATCCGTAAAACCGAAACAACCAATCTGCCTGATATAGCCTGTTTTCCCTTTTTAATGGTGGTTCTTGAAGAGCCGGAAGTCTTTTGTCATAATCATTTACAGGTATAAACCCTGAATAGTATACCCTTTTAAGATTTTTGGAGTTATATAATCCTCCTGCCAAAGTTAAAATATGTTTATCATTATCCGGAGTAGCTCCTATGATCAATTGAGTACTTTGTCCTGCAGGTGAAAACCTTGGAGCATGTTTAAACTTCCTTCTTTCTTCTTTATTCTCAATGATTTTGTTCCTGATAAATTTCATTGGATTTAAGATGCTCTTAAAGTTTTTTTCAGGAGCCAGCATCTTCAGGTTAGGTTCAGTCGCAATTTCAATATTTACACTTAATCGATCAGCATACATTCCAGCTAATTGCTGTAGTTCTTCACTTGCACCGGGAATTGATTTTAAATGAATATAACCATTGTAATTCCTGTTTCTTAATTCCTTTGCAACACGAACCATTCTTTCCATGGTATAATCAGGGTTTTTGATTACTCCCGAACTTAAAAATAATCCTTCTATGTAATTTCTCCGGTAAAATTCAATTGTTAAATCTGCAACCTCCTTAACAGTAAATGTACTTCTTGGGATATCATTACTGTTTCTATTGGCACAATAAGCACAATCATAAATACAATAGTTTGTTAACATTAGCTTTATTAATGAAATACATCGGCCATCTTCGGTGAAACTATGACAGATTCCCCATGGTGCAGTGTTTCCAAGTCCCTTACCTTTATTTGGGCGATTACTTCCGCTTGATGCACATGATACGTCATATTTTGCGGCACCTACTAAAATTTTTAGCTTATTGGCAGTTTCTTCTTTCATCAATTTAATTTAAACTAATATTATTAGCAAATATACTAATTATTTTTGCATTCAGTCTAATTTGTTTGGTTTTTTTATTATCTTAGCAATAATTTAATAAAGTTGATATGGAAGTAATTGGTTCAAATATTAAGTATCTGAGAAAACAAAAAGGTTTAACCCAGGACGAGCTTGCTAAAAATATTGGAGTTAACAGAGCAATGATAGGATCTTACGAAGAAAACAGGGCCACTCCCAAATTATCTGTATTAAAAGATTTAGCATATTTTTTTAATATTTCAATAGATGATATTGCTAAATTAAAACTTTGGGAAACACCTGAATTATCAAGAGATAAGGATGTAAAAGGAGGAAATCTTAGGATATTAAGTACAACTGTTAATGAAAAAAATAATGAGTTAATCACAACTGTTCCTATACAAGCATCCGCAGGATATACCGTTGGATATTCAGATCCTGATTATATTGGGGAATTACCGCATTTTTCGCTTCCTTTAATTGAATTAAGCCAGGAAAGATCATACCGTGTTTTCCAAATTAAGGGAGATAGTATGGAACCAATTAAGTCCGGTTCTTATATTATATGCCAGTATCTTTTAAACTGGGAAGAAATATCGGACGGAAAAACTTATATAGTGATATCTAAAGATGATGGAATCGTATATAAACGTTTATTCAATAAAATCAACGAATCCAATGAGATTATTCTAAGCTCAGACAATAAGGAATATCAGGACTATAGCCTAAAAACCGAAGATATTCATGAAATATGGAGCGCTTTAGGATTTATTAGTTTTAATCTGCCGGAAGTAGATAATAATCTGTCTGTAAACAAATTACACGATATGATCCTTGAAATGAAAGAAGAAATATCAAAATTGAAAAAATAAATAGTTAGTCGATTTTTCTCATTTTTTTCTTTTCAGACTTAATTTTCTTTTCTTTTAATCGCTTTTCCCTGGAAGTCTTTGTAGGTTTAGTTTTTATCCTGTTTTTAGGTTTACGAAAAGATTGTTCTAGTAATGCCAAAAATAACTCACGAACCTTTTTCTTATTACGGAGCTGAGTTCTTTCCGAATCTGAGGTAATAATTAATACCCCTTCTGAAGAAATCCTGTTTTTTAATTTTGTAAATATTACACTTTTTTGAGCTTCTGTTAAAACCAAAGAATTTACAACATCAAAACGTAATTCAACTTTAGTTGATACTTTGTTTACATTTTGACCTCCACTCCCGCTACTTCGTGTAGTTTTATATTTTACCTCTTTAATTACCTTGCCTTTATCAAACACACTTAAATCGTTTATTTAATATCTAATTATTAATTAAAGTTTAGAACAATTGTATAATGAAACCATAGCAAAACTAAACAAATAAACTGCACACACGTTTATTACATGTTCATGTTTAAATTTGAGCAGTTCACGCTATATAGCTTATAAAATTATAATTAATTATGCAATTTTACGTTGGATTAAAATTGTAAAATAATGAAGGAACGATTTGTTATGTTTTTAATATTTATTACGGTTTTTATTCTTTTGGTTGACCTCTACTCTTTTAAAGGGATTAAATTGGTTTCCAATAATATAGATTCAAATATATTTAAACATGTTGTATATTTTGTTTATTGGGTAGTACCGGTAATAATGCTCACATATTTATATTATCTAAGAACATTACAACCATTAGAAAGAGAACCACATATATTTAAAAACTTCTTTATGTTGGCAGGGTTTTTCGTCCTATTTTATTTCCCTAAACTTATCTTTATTGCTTTTCATTTGGTAGAAGATATAATACATGTTTCCAAGGTATTGATCGCTAAACTTTCCGGTGAATCTGAAGTTTTAAAAGTTAATTCAAATGGAATTTCAAGGGCTAAGTTTTTATCTCAGTTAGGTCTTGTTGTGGCTGCCATACCTTTTACCTCCATAATTTACGGGATGGCAAAAGGAAGGTTCAATTTTAGATTAGTAAATGAAAAGCTTTTGTTTAAAAATTTGCCGGAAGCATTTCATGGGCTTAAAATAGTACAAATATCTGATATACATATTGGTAGTTTTTTGGGCCATGAGGACCAGGTTAATAGAGGAATTGAATTAATAAATGAACAAAATCCTGATTTGATCCTATTTACGGGAGATTTAGTTAACAATTTTGCTGAAGAATTGGATGGTTGGATACCCATATTAAGTAAATTAGAAGCGAAATATGGCAAATACTCTATTTTAGGTAATCATGACTATGGTGATTACTTTGAGTGGAAAAATGAGGTTGAAAAAGCCCAAAACCTGGAAAAGGTAAAACAAGCTCATAAAGAAATGGGATTTAGATTGTTATTAAATGAAACCCAACATGTGGTTGTAAAGAATCAAAAAATAGGATTAATTGGAGTTGAAAATTGGGGCCTGCCTCCTTTTCCTCAATACGGAAATTTGAAAATTGCAATGAACGGCTCTTCGGATTTACCGTTTAAAATTCTTTTATCACATGACCCTTCACACTGGGACGCCGAAGTTATAGATAAAACCAATATTGATATTACCTTATCAGGACATACCCATGGAATGCAGTTTGGAGTTGAAATTGGAAATATAAAATGGAGTCCTGTAAAATATAAATATCCACGTTGGGCAGGGGTTTATAAAGAGAAAGATCAATATTTATATGTTAACCGTGGTTTTGGTTACATTGGGTTCCCCGGAAGAGTTGGAATGCCACCGGAAATAACGGTATTGGAGTTATTTAAATCATAAAAAAGGAGCCTAAAAGGCTCCTTATATAATATGATGATAATTATTTTTACCAGCTATCATAGTACTCTTCCAATTCACCAAAGAATTCTTCTAATTCTTCCCCTAACTCTTCAAAGTACGGAATTGCAGATTCTGAAGTACCATCAGCATATACAAATAGTATATCGAACATTTCTCCGTCTTCATCCGTAGACTCTAATAATGTAATTTCAATATCTGCTGCCCATGTACCGTCAACAGATACATACGCATCGATTTCATTATTAACAGCTTCAATTAACTCATCCTGAGTTGTAATATTATCCGGAGTATTTAACATTAAATCAATAATATCAGCTAAATCAACATCAGCCTGGAATTTAACGTTAAAGAATGAAATATATCCATTAATATTAGAAGGAATCGAATCATCTTCACTTGCCCAGTCTGCTCCAAGACCAACCGCGAAGAATTCTGCGCTATCATAAAGAATAGATACATCAATACCAGCTTCAGTACTAGTATGAGTAAAGCTTCCTGTAAATTCAAATGGAATTAAATAAACACTTACATCAAGTGAAGTTGGTTCACCCATATGATCGCCTGTTTCGAACCATTCAGCGTCAACATCAATATCAATTACCTTAATTTCATTTACGGTAAGTTCCACATCAATAGATTCAGGATAAAGTTCTTCATCTATTGTAATTTCGGAGTAATTACTAATAGTTAATGTTGCGTTGTTATTATCCATATCTGCAGTATCAGCAGGGAAAATAATGATTATTTTATCATCAGGGGTGCCATAATCCGGATCCCAAGCTCCCACCGTGTTATTCCAGGTATAGGTTCCAACCCACCTGTCAAAATCGAATATTTCATCTTCAGAAGCAGATTTTAAATTATTCTCACCTACATAATTGTATGGTAATAAATACTTTTGAATATTCTTTAAAACCGCCGATTCTTTGTTGGATTTATTGTCTGAGAATGGATAATCTAAGCTCATTAAAGCATCCATTGCTACCATACCATCAGACTCTTGCATCTCGGTAAATTTATCAGATACGTCAGTACCTAACTGCGTAATTTCAGTTTTAGCTTCTTCTTTAGACAGTTTATCTTCTTCGTCTTCAGAACAAGCAAAAAAGAATACTGATGCTAACATTAACATCATAGTAATGAGTTTCTTCATGTTTGTCATAGTTTATTGTTTTGGTTAGTATTAGTAAAAATTGTTTTCATTTTTTTAATAAGATGTTAAAAAGTTGTAAAAGGTTTCGTTGTTAATAATTTTTTAAAACTAAGATTTTATACGCGTACTTGTAGTTTTCGTTTCATATTTGCTTTGAACAAGTATCATGCCAAATAAAAAAAGAGCGGTATGCCCCTACCGCCCTATAGTTCAGATGATATTAACAAATTATTAGTTTTCAATATTTTGGATATTTTCCGTATTGATCATTTTATAAACTTTAAAAACCTCCTCTTTTGTTAGCTTACCAACAAGGTTAAATCCAACATATTCATCATCAGATTCCATTAAAACCAACACTTCATGTATAACATCTTCTTTATCAATTATATAAATTGAAATATCAGTGTCTTTTTCTGCAATCCTGGTTAAAAGGTTATATTCATATCCTTTTATATTCTCATGAATTTTAGATTTTAATTCTGAAACCGTAAGGTTGGTATTTTCACTTTCCTGAAAAAATAAAACTTTAATTAAGTCAATTTTATCAAGAATTTCTTTTGCCTCTATTCTGTCTTCATCAGATAAAGACATAACTACCTTGAATAATACCGGAGGTAAATGAAGGATAAGAAATCCTTTTTGTGTTTCAAACTCCTCGAATATCTCAGTTTCTTTATATTTATCCTGGTCAATTATACATGAATATTGACCTATTAGTGAAATAAAAATAATAGCTAAAAATATTTTTTTCATACTTCAATCTATTTAATAAACAAACTACTTATCAATTTCTTCAAGGTGTTTTAAACCATCAATTTGCATTGATTTAGATAACTTTGAAATATTCTTCAAATCAATATTACCTTGAATGCTAATTAAGGCGTTATCATCTTTACCTCCTGCAATTAAAAGCAATTCAATTATTTTTCCATCTTTTTCATTAATAAGGAATTTTACGTCCTGATCTTTTTCCTTTATTACCATTAACTCCTTGTATTTTGACATGGGAAGTTTATCAATTATTTCCTTATAAAAATTTGCACTTCCGTTATATGAGTCATCTGTTGCCAGGATTTTAATACCTGTTAGATTTTTCATTAAGTCATCAAATTCAGGATCACTGGTTTCAATATCGGCAAACATGCTAAACATGTAACTTGTAATATAAACCGATGTAAATCCTTCTTTTCCGCTATATTTTTCAAAGAGCTCATCAACAGGGGTATTTTGAGCGTTAAGAGCCAAAGGTAATGTTATTACGAAAAGACTAAATAGTAATTTTTTCATGGTTTTATTGTTTAAAATATTTATCTGCTTTAGTATATTTTTTTATTGGTTCAAGTTTTTTTATACCATCATTTAACCTTGATATTGTATTTAATTTTTGAGTTCCTTCATTAATTTTATGTATTGGCTCAAGGTGGTCAGTACCATTATTAAGTAATGCAGATACATATAAAAGGGTTTCTTTCGCTTGTTCATAAGCCATTTCCGGTTCGCTAAAAGTATCAGCAACATTTTGGTCCGTATTTAAAACCTGATCACCTAAAATGTAATATGATCCAACTAAAATAAGTATGCCCGCTGCAATTCTCAAGAAAAGATAAGTTAATTTACTGTTTTTCTTCTCTTTATATTCTTCAGGAGAACTTAACGACTTCCAAATCTCATCTGAAATATCCGGGATATTACCTATATTTTCATTTTCCTGAACCTGATGCATAAAAATATCTCTATCCGAAATAAATTCAGGACCTACATCTTCTTTACTGAAATATTCCCTTAGAATTTTCTCTTCCTCCAGACTTGTTTCGCCTTTATAGTATTTCTCTAAGAGCACTTTTATTCTTTTCAGATCCATGGCTATAATATTTAGTTAATAAAATTTCCCGTACTTTTTTTCTAGCTCTTGATAAACTTACACGAATTGTATTTACATTCATATTTAAAATTTGAGCAATCTCCTCATAATCATATCCTTCAATATCGCGAAGGTGCATAATTGTCTTTTGTGGTTCGGCAAGTGTGCCCATAGCATATTTAGCTCTGGAAACTGCAATTTTAATCTCCTCTTGCCTTTCATTTACAATATTTTTTTCTTCTGACTCTTCTTTTATAGTCCCATTGATTTTAACTGTCTTTTTAAGTTTTATTCTATCAAGACATAAATTCCGTGTCATTCTCATAGCTAAAGCTTCAACACTATTATATTTATCGAGTTCCTCACGCATCTTCCAGAGTTTAACATATATCTCCTGCACAATATCTTTGGCATCGTCCATATTTTGCATAAATCGATTGGCGAAACCAAGTAACTTTCTATTAAGAGGTAATATATTTTCTTTAAAAGATTCAGATGTCATTTATCCACAATTCGAGACCATGAAAATTACAAATTAATTTCGAGAAAGGGAGTTAATATCTCCCTTTCTTTTAATGATATTCCAGTTCATCCAGATATTTGAATCCTTTGATATGAACAGATTCCGATAAAGAAGCTAAATCTTTTAAATTAATATTACCTTTAATACTAATAATTGCATTATCATCATGCCCACCTGCAACAAGAAGTAGTTCCCGGATGTTTTCACCAGCGTATTTTACGTAAAATATGACATCATTATCATGTTCTTTTACTGTCATTAACTCCACATATGCCTTAGTATCAACCTGCGATTTCATTTCATCGAAAAAATTCACATCAGAAATATAGTGATCTTCCATTGCAATAATCCTTATATTATCTATCATGCCTTTCATTTTTTGGAGATCCTCATCATCATCTATCTGTGCGGCAATATCAAATAAAGCACTGTTTATTACAACAGTTGTAAATCCTTTTTTATCCTGATATTTATCGATCATATCATCAACAAAATCCTGAGCGTTTATAAAGAACGGAACAATACTTAAAACTAATATTATTACTAACTTTTTCATAACTTTTTTGGTTTAAGGTTACAATTTTAATTATAGTTTTTGAGCTCAATTTATATACAAGACGAACTTAAAATCCATTCATTACAAAACAGTACTTAGAAAATTTAATAATAAAAAAGGGCATCAATACAATGCCCTAATATCAATAACTTGAGTACTTTTACTAATTAAAATACGTTTGTAACTGTTCTAATAATTCTTTTGGAACTCTCTTTGGTCTTCTCGTTTGTTCATCAACAAATACAAGGGTTGTAGAACCTTCATTTAACAATACATTATCTTCATTTAAAACTTCGTAATGAAAAGTAATTCGAGCCGAAGGTAATTCTTTTAATGTAGTTTTTATCGTCAGTAAATCATCATATTTTGCAGCTTGATGATACTTAATGTCTAAAGAAATTACCGGAAGCATAATTCCCATATCTTCGATTCTTTTATAAGGATAATTGAAGTTTCGCATCAGTTCGGTTCGCCCTACCTCGTAATATAACGGATATACACCATAATAAACATATCCCATTTTATCAGTTTCTCCGTAACGAACACGAATTTTTGTTTCAGAAGTATACATAAAATAACTATTTAAAAGGTGAATCTGGCTCTCTGGCCACATAATAATAAAATATTCTATCCAATGATTTTGGAATAATTCGCTGCAATAATACAGAGAATTTTCCTTCGAATGATAGAATAATATTCCTTTTTCTTTTTATAACACCTCTAAATATTGAATTGGCTACTGTTTTTGCCGACATTAATTTATGTTCATTTAATGGGGTATTCCCTTGATGTTCACCATTAGCCATTAAAGCCAGTTTTCTAATTTCTGATTCAGTAAAACCGGGAGCTGCTATTAAAACATGCAATCCTGATTTTAAATGCTCAATTCTTAATGTTTCCAGAAAACCATGCATAGCGAATTTTGAAGCCGAATAACCTGATCTTCCAGGTAATCCATGAAAACCAGCAATTGAAGTGACTCCGACAACCGAACCTTTATTTTTTAATATATGCATTAATGCGAACTTAGTACAAAACACGGTACCCCAAAAATTTACATCCATTAGTTTTTTCATAACAACCAAATCAACATCTTTAAAAAGGGCGCGCATTGAGATTCCAGCATTATTAATTAATATATCAATTTTTCCATATTTTTCTAAAGTAAAATCAATTAGGTGCTTACATTCTTCTTCTTTGGTTACATCGACTTGAACGGCAGAAACATCATAACCTTTTAAATTTAAACTTGTTTCAATTTCTTTTAGTCTTTCGATTCTCCTGGCACAAAAAACCACTTTTGCTTTTTTTTCGGCAAATACCTCTGTACATGCTTTACCAATTCCTGAGGACGCACCTGTTACGATAACTACTTTGTCTTGCAGAATATTTTTCATAGATCAATAAAGTGTTGTGTCACTTGAAATTTACAAATTGTTATAACGATAGATCAATATTTTTTAATATAATTTATTACATTTTTTTTTGATTTCTTTTGATTTTGAAAAAAAGATTTTATTTTTGCAATCCGTTTGACTCAATAGCTCAGCTGGTAGAGCACATCCCTTTTAAGGATGGGGTCCAGGGTTCGAGCCCCTGTTGGGTCACATAAAAAGAGAAGCTTTAATAGCTTCTCTTTTTTGTTTTCTATAAGTTACTCTTTTACATACCATTATTCAACACTTCTTAAATTGTTTTTTAGATATTAATGTATTTTTAATTATTTTTTAGGAAAAAATTTGGATTTATATAATAAGATACTACTTTTGCATTCGCAAATTGAATGACTCAATAGCTCAGTTGGTAGAGCACATCCCTTTTAAGGATGGGGTCCAGGGTTCGAGCCCCTGTTGGGTCACATAAAAAAGAGAAGCTATTAAAGCTTCTCTTTTTGTTTTATTAGTTTTTCAGAATTGCTTTATTTACCCTCTTAACAAAAGCCGGACCTTCATATATAAAACCTGTATATACCTGAATCAGAGTGGCTCCTGCTTCTAATTTATGCAATGCATCTTGTGTTGACATGATACCTCCAACACCAATTATTGGTATTGAGCCATTTGATTTTTTTGTAATGTAACGAATAATTTCTGTGGATCTTTCAGTAAGTGGTTTTCCGCTTAACCCTCCATTAGCTATTTTTTTAATTCTCTTCTCTGGTGTTAAAAGATTTTCTCTCGAAACCGTCGTATTAGTAGCTACAATACCATCAATACCAGTTATATTAAAAGTCTCAATAACATCATCAAGCTCACTGTCGGTTAAATCCGGCGATATTTTTAACAATATAGGTTTATATGGTTTTCTTTCTCTTCTTAATTCTGTAAGTTTATTTAAAATGGTTATCGTTGAATCCTTATCCTGTAATTTTCTTAGGTCCTTAATGTTAGGACAACTTAGATTTACCACAAAGTAATCCACATGGTTATAAAGTTTTTCAAAACATGTAACATAATCATTTAAAGCATCCTCATTTGAGGTAGTGGTATTCTTTCCAATGTTTCCACCAATTATTACTTTATGGTTCTTGTTTTTTAGTTGATTTACAGCATAATCCACTCCTTTGTTATTAAATCCCATTCTATTAATAAGACCTTTATCCGCAGGGATTCTAAATGATCTGGGTTTTTGGTTACCAGGCTGTGCTTTCGGTGTTACTGTTCCAATTTCGATAAATGAGAACCCAAAATTTGAAAATTGATTATAAACTTCAGCATTTTTATCAAACCCTGCAGCAAATCCAACAGGATTATCCAACTCCATGCCCAAAAAGGAAGTTTTTAAACGATTATCTTTTATTTGAAATGATTTACTGACAAAATAAGCTATTCCAGGTATTTTAAAGCCTATTTTTAGCAAATTAACAATTAAATGATGTACGGTTTCCGGTTGTAATAAGAATAATAGTGGGCGAATTATATTTCGATACATAAGTTTTTGTGCAAAGATAATATAGAAATCCGAAATTATTCCGGTTTATATTCTTTAAAGGATCCATTTGTATAAAAAACTATTACCCGTTCTATAGAGTTAAAATTCATTGATTGTGTTACATTAACTTTTTCTGTTTTTTCCTGGTCAGAAATTGATTTTTCAGTGCTATATTCGATAGGTTCTTGAATATTCGATTCTGGGGAGGTAAACGTTTCCTCTGTTTTTTTATTTTCGTACTGATTAAATAATGAAGGTTGGTTGATATACATATTTCCTTTTCCTGTAATTAACCATTGTGCATTTATATCAGGGTAGGCTAAAAGCATCTTCTCTATAAAATCAAAACTGGGCTTATTTCTTCCTGATAATATATGTGAGATACTGGATCGTTGCACACCGATCTCATCGGCAAATTTTGTTGATGTTAGGTTATTTGCACTTAAAAACTGAATTATTCGATCTTTCATAATTGTAAACTATGTAAGTTACAAATGTAAAAAATATTTTGTTTACATGTGTGATTTTTGCGAGTTGTAATTTGTTTACATATGTAAGTTACAATCCCTCAAAAATCCTGTTAATATTGGAAGATTTATCGCTATTATTGTTTAGTTAATAGGGCACCATTTATAGCCTGATATTGTTGTTATATAAAAACAGTATGTTGAATAAAATAATGATATTTAGTCGTATTTTAGGTTAAAAAATTGGTTAGAATTGAAATATTTCAATATAATTTCAATTAAACTCAATAATTATTTGATTTATACCTATTTATTAGTTAATAAATCTCATAATATTTAAAATATCTGATAGAATTTATCATTTATCTATTTTTTTACTTTATATAAAATATATAATTAATTGATATTATGATAAATATAAATAATTTGAATTAATATTCGCTTACAGATTATTAATGTTTAGATATGTAAATTTATTTTAGTTGATTCTTGTGTTACATTTGTAATATTTCTTTGAATTTATTCTTGTTACATTTGTAACCTGTACGGAAAGTTAAATTTGTAAACTTATTGTTACGTAATTAAGCTCAAACATTATATTTCATTTTTAAAAAATATTAATTCTTGCGGCCTAATTTTTATCCTCACGAGAATCGAATATTCAAAATCATAGTATACCATTACACATAATATTAAACTCTGAGAAAGGAATTTTTAATAAGTTTTTATTTAAAAATTAAACTTAACTCCTATTTTTTCATCAAAAAACATTATAATTACATTTACCTGAAATTTGAAAATTGAACGTATGAAAAAATTAGCATTACACTGGCAAATTTTAATAGCTTTTATTTTAGCAATCGTATTTGGCATTTTTTTTAAGAACCAGGTAAAATATGTTTCCTGGATGGGTGATATATTTCTTCGAATGCTTAAAATGATTGTTATTCCTTTAATACTTAGTTCGATCGTTTCTGGTATAGCTAACATAGGTAATGACGGTAATTTTGGAAGACTTGGATTAAAAACTCTAGGATATTATATTACTACAACAATTTTTGCAGTTACGATAGGCTTGGTTTTAGTAAATTTAATAAAACCAGGATTAGGTATGGATATTTCAGCAATTTCTATAGATGAATCCATAGGAATACAAAGGCAAAGTATGTCTGACATGCTAATTCAGATAGTTCCACAAAATATTTTTAAGTCTATGGCTAATAATGAGTTTTTATCAGTCATTTTCTTTGCAATAGTTGTTGGGATCTTTATAAATAAACTGGACTCTAAAAATAGTGGTCTTCTCTCCAACTTTTTCAATGCTTTTTTTGAATTATTCATGAAAATAACCATGTTAATTATAAAACTCGCTCCTTATGGAATCTTTGGATTAATAGTAAAAGTTGTTGCAGAACAGAACGATTTTGGTAATATGGTAGTTAAACTGGGGTCATTTATGATTACGGTTATAGCTGCTATTTTGATCCATGCATTTATTTCATTACCATTAATTACAAGGTTTATTGGTAGGGCTAAACCATTTAAGCACTTTAATAATATGAAGACAACCATAATAACAGCGTTTTCAACTGCCTCATCAGCTGCTGCTCTACCTCTTAATATGAAAGAAACATATGAAAAATCAGGAGTTTCGCATAGAATAACAAATTTTACATTACCAATCGGTGCCACAGTAAATATGGATGGTACGGCAATTTATATTGCTGCTGTTGTTATGTTTATTGCACAAGCAAAAGGCGTTGATATGGGAATAAAAGAACAAATCATTATTTTGATTACTGCCTTATTCTCCAGTATAGGAACTGCAGCAGTTCCAATGGCCAGCCTGGTAATTATAACTATTATTCTGGAGGTTCTTGGTTTGCCAATTGAAATGATGGCTCTTATACTACCTGTCGACAGAATTTTAGACATGTTCAGAACAGCAACTAATGTTTGGAGTGATAGCTGTGGAGCAGTCGTAATTGCAAAATCCGAAAAAGAAAATCTAAAAGTATAAAAAAGGAACATCATTTTGATGTTCCCTGTTTGTTGCTGCGTTGCGTTGTGATTGTATTAAGTAGTAAAATTAATACCTTCGTACATCTCCGGAACCGGTTATTGATTCATCTATATCCGGATTTCCTTCGTAATAAATGGTTCCGGATCCGGTAATTCTGGCTCTTAAAAATTCGGTTGCATGAACATAAATGTTACCTGAACCAACTATCTTACATTCTGAATCTTCATGAACAAAGTTAATTGCCCTGATATCTCCTGATCCTTCTATCTCAAAATCAGAATCTTTACCATCTCCTTCTAATTCAATTTCACCTGATCCTGCAAGTAAAGCTTCAACATCATCAACCGTTAAATTATTAAACTCGATCTTTCCGGAACCTAATAGTTCAGCCTTAAACGAATCTCCTGAAAGACTGTCACATTCAATCGATCCAGAACCTCCAAGTGTTACTTCTTCAAGGTTTGGTGTTGAAATATAAATTCTCATCGGTCTGTTATTTTCAAGATCGTACCCATCTTTTTCCTCAATAGTTAATTTTTGACCACTAACTTCGGTAATAATATAACGTAGAAGGTTTTCTTCCGCTTCTACACGCAATGTAGTTGTATCTGCAAGATTAATGTATACATCAAAATTACCCCATGATTGAACTTCAATTATGCTTGCAATGTTTCTTATCTCAGTTTCCACATCATCATTTCCTTCAATATTATCATCGCCCCAATCTACGCAAGACGAAAATGAAAAAAGAAATATGATAATTAATCCTTTAAATAATAGTTTTGTTGCCATTTTGGTTAGTTGTTTGGTTGTAATATATTTTTTTGAGATTGATTTCAATTACTGTGCCAAAACTAAATACTTAAAAAATAATTTTGTAGGCTACTGACAAATAAAAACTTACACACTATAAACTCTTCGTTTAAATATCAAACTCAAAATCATTATTAAAGAAACCGAAAGTAAAATGGAGATTATAAAATGATTAAATGACAACTCAGAATTCAGAGAATTATATATACTATGCATTGGCCAATATGTTGGTATTAGTCCCATTAACATACTCCATTTCGATTCTATAAAAAAACTTGCTACAGGAATCATAAAAATAAAGTTAAGTGTTTTAAAAACTGTGAATCCTGTAACTTTATTACTGGCAAATGAAACTTCTATTAACACAAGTATTGGTGTAATCAAAGCAAATGCCAATGAGTTTAAAAGCATCTCAACAATTGAAATCCGATGTAAGTCATTTAATAATAACATGAAGAATATAAATACAAAAGCAAAGAAAACAGCAAAAAACAAACGATAACATAAAAACTGAAACAATGAAACCGGCATTACCCGAAGTGCTGTAAACACCCTTTCATCCTTTTCATCCAACATAAGAAATGAAATAACAAAACCTATTATTAACGGTAATTCAAGTGAAAAGAAAGTAACAATAATCTCCGAATATTCAGCAATTGCCGGAAACTGTTCAATAAAAACGGGAACTACTAACACCAGAACCATTATAAAAAGTAAAGGAACTACAATGAAAAAATATTTCAATATATCATCCCTGGTTATATTTTTTAAATCGTTTAATGTTAATTGAATTACTTTATTCATTATCTGCCGTTTATAAGGTTTAAATTGTATGCTCTAATAGCAATATAATAACTAAAATAAGTCCATGCCAATAAATAGCTTATTGCGTAAATATATTTCCAACTCTCAACATTATAATTGAATGATTGCTTTAATAATAATACAGTTGCTTGTAACGGAATTAAATAAAACAGATCAGAATGAATCAAATCGAAAAGATCCAGAAAGGGTAATGAAACAGGAATTGTAAATATTGCAAATTTTATTACAAACTGATTAAAACTTTTTGATCTTGAAACAACTACAAAACCCAGAAATACAAAAATAAAAGATGATAGGGTAACAGAAACCAAAAAAGGAAAATAACCAATATCAACTCCATGGCCAAATAACCCAATAGCTAATGCAATGGGAACAGCAACAATAGTTAATGAAATTGCTTTGGATAATAAATAATGAGATGGTTTTAATGGAGTTACTATCAAGGCATTCAGTGTATTATTATCCTTTTCGTATAAAACCAAAACACCAATAAATAATACTCCAAACATAGCTGGGTCGGAAATTACCAATAGAATTGATAAGTAATCTAGATTTGGAAAAGGCAATGAACGTAACAGTAATATATATAATAAAGCAATAACAATGGCTATGGTTACAATATTATATTTTAATAGTAACTTAAAATCCCATCCAATTAGTTTAACCAATGCATTCATAATTAAATATTTAAACTAAACTATGACCCGTTACTTTAATAAATATATCCTCGAGAGTTGCTTCTTTCGTGTGAATAGAATCTATTCTTTCTTTCTTAATCAACTCTAAAAATTCTACATTTTCTCCTAAATTATCAAGGGCGAATACCCTTGTAAAACTCTGTTTATTAGAATATTCGACTTTTACTTTTCGCTCTCCGTATTGGAGCTTTAATTTTTTGGGTTGATCAATCAATTTTATTTCTCCATTTAGAATAAACGCTACTCTATCGCAAAGTTTATCGGCATCGTGCATATTATGAGTAGTAACAAAAATTGTTTTTCCCTGTGTTTTTAATTCTAAAATAATATCTTTCACGCATTTAGCATTTACGGGATCTAAACCTGAAGTTGGTTCGTCGAAAAATATAATCTCAGGATTATGCATGAAAGCACGGACAAAGTTTAGCCTCATTTTCATTCCTTTGGAAAATTTAGAAACCTTTTTATCCGCATCATTTTCTAAACCCACTTTTGCTAACAAATCGTTAGGTTTTATTACTTTTTTTTTATAAAAAGTACTGAACAGTTCAAGGTTTTCTTTTGCAGTTAATTTCAGGTAATGATTTGGGAGCTCAAAACCTACCCCGATATATTCATAATAATTATTCTTCCAATCGTTCAATTCTTTGCCCAAAATATTGATACTTCCCTCGTAACTTCTCAAAAGTTTAGTTAAAACATTTTGGGTAGTACTCTTCCCTGCTCCGCTTGGTCCGAGAAATCCAAAAATCTCGCCTTCTGAAATATTAAATGATATTCCTTTTATGGTAGGTTTATCATTCTTTAGATAAGTGTACTTTACATCATCTACTTTTATCATGTGTTATACTTTTTGCATTCCTGTTTTTAAAATTGATGTAAACTCGTAAAGCATGTTATCAATTTGGTCTTTTGATACTGAAAATAATGGTTTACCCTGTTTTATATTCTCCCTAAAATCAACATCGTATAACATAGACAGGTAATCGAAAACTCCCGTATGCACCTGGTAAAATATAAATGCTAAGGTTTTTATATTAATATCATCACGAATCTTGCCTTTTTCTTGTTGTTCAATCAATTTACTTTCAATAAATTGAAATACCTGGGTTTTACTATCAATATAGAAAGCTTCAACATCTTTGTAATTGCGCTCACGAACAACATTATACAGAAATCCACTATATATGGGATATTGAATATCAAACTGGATTCCAAAGGAATATACTTTTTTGTACCATTCAAAGAAATCAACTATTTCCGTTTCCAACATTTCTTTTGAAACCTCCAGTTTTTTTTGCCCCGCGTAATTGATCAAAAAACGATATAGTTCTTTTTTACTTCCAAAATACTGGAATATGCTCCCTTTAGCAATTCCCAGCTCTTTAACAATTCGAGAAACCGAAGCCTGCTCATAATAATGTAATGCAAACTCTTTAAAACAAGCATCAATAATACGTTGGCGCTTATCTTCTGGTAAATTTTCAAATGTATTTGTTGGCATATTTCAAAATTATGACTACATGGTCACAAAATTAAATATAACAATTATGACTACCAAGTCATTCTACATTTTTATTTGAACTATTATCTTTTTTATTATCTTTATTTTTCTTTAAAATTTAATAGGTATGAGATTACTTGGAAACATTTTATGGCTAATATTCGGTGGGCTTATCACCGCAATCCAATATTTTATAAGTAGTTTTATTTTGATTATTACCATTATTGGAATTCCATTTGGTGTTCAAACCTTGAAATTAGGATTGCTTGCCCTTTGGCCTTTTGGTAAAACAACAGTGCAGGGCGAACGTTCAGGTGGATGTTTATATATTATTTTTAATATAATATGGATATTTGTTGGTGGAATTTGGATTGCACTATCCCATTTTATTTTTGGAATAATCCTTTACATTACGATTATTGGAATTCCTTTTGGAAATCAGCATTTTAAATTAGCTTCATTGGCTTTAACTCCATTTGGAAGGGATATTGTAGATAAAAATTAAGAATTTAACGTATATTGCCATCGCATTTTAAAATCTTAAACCATGAAAAGAATCATTTTTATTTTATCTGCTTTTTTAATTTGCCTTAGCTCATGTAATAACAAACAAAAGAAAGCTGACGAAGAAGGAAAACAAGACGTGATAAATTCTACTTTAATTGAAGTAGGACAACAAGTTCCTGAATTTAGTTACATTACATTAAACAGTGATACGTTAAACATCAATGATTTAAAAGGGAAAGTTGTTTTTATGAATTTCTTTGCAACCTCTTGCCCTATTTGTATAAAGGAACTTCCTTTTATTGAAAGTGATATTTGGGCTACTCATAAAGACAATGAAAACTTTGAGTTAATCGTTTTTGGCCGTGAACACATTGCAGAAGAAATGATTACTTTCAAAGAAAAAAGTAATTTCACTTTTAATATAGTTCCCGACCCGGGTAGAAAGATTTATTCGTTATTTGCTGAAAAATACATTCCAAGAAATGTAGTTCTTGACCGCGAAGGAAAAATCATTTACCAGGCAACCGGGTTCGATGATGAAGAATTTGCCAAGTTAAAAGAAACCATAGCAAACGAATTGAAAAAATAAGATAAAAGCCATATTTTAGTATGGCTTTTTTTGTTTGTTACGAATATGGAATTTCATTCATCTGTAATTTTTGTCAAAGATATTAAAGTGTCCAAAAAATTTTATTGTGACATTCTTAATCAGGAAATTGAAACGGATTTCGGTAATAATGTTTCTTTAAAGAATGGTTTATCATTATGGGAAATCCCTAAAACTCATTTGCTCAACAATAGTTTCTATCGAAAAGGTAATACTAACCAGGCACTTGAACTTTATTTCGAAACTGAAAATATTGATGCAGTTGTAAATTTAATTAAAAAGAACAAAATCAGTAAGCATCATGATTTAATAGAAGAATCATGGGGGCAAAAAACAATTCGAGTGTATGACCCTGATCAGAATTTGATCGAAATAGGTGAAAAACTGGAAATATTCATTAGAAGAATGTTCGAAAATGGTTTAAATACAATTCAAATATATCAAAAAACAGGTGTACCGGAAGACCTTATAAAAAAACTCCTTAAATAAAATGTTCGAAGCTTATTATAAATCTCCTGTTGGAAATCTCCGAATAATATCGAACGATAGGGATATCATTAAGATTGAATTCGTAAAGGATTTCTATAAAATGAAAATGGTTCCTGTTCAAATTCAAAATTGTATTACTCAGCTTGATGAATACTTTAGTGGTAACCGGAAAGAATTTAATATAGGATTAAATCCTGCTGGCACCGAATTTCAAAGTAAAATTTGGAATATATTACTTAACATTCCATATGGAAAAACAATTTCCTACCTTGAGCAGGCCAGGCAATTCGGTGATGAAAAAGCTATTCGGGCTATTGCGACAGCTAATGGTAAAAACCCGATACCAATAATTATACCTTGTCACAGAGTGATTGGGAACGATGGCAGTTTAACCGGATACGCCGGTGGATTACTTAAAAAACAATGGTTACTTGAACATGAAGGAGCTATAAAACAAAAAAGCTTATTTTGGTAATAAGGCTTAATTAAACCGGTTTAACTTTTGAATAAATTCATTAAATCTTTCCAGGATTTCTCCTGTAAAATTAGAGTCATTTAAATGTGTTTCCATGAATGCTGCTTCGTCATCTTTTTTATCTTCGGATAGAACCAGATCAATTGGAAAAGCTTCACAATGAACCAATTTTCCATTCAATATTTTCCTAACTTTGTTAAATACAAGGCCATGCCCAAACTTTTCATTTTTTTTATCAAATGTACTGCCACAACAAGTAACAAACACTAATTCCTTAATTTGCTTTTTATATTTTTTTACAAAACTTCGTAATGGTGCTATAAATCTTCCAACCCATATTGGTCCGCATAAAATAACCCGGTCGTAATCCTTGATTTCATTCTTTAGAGGTTTAATTCCTAAGTGAATACCCATTAAAAAAAGCATAAAAGCATTTAATCTCGGTCTGATTTTTTCAATTTCACATGACAAAGTACTGGATATTCTTCCGGCTAAATAACTATTGCTGCCTTTCCTTGAATAATAAACCACGATTGTTTTCATTTTCGATTCTATTTAATTATTTAATCGTTGAATAATTGTTTATTTAACCATTAATATAAAATCACTACCAGGTTCATTGTCCCCAAACTCTCCAAACCTGGGTTGTGGTTCTACTTTTTCAACATACTGGATAATTTCATTTATTGTTAGTATCCCATCATGACCACCATAATTTCTTAATGCCTCTAAAAACTTTCTTGCAAATGGTGAGTGATGACCCGGGCGGCCGTCAGGAACATACTCTCTACCCCCAGAAGTTAAATACAATCTTGTTTTATATTTTTTTTTGCGAGCTATAAATTCCTCACTGGTAACTTCGGCGTATAAATCAGCTGCTCTGCTTCTGGATGCAATTAAAGGATCAAATGTACCTCCGAAACAAACATCCATTACCAATAATATATGTCCACAGGGAATATTATTGATCATTGTACGAAGATTTGAATGCGATAAATAAGAAGTTTTTGCAACATCATCAGATTTTGAATCGCGAGATATGACATATCCTTCTTTAAAAACTTCGTCGTAAATTCCATGCCCTGCAAAAAAGATCAACAGATTATCATTCGGCTCATAATCAAGTTTTGCATACTCTCTGATTTTTTCAATAGCTTCCTTTAAGGTTGGATTTATTACAAGTTCTGTTTGTACAAAATAATTTGTCTGCAATTCTTCCGAAACAGTGGTCGCATCCAAAACCGGATTTACCAATTCTGAAAATGAATCATAAATGTTAGTTGCGAAGATCAATGCACGATCTACACCCAACACATCTTCTCCAACAGCTTTTTTTACAGGAGTTACGGTACCAGCTTCTGCTCTATCTTTATCGGATTGGGCATTTCGTGTTATTCTCTTTACATGAAAAGGATTTTCAATTGGAGTTACCGGAAAAGACTTTCTATTCAACGGATGAATCAATACAAAATCCGAATATTCATACGAGATCCCATCTTTACTTTTAGTTTTATTAGCTTGTAAAACTGCTTTCTCCCAATTTGATTTGAATGATTTTGCATCCTCAATGGGGATTTTGATACCTGCGTCAGTTTCTAAAAATCTAACTTTGTAAATTTGTAAGTCGGCATTGTATCCAATGATTCGTTCAATGGGAATATTAATTTTATTTCCTGATTTCAATTTTAAACCAAAATGCTTTTCAGTATAGTTTTGTAATTGAGAAAGAACTTCAGCTTTAAGCTTTTCTCTCCGTTCTGTATACTGAATAGTAGTTTCAAATTCATCCCGAGGCGCTGTTAATTTTGAATCCAAACTTTCTAAAATGTTTTCGATAACATCAGCTGTTAATATTAATTTTTGAGCTGATGTCAATTCACCATCCATATAATCAGTTATTAATGATTTTCGGCTTGGTTTTACTCCTGTCAGTTCCCAAACAATAGATGATCTATCGGAACTGAATGAAGTAAGAAACAACCCATCATCACTAAAGTTTCCTCCAAATACATGATCACTGTGCCGGTATATGGATTCAAACTCAGTTATTTCATTTGGCAACATCTTTAAAATTACCAAATCCTGGTTTTTACCTAAAACAAGATATTCGCCGGTTGAATTATATTTTAATGTTCGGTTAACCCTTATTTTTAAACTATCTCTAAAAGACAATTTGCCTTTATTTATATCATATCGTCTCACTTCGTATTGAGAAGCGGTTACCAGTTGATTCTTTAATGGATGAAAGCAAATATCATATATCCAGTATTTTGATGTATGTAAAGTATCATAAAGGCTATATTTCTCATTTTGATTTTTATACAAATAGATCATTGCATCGTCACCACCCACCGCAAATAAATCATCATTAAAATTAAAACTTACTCCTCTTGCTTTTTCCTCGTAAAAAAATTTCTGTGAAAGAACCATTTGATCCTGCTCCCATTTCCATAAACAAACAGCATCATCCGAAGCTGCACTTGCCAGAAATTTTCCATTATGGCTAAATTCAAGTTTATTAATATGAAATGAATGACCATTTAAAACCTGAATTACTTTTTGATCTTCAAGCCTGATAATTGCTATATCGTTATCACTTTTGTATTTTGCATAAGCAAGGTATTTCTCATCCGGGGAAAAAGCCATATGGCCACCTACAGATTTTGGATTACCCTGATGGGAAAAAATCTTATTCCAGTCTTTATCATAAATCTCCAGGGTATTATTACCTATGGCAATAGCAAAATAATTTCGAAACGGAGAAAATCTGCTATCCATAATATAATCAGGATAAGCTTTAAGTTCTTTTTTTTCCTTATAAGAAAACTCCTGTGCAGATAATTGTATAAATAAGAAAAGAAATAGTAAAACTGAATAGTGTCGCATAGATATAAGAATTTTAGAGCAAAGCAAGTTAAATATTCATATTCATTTTTCAAATTATTCTAAATTATATTAATGTAAGAATGATTTATTTTTTTCAACTTTTGCAAACGTTTGAAGTTTTCGACCAGATTCATCAATCACCTATCGACAGCATTATACAGGCACCCATTTAATTTTTAACTAACTGATAAACAAAATAAAAATATTAATACTGTTAGTTACTTTTTCCTTTAAAAAATTTGACCAATTCAAATATTTCATATATTTAATGTCGTTATTTAGGTAAAAAACGGTATATCAAATAAGTAAAAAATCATTCAAATTTTGTTGAACAAATGAGTATATACCATGTTATAAATGTGCCTAAAAACTAAAATATGTTATTTAACATAAAGTTTAACTAATCCTCTTTGTATGGATATTAACGGTAAAATCTACAAAGATTTTCTCAACAGGATAGAACGGTTCCAGGTTCAAAATGGTCCTGAAAAGATTAAAAAGCAACATGCCAAAGGTAAATTGCATGCTCGTGAACGAATAGCGCTATTATTCGACAAAGATTCTTTTGAAGAACTTGATGCTTTTGTTACCTCTGCTACACCGGATACTGGTTTTGGCAGGATTGACGAAGCATTTGGTGATGGTGTTGTAATTGGTCATGGTCGAATTAACGGGCGTATAGTATACGTTTATTCTCAAGACTTTACTGTTATGGGAGGCTCTTTAGGGTCTGTACACGCCAAAAAGATCATGAAAGTACAGGAATTAGCCTTACGCGTTGGTGCTCCTATAGTTGGATTAATTGATTCCGGTGGAGCAAGGATCCAGGAAGGTGTTGCCAGTTTATCGGGATACGCGAGTATCTTTCATCGCAATATTCAGTCGTCCGGTGTAATACCGCAAATATCGGTTATTTTGGGCCCTGCGGCTGGTGGAGCGGTTTATTCCCCTGCCCTCACCGATTTTGTATTCATGACCAAGAATACAAGTTATATGTTTGTAACAGGTCCCGATGTAGTGAAAGAGGTACTAAACGAAGAAGTTACATTTGATGAGCTGGGAGGAGCAGAAGTTCATGCACGTAAAAGTGGTGTTGCTAACTTTATTTATGAGGACGAAGAAAATACAATTTTAGGAGTTAAGAAGCTATTGTCATTTTTCCCTTCAAATAATCTTGAGAATCCTCCATTTGTTGAACCTAAATCTAAGAAGGAAAAGAATATTGATAAGTTAAGAAGTATAGTTCCTGATGACCCGAATAAACCATACGATGTAAAAAAAGTTATTGATCTAATTGTGGATCAGGATTCTTTTTTCGAAGTATCGGAACAATATGCTCCAAATATTGTCGTAGGCTTTTCTCGACTTAATGGTAAAGCCATAGGAATTGTCGCTAACCAACCAAAAATATTAGCGGGCGTTTTAGACATAAACTCATCGCTAAAAGGAGCAAGATTTATTCGTTTTTGTGATTCATTTAATATTCCAATTCTTACGTTGGAAGATGTTCCCGGATTTTTACCAGGTCTGGACCAGGAACATAGTGGAATTATTAAACACGGAGCTAAGCTTTTGTTTGCCTATAGTGAAGCTACAGTACCTAAAATTACGGTAATACTAAGAAAAGCTTATGGTGGTGCATTTTGTGTTATGAATAGTCGAAATGTAGGTGGTGATTACAGTTTTGCATGGCCAACTGCTGAAATAGCGGTTATGGGCCCCGAAGGTGCTGTATCTATTTTATATAAAAGAGAATTACAAGATGCTGAAGATCCTAAAAAACTAAAAAAAGAGTTTGCAGCCAAGTACAGGCAAGATATTGCAAATCCTTATATAGCAGATGAAAAGGGCTATATTGATGAAGTAATTGACCCTGCTGATACCCGTAATAAATTAATTACGGCGTTTAAAACTTTAGAGAATAAACATGTAGATCAACCTGCACGAAAGCATGGAAATATACCTCTCTAATCTTAAAAAGGAGAATTGATCATGAAAAAAATCAAATCCATTCTAATAGCAAATCGAGGTGAAATTGCAATTCGTATTTCTGAAACTGCAAAAAAAATGGGTATTAAAACCTATGGAATAAAAACCTCAAAGGAGCCAGGAGCTTATTATTTGCAATTCATGGACAAAATTATTGACTTCACGGAAATTGTTAGTGATATACCGGAATTCCTGGATATAGACAGGATTATTTATGCTGCCAAGGAATATGATATTGATGCAGTTCACCCGGGTTATGGCTACCTGGCTGAGAATCCATATTTTGCTCAAAAATGTAATGATGAAAAGATCATATTCATAGGGCCTTCTCCGGATTCTATTTACAAGCTTGGTAACAAAACAATTGCCAAACAACTGGCAGCCAGCCATAAGGTGCCTTTGTTACAAGGTAGTAACGGGAACATCCGGGATTATAAACACGCTAAACAGTTAGCACAAAAAATAGGATATCCTGTTATATTAAAAGCAGCTTCCGGAGGAGGCGGCCGTGGAATGAGAATTGTTGAAAAGGAATCGGATATTGAAAAAATGTTCCGTATGGCGCAAAATGAAGCGGAGAAGGCTTTTGCCGATCCTTCCGTATTCATGGAAAAATATGTTAGAAACCCTCGTCATATTGAATTCCAGATTCTTGCTGATCATCATGATAATATTATTCATTTAGGAGAACGCGAATGCTCCATTCAAAGGAAACATCAGAAATTAATAGAAGAATCGCCTTCTGTTGCTTTAAATGAAGAATTGCGCGCTAAAATGGGAAAATCAGCTATAGATATTGCCAAAGCTTCTAATTATAGAAATGCAGGAACCGTAGAGTTCCTATTAGACGAATCAGGGAACTTCTACTTTATGGAAATGAATACAAGAATACAAGTCGAGCATCCGGTAACCGAAATGGTAACCGGTTATGATCTGGTTGAATGGCAAATACGAATTGCACAAGACGAAACATTAACAATCAGACAAGAGGATGTAAAACTTAAGGGGTGGGCAATAGAATGTAGAATTAATGCAGAAGATGTTCAGGCTGGGTTTACGCCTTACCTTGGAACAATAGAAAAAATCAGTTACTCAAAAGGGAAAACCTGTAGATTCGATTCCGGAATTACAGAAGGATCGAATGTTACCGCAAGTTTTGATTCGATGCTGGCAAAACTTATTTGTTACGGCGAGACAAGGGAAAAAGCCATAACAAATACGTTAACGGCCCTAAACAAACTGCAAATACAAGGAATAAAGACTACAATCCCATTTTGTAAGGCAGTTTTAAATCATCATAAATTTAAGAGTGGTGATATTTCTACATCTTTCATTGCAAAAGATATGAAAAAGTTATATTACCAGGAAGAAGATGAAGAAATGATAGCTGCATTCTGGGCTGCACTTAACTACAATGTAGAATTGGAAACTGAAGACCAAACTTACGTTGATTATGAAAAGGGTAAAAATATGACTCCCTGGTTAATGAATAAAAGATTAAAATCCTTATAACATAAACCTAAAATTATGATGTTCTCAAAGTCAAAAAAAGGTAAACAGAAATTTATTGCTTGTACTGAAAAGAACAAGAAATTTGAATTTATAAATCCTAAAGAGCTTTATATAAAGCGTGGAAAAGAAAACATCCCCATTGAAATTGTTTCTGATAAACAAGGATTTGTATACATCGTTTGGAAAAAGAGGAAATACCAGGTTGAGATAATCGAAAAAAATCAGAATCAATACGAAATATTAGTAAATGGAGTTAGTTACTCCATATCTGTTGAATCTCCTTTCTCCTATAAACGCCGAAAGTATTTAGCAAAGAATAAGGAACAATCAAAAGTTGAAAGAATACAGGCTCCGATGCCAGGGAAAATTGTAGAATTTTTAGTCGAAAAAGACCAGGTGGTTAAGGAAGGAGAACCTTTATTGATCCTTGAAGCAATGAAAATGCAAAACGAAATTGTTTCGAATATTCAAGGGAAAATAAATAAGATCAATTTTAACCCGGAAGATACTGTAATGAAAGATGATATTTTAATTGAGGTTGAAAGGTAGATTACACCGGTTAATCTATCTTTTTCCAATCAACTTGATTAATTAATTCTCTTACTGTTTTAATTAAATTGGTAAGTTCTTCAGGAATATTATCATAAGCCATGATTTCTTTTGACTGATCTCCTTTTGAATACGTTATATATTTAGCAGGTAAATCCATAAAAGTCGATGTATACTTATTTTCAAAACTAAAAAAGTTGGATTCATCAAACTTTATTAAAAGCGCTTTAAGTTTATCATCATCTAATTTTCCTTGATATTGCCCTATGTATTCTATAAAGGCTTTCCCGTTTAATATGGTTGTCCCATTCGAATATATTTCTAACGAAAAAACCGGACAAGTTCCGTTGCATGCGGTCGTTTTTAGCTTTATTACCGGCTTTTCCGATTCAATTTTTTTAGTGCCCAGGCAAGAGTTTAATGTTATAGTTAAAATTGTTAAGAGAACAATTAGGCCAATTATGGTTCTATTTCTCATGATTTTTATGTGTTTAATATTATATAAAAAGTGTTATTTTAACCAATATTAGTATTTTTTTATAAATTGCTAAATTAATTTAATATTTAAATTTATTTAATATGAAAAAATTTACACTCTTATTTATTTGTTTATTGTCTTTAGTATTTATTGATAAGACAAATTATGCTCAGCAGGGTATTAAATATCCTGATCATAAGAAAATACCCGAAGTTAAAATTCTTTCAAGTGGGAAAGTTGAAAACTTTAGAATTAACGCACAAAATCGTGCAAAAAGTGGTGCACAACCAACAGCAAATTTTAAAGTTACATATAACGGATTTACCGAAGATGCAAAAGCTGCTTTTGCAAAGGCGGTTGAGTTATGGTCGTATTTAGTATATTCTACTGATACCATAAGGATAGATGCAACGTGGAAAACATTAGAACTTGGAGTTTTAGGCTCATGTTCCCCAACCACGTTTTATAGAAATTTTAAAAATGCACCAATTGTTTATACCTGGTATCCAATTGCACTTGCTAATAAGTTAGCCGGCTATGATCTGGCACCTGAACAATCGGATATTACTGCGAATTTTAGCAGGTCAATTAATTGGTATCTGGGATTAGACGGAAATTGTCCAAATGATCAATACGACTTTATTTCTGTTGTAATGCATGAATTGGGCCATGGTTTGGGTTTTATTGGAACTGGTAACGTAGAAGACAACCTTGGTGAGTGGGGATGGGGTACAAATATTCCATTAATTTATGATCGTTATGTTATAAATAGCGATGATGAATATATTATTGATACAGCAACTTTTACAAATCCTTCCAGTCAATTGGAATTACAATTTACATCTAATAATCTATTTTATAATAGTGAATCCAGTGTTGCTGCCAATGGAGGCAATAATGTTAAATTGTATGCACCACCTGAATGGAATCCCGGTTCCAGTTATTCTCATTTAGATGAAATTTTTAATGGAACTGTTAATTCCATGATGACCTATTCTTCAGGATCAGGTGAAGTTACGCATGATCCGGGTCCGGTTACATTAGGTATGTTCGAAGATATGGGTTGGATAAGGCCTTTATTTGTGCATGACGAAATTATAGATATTGAAAGTATGCCAGATCCAATTACTGTTGAGTTAGATATTTATGCTGATTCCAGTATAACTCCCGGAACTGTTAAAATACATTATTCTTCAGATAATTTTTCAACAGAGACAATTGTAGATATGGCAACCACAAATGATACGTTGTACACTGCCGAGCTACCTGCTATAGCTAATGATAATACATACAGCTATTATTTTGAAGCTCAAAACGGTCAGAATAAAACATACTATTTTCCGGTTCAGGGTGTGGAAAATATAACATCCATCGATACAGTATTTAGTTTTTATGTTGGAGATGACATTATTGCCCCTGAAATAATTCATGATCAAGCCATTACTACTGCATCTGCAACCACGGAACAATTTGAGTTTACTGTGGAATGTAAAGATAATATCGAGCTGGACTCAATTTATCTGGAATATAAAATAAATGATAATACTTCTAAGACGATAACATGCGATTTCGTTCAGCACACCATATATGATGATTATCCAATTTATGATGTAACTGTTTCATTAAATGACGAAGGATTAGCAGATGGCGATGTTTTTAAATACAAATTTCACGCAGTTGATAGAGCAGGTACACCCAATACGTCAGAATTACCAAGTACGGGGTACTTTGAAATTGAGATCTTTGATGTAGCAGAACCTGTTAATGAAGTAGTTATAACTTTTGACGAATCCGATATTGATTCAAAGTTTATTTTCGATGGCTTATTCGTTGATCAGCCAACTAATTTCTCATCGGCTTGTTTAAATAGCCCACATCCTTATGAGGAAGGTGACGGACTTAATAGTGAGAATGAAATATATTACCGAGCAACTTTAAAATCACCGGTAATTATTAGAGATTCTGAAGCTTATATACAGTTTGATCAGGTTGCAATTATTGAGCCGGGAGATGATGGTGCAATTTATGGTAGTAGTAATTTCTGGGATTATGCAGTTATAGAAGGCTCAAAAGACAACGGCGATACCTGGCACAATTTTGAAAATGGTTGGGATTGTAATATCAGTTCTGCATTTTTAAATGCTTACAATGCAGGTTCAGATGGTACGGAATCTATGTATGAATGGAAACGTGTGGATATGCTTAGCACTTCTAATTTTGCAGCTGACGACACCGTATTGGTAAGATTTACGTTATACTCAGATCAACTTACGGTTGGATGGGGATGGGCTCTTGATAACTTAAAAATTCAAGGTAATGTTGCATCGACTAATGATATCATTAGTAACAGCAAGTTAAAAGTATATCCAAATCCGGCAACGGATAATCTAAATGTCGAGTTAGTATCTGAAGAAATGATCGAGGAAATTGATGTTTCTATTTATAATGTAGAAGGTAAACTAATTTACCTGAATAATAGATCAGTTAATAGTAAGTCGTATATTGAGAATATTGATATTTCAGATTTAAATAAAGGGATCTACATAATCAGAATAAATTCCGAATTAAACAGTATAACTAAAAAGTTAATCATTAAGTAACAATTAATATTAAATATAAGAGGGTTGCATTTTGCAGCCCTTTTTTGATTTATTATGTTCTGCCCTGAAATAAGTTAATAAAATTGCGTGGTATGGTTTTTTAATAACTATTTAAAGAATCTCTAGTGTTTCAAATAAAAACTAAATATACTGCCTTTTCCTTCTTCGGATTCTACCGTAAGACGCCCATTAAGCTTATCAGTTATCCTTCTAACTATGGATAGTCCTAATCCCAGTCCTTTGGATAATTTATCTTTCTCTGCATCCCTGTCATTAAAAATTACCGGCCTTAATTCATCAGAGATTCCTTCTCCACCATCTTTTACACTGTATTTAATAAATCCATCTTCGGCTTGGGCACAATATATTTCGATTTCAGGTTTATCTCCACCATATTTTATCGCATTACTAATAATATTATACCAAATTTCCTCAATCCAAAGCGGATAACCCAAACAATCTAACATGTTATCGCTAACCTTAAGTTGGGCATCTTTCTGATCTATCTGATATCTTAAACGTTGACAAGCAGATTCAATTAATTCCTTCATATTAACTTTCTTAATTTCCACATCTTCTTTTTTTATACTTGCGAAAACCAGGAGTTCCCTTATTATCGTGTCCATTTTTTTGCTGCTCACGTTAATTTGGTTTAAATACGAATCACGCTTTTCTTCCGATATTTCTTTACCGGATTCTATAAGCAGTTCACTATATCCCATAATACCTAATAAAGAAGAGCTTAAATCATGCGCTACGGTATGAGCATACGCATCCAGTTCAATATTTTTTTCTTTTAACTCAGTTTCAGCTTTTTTTCTGTCTGTTATATCTGTTACAAAACCGATTCCCAACCTGCCCGATTCAGTATCCAGGTAACTTATGCTAATCTCAACAGGAAAGGTAGATCCGTCTTTTCGTTTGGCTATTAGTTCCACCCCTATTCCCATTGGACGGATTTTAGGTTGGGCAAAATAATTTTGAATATGTTTTTTATGTCTTTTTTCTAATTCATCCGGGATAAATATATTTAAACTCTCTCCTATTACTTCAAACTTATCATAACCTGTAAGTTCTGATAATCTATTATTTATTAAAATTATTCTGCCTGAGTCATTGATAAACACAACTCCTTCTGCCAAGGATTCAAGCAAAGTTTTAACAGTAACATCTCCTTGTAAAAATCCGGCTATATAAGCAATCTCCTTTTGAAGTTTCAATTCCGATTTAAGATCGTCTTGGTTTTTCATTTTTTATATACAAGTTAATAATTTTTTTTATACTTACATAATCCTCTTTTACATCTTATCCATATTGTTAACATTTTTATAATAAAGCAATTCCATTTTCAAAGAACAAATGGTCTTTAAGTTTTGATTAAGTAGGATAAACTTGTCAATTTATTGAGGGTATATGTATTGTAATACAACCAGTGGTAATTTAATAAGAAAATAGTGTTAAACATAAAATGAAAATGCAAACAAGTAGTTCGCATTTTCTCTTTTTAATATTGAAGGTAAACCCACGATTCTCTCTTAGGAAATAAAATATTAATCAATTTTCCCGTTAAATCATCAGAAGGTTTAAGCTCCGGATTTAAATATAGTATCATGGGCGAAACTTGCGGATGAATGTATTGCAATTCTTCCCAGCTTCGGTGCCCTAGAACCAATGAAGCAAACAATTCGTCAGGAATACAAAAAGTATTTTCCGATTCGATCATTTCTACATGGATATTTTCAATCCTTCCCTTATTAAATTTCAGATTAATCATGTTCGTATAAAAGTTCAATTGAAGAATACCTGAATAATCATTACATTCCGATTTTTGTATTCTTGCTTCTAATATCGGTTTAATCTTATTTAACAATCGAAGCTTATTCGGGATTTTAATTTGCCATGCATACGTTTTCCCTTCTTCTGCTCCCAATGAGATCAAATATTTTCCGATTTGCGAGGTATTATTAAAATTAAACCTTATAAATGGCTTTTTCAACTCAATGGCTTGTTTCTTCAGAAAAGACAATAAAAATTGCAGGCCAGAATCCGAAATAGAATAACTAAGCTCGCTAATATTTAAGCCTTTACCAAACCCCTGATACATTATCTTACAATAAAATTTCTCCAGGTTTGATTCAAAAATATAGCAATCGCATCCACAATCTGTTTCTTTACTATGAGTAAGAAGATATTCCCATATTTTCTCATCCCGTAAAACCGATATATATTCTGTTTTTCTATACTCCTGATCCTGGTCAAGCAAAAACGGAATATCATTTAATTCTGCTTGTCTTACCTTAAAACCACTGTTCCCAATCTCTTTAATACTTCTTAAATCAAGGTTTATATGGTTTTCCATGGGAACGGCATAATGATATCCAAACTTATGATAAAAGCCCGGTATTCCCTGTATAACAGCTAAATCATACTTTTCCTGCTCCAGTTGATCATCAAATTCGCGGTTAAGCATTTTCATAATTCCTTTACCACGATGTTTTTCATCCGTTGCAACCAAACCTTGTTCTGCTATTTTCAGGGGTATCCCTTCCATTTCCCATATAGAGGGAATTAATGACAAACCAGCCGCTAGTTCCTTTGAATCTTTTTCTTCTGCAAGGAACCAGTGCTTATTTTCCATATAGGGAAAATTATTTGCTAATTTTTTAGCAAGCTGTCCCACCTCTTCCGGTAAAAAAACCCTGTCGTATAATTTATATAAGTCTTCTAGATTATTATTATTATTTACTTTTCTGATAAGATATTTGTTTTCCATTATTTATAATAATTAATGAATAAATTAATAAAATGAATTAATAAATAATTGAATACGCGAACAGGTTGAATTATAAAATAATTCAGTTTTAGAAATAAAAACCTGTCCTTATCCTACCAGGATAGAAGAGTTTATAACGTATGTAGTAGCTTTTAACATAAGGTGCAAATATAACCTATTTTAATATTTAAAAAAATAATTTATCCAATTCTTTAGATTATTTCCCTGCTTCTATAGCTTCCGTAATTTCATTTGTTTCCTGCTAGAATAGACATTTTATTTTGCACGATAAGTTTATAAAATACGATGATAATTTAATGATGATGCTCAACATTATGTCTTTGATCAGTTCCATCAATATCCAGCAAAACCTTGCCCGAATCCTTAAGCAACCCTATCGACCACTTAATAATTACAAACGAGCTGATAATTGCCGCAATGGTATCAATAAAAGGAATATCCCAAATCATTGCGGCTGTTAACCCCAATATTGCCGATAAACTGGTTAATGCATCCGCTATTACATGCAGATATGCAGCTCTAATGTTATGGTCTGAATGTTCGTGTTCATGATGCAGAAGGAATGCACTAACAACATTTACAATCAAACCAACAATTGCAACAAAAATTGCTTCTTTGTATACAATATCAGCTGGATTGAAGAAACGTTCAACAGCTTCCACCATTATCACAATGGCAAAAATCAAAAGCATTAATCCGCTGCTGTATCCCGAAAGGGAAAGAATCTTACCTGAATTTCCATTAAATTTGCCGCTTTTAGAAACCCTTCTAACCATGACATACGCCAACCAACTCAATCCAATTGCCAGAACATGTGAACCCATGTGAATTCCATCTGCCAATAAAGCCACTGAATTGGTGGCAATTCCAAATATTATTTCAACCACCATTGTAATAGCTGTTAACAATACTACCCAAAAGGTTTTCTTCTCGTGTTGATGCTTACTCATGAAAACAATAATTTTACCGTAAAGGTAAAGGCTATCATTTCTTTTAGCAATACCTATTAAATGGTATATATGGTGGAAAAACAAACAAAACCTGTTAGATTTGAACGATACCTTTATATATAGGTTATTAGAATTTATCTTGAAAACGCTACTTTAGACTTTTCAAGTTCTTACTATGCCATTTAACGTAACTCCAATTAAAGGACCCTCCGATTAACATGCTCTCAATATCAGCTTTTCCATTCGTTTCGATAACTGACCTTAAATAATGTTCTCTTTTATTGACTTCTTTTTCGATTTCATTTTTTCCATAAATTGTTTTACCATGTGAGAACAGCAAGCTATCTACAGACAAAGCCCTTATTTTTTCTAAACTACAGACATGTTCATTAAAATCTCCATCTTCGGATATATAGGGGATTATTGGTTTATCTTCATCATTTGACATAACCAGATCGCCTACATGAGCTAATCTATCATTAATTAAAGTTATTAAGCTACATTTACTATGACCTGGTGCTTCAATAAACGTTAATATGAAATCACCAAATTGCCATGCTTCATTATTATTAATTACATTATCAGGTTTTTTATAGTAATTCTCAGAATCCCAAACTTCAGAACATTTTTTATAATTTTCTTTGTAATGAACGCTGCAACTAAGTACTGCATTTTCGAACTCACTTGCTCCTGCCGCATGATCCGGATGGTAGTGAGACAGAATTACTTTTTCAACTTCGATCCCCTTCAGCAATAGATCCTTTTTAACCTGTTTTGCATGTAAAGGGAATCCCGTATCTATCACTAATGCTTTGTTTACACTTAATAAAACGGTTATATTGACTTCAATATCCGGATTATCTTCACTTTCCACAAATACATACTGCCATATGTCGGGTTCGATTTTTCGAATTTCTTTCATAAAAATGTTATTTATATAAAATCTCTTTGTTATGCATTAGCTAATGTCTAATTACTTATAACGGTTTTTGGGTATGAAGCGAGGCGGGATCACCACCCCCTGTCCCGATAACTATCGGGAGAAACAAATATAACAAATAGCAATCAAACCGCAACGACAACTCTTTTGCTTAATGATGCAATTTTATACACTATACATTTTTTCCACCCATTTATATATCAAAGCCGTCAATGTCAGTGAAATTAAAATTAAACAATGCTTAACCTGAATTTCAAAAAATACTGTCTCGTTTATTAATTTCATTATCAACAATGCTATACCTATCAAAACAGCAATAATCCAGAATATTAATGCTTCAAAATTGAAGTAAACCTTTTTTACTTTTTTCTTTCTGGTCAGCAAATGCCTTGTAACTACTTTTGAAGTAAAGTTTTCATCTTTAATTTTACTCATGTTTGCCTTAACATGACTTTTTATTTCATTATCAAACTCTTTCATAATTCAACTTTTCAAGATTTTTGGTCATTTTCTTTCTTGACCTATATAAAATAACTTTGATGTTTGAAAGTGAAAGAGATGTTATTTCTTTGATTTCTTTTATGGATTTTTCTCCAAGATAAAATAAAGTAACAATCAGTCTTTCATTCCCATCAAGTATATTAAGAGAAATTTTTATTATTTGGTTTTTCTCATGAGTTTCCAATGTATCCGAAGATGTTTCAGTCAGAATATGAGAAACATTTTCTAATGAGTCCATTTTCTTTTTGTTTCGAATAAATTGTATTGATAAATTATATACTATTCTGTATAACCAGGTTGAAAATTTTGACTCATTTCTGAAGCTCTCAATATTCTCTAAAACTTTCAAAAAGCTATCTTGTGTAATATCTTTTGCATCTTCTTCGTCCCTGACAATACTTATTGCAAGATTAAAGGCAATGTCTTTATATTTGTCAACAAGAACAGAAAGTGCATTTTTATCTCCGGCGATAGCCTTTTTTAGTATTTTAGAACCATTCATTTAATTAGAATTCCAATTTTTCATTTGGTAATAGTTTATCAATGAGCCTATACCACCAAATAATAAAAACATGGTCAAATAAGTTATAAAATTATCAAGTTGCCGGAAATTGATGGTTAAAATATGACCTAAAAATAGTCCTAATGATAATGAAATAAAAAGTACTGCATTTTTCAAACTGGATTGTTTTTGAAATTCAGTAATACTTTGTCCGTCCGGATTGATCCCTTTTTCGATTAACTTCAATCTTTCTTGATTTTTTGTTCTAATGTAATAAAGGATCAGTCCGACTACTAAAATTGCAACAATTGGAAGAATAAGTATCATAGCATTTATAACTTTAATGATTATTGTGGTTTAGATAAGCCAACCGCCAAAAGGTTACAAGTTTTCTCAAGAATTTATGTTTTATAACGGTTTTGCGGCATGAGTAGTGCGGGATTTCAAAGTTCCAACCTATCAAACCGCTACTGCATTTATTAAATGTTTTGTTGTTCAAATTTAGCACTTTCCCCACATTACTTATAAACGCTTGTTGTGTGCTGTTGTTATTGTTCAAAGGTAATCTATTTCAATTTTTTATAAATCTAATCTTTTATCTTATCAATTCGCACTGACCTTGCAACGGAGTCCGAATTTATTTTGTTTTTGTAGGTGGGGAAATCCCCAAACCGTTATTATAGGCGGCACTTAGAGCTGGCTTTGTTAGCTCTTTGGCAAGTTTTGGTTAGCTTGGCACGCGCGACTTGCCAATGTGCCTACAAACGGGGTTAGCCTATCAATTTTTCTTTTTACCAAGTGAATAAACTATTGACAGTTTTGCCTGTGCATTTTTAAGATTATAACTACTGCCTAATACGGTACTGCCAGTATCGCTACCTTCGTTTGATATAGATTGACCAAAATCGGAGGTCAGGTTATGTTTATACTCCATATTAATAGAAAACAGCTCACTAATCTTAAAGCCTATGCCAAGGTTAAGTCCAATGTTATGTGAATCGGAAATATATTTGTGCTTTCCTGTTTTTTGAATACCTACTTCAATATAGTCATAATAAGATGTTTGCGTTCCTGTTACAAGGTAATTATAATTTAATCCGAAAAATGGTTGAACTTTGTACCTGTTCCAGTAGATTAAAACGGGAATTGAAATATTATGCTGTCCTGCACCATAGTTGCTGTTTATATCTTCAAATTCGCTACCGTCTTCTGAATGCCAAATCCCAATTGTTCCATCAAATTTATAACCGTTGCTACCTAAAAGGTAGCTGTATTCAACGCCTGTTTTTAATCCAAAGCTTTTACCTATAGAATTCCTTTTTGCAAAAAAACCAGCATTTAATAACGATGAATAAGGTTTATCAACATATTCGAGATTACCGTTTTCCCACCAGATACCTGAGCCAATTGAAATTTCATAATTGGTTTGAGCCAAAACCATTGCTTGAAAGGCAAAAAATACAACTCCGAAGAAACTTAACTTTTTCATACTTTCTGAATTTTTAATGTTTTTACTAAAGTTTTCATCTAGTATGATGTGATTTATCGGAAAGGTGGCAGTTTGTTGGTCAGAAATTAACAATAAATTGGCTTGATGGTTAATCGTATCAAGTTGTAAAATGCTTATTGGTTTAAGTTTTAACGGCAAAACATTATCAATATCAGGTTTTATGAATACTGTGTCGTACACAACAACAGTATCATAAACAACTAAATCTTCATACACATAAATTGTATCGGTTTGTGCATTTGCATAGAAAAAGAAACAAATCCAAAATAGAATTAATAATATGTGCCTGACTTTACTCAATATTGGTCGTATCTAAAATGGTTAAGGTATCACGAACAACTACTTTTTTATGGGTTATCCTTTTCTTTTTTACAATAACAGGATTTGATTTTTGTAATGGTTTTGTTTGCATTACTGAATCAGTAGTTTCTTGAATTGAAATTGAATTGGCTTTTATTGTTGTTGTATCAATAATTTCCTGATTGTCGGGATTACTTTTTAAATCAATGGGTTTAGTATTGGTTTTAATAATTACTATCACTGTTATTATTAAAATAATTCCAATTGCCACAATCGCTTTAATAAAGCTTAAATACAATGTGAACCGTGGTGGTTTAGCCTCAGCCCAATCAATTGTTTTTAAGAATGAAGTGTTTTGCGGTGATATTTCGTAATTTTCAAATTCCTTTTTGTATAATCTGTTTATTCTTCCAAACCCACAAGGGAAAAGGAGTAAAATAAACGACCGTTTTGATTCCTGCTTTTTATTAAGAATTTGTTTTAATTTCTTTTTAGCTCTTGCCAAATGAGATTTAGAGGTTCCGATGCTGATGTCAAGTTTTTCGGCAATCTGTTTATGTGTAAATCCGTCAATAACATAAAGGTTAAATACCTGACGATGATGTTCTGGCAATTTGTTTATTGCATCCAGTAATTCCTGTGTTGTAAAATCATACTTCTGAAACATTTTTTCATCGTTATTAATCAGTTCACGTTGCAAAAGCTCTTGTTGGCTATCTTGTATTGATTTTATCTCCCGTAAATATTGCAATGCGGTATTTACAGTAATCTTTCTTAGCCATGCATCGAAATGTCCCTTACCTTTAAATGTTCCAGACTTTTTCATTGCAGTCAAAAAAGAATCATGAGCAAGGTCTTCCGCAATTTTTTGGTCGGTAACATATCTGTAGCAAACTCCAATCAGCTTTTTAATATTTCGATTATACGTGTCTATCCAAAAATCTTTGTTCGAGTCCATTTATTAATCATTCTTCTTTTAGTGATGCAAAAACCTAAAATGGTTGCACTTAATTTACAAAAAAGCAGTGATACGTTGGCAAAAAAAACAGCTCTTTTGCAAATGTGCTGTTTTGTGCGGTGGGGTTTCTTTATCTTTGCGCGGGGGAGAAAAACAAAATAAATTCCCCTCAAACTGCACCGCACTATCAACAAAGAACCAATCCAATCAATCCATTTTTTGTGTTTTTTTTATCGTTTCAATGTGTCGAACGGTTCTTTACACTTGCACACAACGGTTCCGGCATTTGAAGCGTGCGGGAGATCGCCGCGTTTCAATGTCACCCGCTAACCAAAGCTAAAGATAACAAAAATTGTCAAAACACCACTGAAACCCGCATGTTTTATGACTTGCTGTTATAAGTTGGGCGCATAATTGACATACTTTTCAGTTTGGTAATAGTTTATCCATGAAAACATAAAAATAGTATTAAGGTCGGCTGGAAAATACAAACTTTTAGGTAAGCTAACGCTTACCTAAAAGTTTGTAAATAAATATTTATTCAATAATTAGATTCCTGTATTTAGGATATTTAACAGAATATTTTAATTCAAATTCCTTTTTATCACTAGGGTCTAAATTAAACTCCCACTTTATCTCGCCTGTTTCCTCGTTAAACCTTGCACCAGAACTTTTTTCTAGTTCAATTTCTATTTCTTCTAATGTTGAAACTGGAATTTGATCTAAAAGGACCATGTTGATATCTTGTCCTTTATTGTTTCTAACTTGGATTGTCCAAGCTCTTGTTTCTTCTTTTTTATTTCCAATAAATTGTTTTGTGGTGTAGTCTGTTAATTTTTCTCTCGTTACACTAACATTTTTATCTCTACCAAGTGAAATTTGCAATGTGTCAGTTGCATACCTAACATCTAGTAAAGTTTTACCAACATAAGTATCTTCAAAAAAGATATTAGCTTCTCCAGCAAGTAAATTATACTTTTCCCAGTTCACGATATTTGCAATAAGAAATGCATCTTTATCTATTTTAGGAACACTAAAATATTGATAATCAGAATTTAGATTATAAACAGTCATGTCAATTGCATAACTTTTATTGTCTGAATTAACCGTATAAGGCGATTCAATCTCGAAATCTACTGTTGTTTGTCTTTCTACTTTTATAGTTGGAAGCGATAAACTAGATGCTCCACGAATTCGAATATTTGAAGATGATTCTGATTTATATCCTTTTTTAACATTAACACCAGCTACTCTACCTTGTAATGACTTTTCAACTCCATAACCTGTAACTACAACTTCATCCAATGCTAAAATCTCTGATTCTAATCCAACATTAATAACAGAATTAGTAATTGGAAGTGTTTTGGATTTCATTCCGATAAATGAGTAAACTAATTGATGCGCATTATTTGGAATCGTTAAGGAATAATTTCCATCCACATTTGTTGTGGTACCAATTGTTGGGTTATCTTTTACAACAACACTAACACCTGGAAGAGATAAACCATCTTCAATACTAACAACTTTTCCACTTACGGAATTAATAGAATGTTTATATGTTGGTGGAACCGAATTGTAATTCAAAAAATAAGTTTTCAATTCTGGAGCTACGCCTGAAGTTTTTGGATTTGAAGAAGAAAACTTCAATTTAACATCTTTCCAATCAACTTTTGTATCCTGTCTCACATTGGCTTTATATATTAATTCGATTGGTTCATTTATATTTTTTGCTCTAATATCATAAGTTGGAAACCAACCTGCATTTGAAACAGTATAAGAAATTTCGAAATTTGCTTTAGTATTAACTTTCGAATTAATTTTAACTAATACTTCTCCTGTCGGAAATTCTTTCTTACTTGTTAAAGTTTTAATTTGATTGATTGTATTAAGTTGCTCATTTTCTAACTTATTTATCTCCTTTTTTCTCTCAATCTCTCTCATTTTGAGCGAAGTAAGCTTAGTACTATAAAAAGTTGATGCTTCTTTCAAGTTAGTAACACTTAGTTCTTGATTTTTCCCGCCAATATCTCTGTTTTCTTTTAGAAAAACTAACTCTTCTTTAATTATTGCTAAGTAGGTATTTTCGAGTTCAATTTTGTCATTAATTTCATCTAGTTTATTCTCAAGATCAATTAAAGCTTTTGGTTTCTCAAGTTTTTCTATAAAATTTTGCTGATGATTGACAGATAAAACAGTCACATTTCCATTAGCTTTTACCTGTACACTTTTGGCATCAATAAATGGCGATAGTTTAGTAAATTTTAAAATTGTTTTTCCTGCTGAAATATCAACTGCTTTTTTTCTTGTAATTTGAGCTCCGTCGATAAAAACAGTCACTTCATTTACCTTAGTTTCAACTGTTTTTTCTTGAAACTCTTGCGTATATGCATTACTAAAAAGTAAGCAAAAAATTAAGATGTGTAATTTTTTCATAATAGTGTTTTTCATTTAGGATGCAAAAGTTTTATAAATTCCATAAAAATGAATTATCATTTTCTAAAGGTTTATCAAAATAATATTTTTTCAACAAAGAATTGCATAAAAGAAATAAAAGCTTTTTTGCGCAGCGTAGCGAAGCAAAAGTGCTTTTATTTAATTGCTGCAGGCAAAAGCGTAGGAATACTATTTTTATTCATCATACCTACCAAACCAATCTAAAAAAACATTCTATCAAACTAATGAAATATTTAAGAGTTGAAAAATGAATTAAACTTACTAAATTTGAACTACTTAAACTCTATGCCTTTACATAGCAGCCATGTTAGCGGCTGTGCTTAATTATTTAATTCATTGACAAAATAATCAAAGTCATTCTGCTCTTTAGTATACTTAACAGTACTTTCAAACCGTTTAGATACAATATCTAAGGTTTCTAGTTCAACCAAAAGATATACTCCAGAAAATCCCATATTCCAACGTTCAATAGGCACATTTTTAGTAGATATGGTTATATATTTAGTTTCATATTTTCTTTTTTTGAACCCACTTTTCTGAAAGACTAGTAGATATTCTTTATCAAACTCCAAAAAGAAATTAGCTTTACGACTTTTAGTTTTTAATTTCTTCTTATTGCAAACTAATTCAATTTTAGTACATTTCTTATCGTTGCCCATTACTTTACATTTTAAAACTAATTCAAGTTTTTTTTCTGGATCCAAAACTTGACCATAAAATGTTTTTGTTAAAATGATGAAAATAATTATCCCAATGCTTTTTTTCATAAAATAATTCAATTAGATGGCAACTTTCAATTATAGCTTAAGCATTGCTGCTAACTGTCCTGACGTATGAAACTGTGCGGGATTGCCGCCGTGTTTCATGGTCACCCGTTGACCTTGAAACAAATATAACAAAACTGCAAGAACCTACCAAACACCTGTTTTGATGCTGATCCGCTGTTGTGGGTTGTAGTTTTTAAAAAGTCAATAAAACTTATACTAATCCATTACAGGAAAGCCACCAACAAGAATTATTAATAATACAATCAACATAAATGTCAAGTATATTATAATACCAAAATTACCAACAAATGCTATTATATTAAAGAGTTTTACTGTCTTATCACGACGGTAGTTTCTTATCAACCCAACAACAGAAAGCAGAGCAAACGCCAGCGAAAAAAAGCTACCAACCGTAAAAATCCAGTCATGTTTTGGTTTTAATAATTCATAAATTTCAGGAATAAAACTACCTCCTATAAAGAATACAAGGAATAGAAAAAGTGCAATTAAAAAGTTTCTAAACGGTTTTTTAATCATTTTGCTTTTAATTTCAAGTTAAGAAAAGGATTCAAACATATATAACAATAAAACCAAAACATTATTTCATTAGAAGTAAAAAATCACCAAAACTATTACCTACAACGATCCTGCATTATGCTCTGTGCGGGTTTTTTCGACTACGGCTCATGAAGTCGCTACGCTCAGTTCCGCCTTGTTTCATTGCCTGCCTGCCGACAGGTCCACCGTTGAACAACAATACTAAGATAAAACTTAGTCTGCGAACCACAAAACCCCGCATGGAGTTTGAATGCGTGTTAACGGTTGGCTAAATTGTATTTATTCTTTTACAACTACAGTATTTGCTATTTTATCGTGTAACGCTCTACTTTTCCTGTCACCAAGCAGTGTCACTATCTCAAGAATTGACCAAATATAAATTAGCAATGAAGGTATCAATAAGATTACAAATGCAGCTGCTGTTGGTTGATAACTTTCACTGTATGGTTCACTTAAAACAATATTTGACATGATGAATAAAGTCACTACCAATATTAATGGAATAGCGTCTCTCAAGAAAGCTTGATTTAAACTTATTTCCTTTGTTTCAGTTACATCAATTACTTTAACCTTACATATCATTTTACCAATAGTCTGTCCGAATTTAGCATGAAATAAAATTGAATAGAGATAAGGGAAAACCAAAACTAAAAAAGAAACTGTCAGAATAACTATTCTATTTTCAGTATAAAGCTGTTCCAATAAGAAATTAAGTGCTGATAAAATTATTCCATCAATTATCAATGCTACAAAGCGTCTCGAGAAAGTGTTATACTTGTCCATAATTTTTAAACTGTCAATATATGTTTTAAGTTATTTAGAATTTCAATTTAGCTTACCGTTAACGGCAGTCTGTCTAAAAAGCTTTTATAAAAGTAATATTTTTGAACAACAAAGCGCCAATGTAGCGTGGTATTTAAGTAAACAATAATCTATCAGTT
>JANQHE010000056.1 GCA_028282785.1 Bacteroidales bacterium | reverse complement strand
CTAAAAAGTAAGCATATGTGATTTTCATCATCTTTTTACCCCAAACCCTAAAGCCTGCCTTGTCGGCAGACAGGGGTGAAGATGTTGAAAATCAGGGCTTCCTTTAGGGAAGGGGCAAATTCTGATTTTCTGATTAGATGTAAAACTGGACTTTTGCACAGCCCCTTTTTTATTAATTAAGAATATTTTTTAATTCTCAAATATTAATATCTCTTCGCAATTAACCTAACCCTCAAAAAAATCGCAAAACTCTTTCATTTTTAAACAAAAAAATTATTAGTTCTCAAAAAAAAATCGTAATATTGCGCTCTGTTAAAAATAAGGAATACAAAAATTTTTAAATAGTATATCAGGATGGATTTAATTAAAGTTGTTGAAAATGAGTTCGCTGTAAAAAAGGACTTTCCTGAATTTAAAGCTGGTGATACAGTAACTGTACATTACAAAATCAAGGAAGGAAATAAAGAAAGAGTCCAAAATTACAGAGGTGTTGTTCTTCAAAGAAGAGGATACGGACAAAACGAAACTTTTACAGTTAGAAAAATGTCAAGTGGTGTTGGTGTTGAAAGAATTTTTCCAATAAATTCTCCATTTATTGAAGAGATTGAAGTTAACAAAAGAGGTAGAGTTAGAAGAGCAAGGATTTTCTACTTACGTAAATTAACCGGTAAAAAGGCCAGAATTAAAGAAAAGAGATTCTAAGATATTTATTTCAATAAAAAACCTCCCTAATTAAAGGAGGTTTTTTTATATGCATTTTTATCTCTACTAATTACCTTTTTTAATTTTCTCAGTCTTTACTCTCGCATCCGTAACTATCTTATCTGCTTTTTTATCAGCTTCTTTAACCAAGTCATCAGCTGCTTTTTTAGCTTTTTTCTTTAGTTCATCAGCTGCTTTTTCTGCTGCCACTTTTGCCAATGGGCCTTTCTTAGCAGCTTCTTTTACAAGTTTATCTGCTTCTTCATTTCCTTCCTTTAGAATTTTATCTGCAGTTTCTCTTGCTTCTTTTTTAATTTTTGCAGCTTCCTTCTCAGCATCATCCATAATTTTTTGAGCTTCAGCTTCCAATTCATCTTTTCCTTTTTTAACAACTTCTTCTTTAACCTTCTCTTTTATTTCTTCTTTAACATTCTTTTTAGAATCTCCTGTTCCTTCTTTATAGTTTAAAGTAATTTTAGGATCTGTGGAAGTACCAACTACTTTAGCTTTTACCTTTATGGTTTCCGCAACATCTACCTTTACACCTCTATTGGCAGCTTGTTTTAATAAACCATCCAATGCATCGTTTGCAACAGAACCAAAATACTTTCTCGGAACATCAAGGTTTACATTATAGTCCAATGTTTGATCGATTCCATGTGAACCACCAACAGTCATTTTAATATCATCCATCTTTAAATCAAACGGATCAACATTTATTCTACCATCCTTAACTGTAAAACTTATATTGATATCTTTAAACTCATTATTATAATCCTTTAACTTTAGTAATTCAGTAAGTTTGTTAAGCGTTTTAGCATTCACTACCTGAATTTTCTTGGATTGCAGTTTTCCGTATCCATCAATACTATTTAAAACCGGGGTCATTTCCGAACCTAACAAACTGGTGTAGTCAAATTTAATAGATACTTTTCCTTTACAATTCTTTAAAACAGGCACCATCTTTTCCAGCATGCTAAATGAGTTTAAAGCCGATTCTATTTCTATATCCTGTATATCCAACGCCATTGCAACCAAAGGTTTCTCAATATTTTGAGTGTTATACTCTCCATCTACCTCTAACTTACCATCTAAAAGGTTCATATTTAAATTATCCATAATAAGCTTTTCATCTTTTATTGTAAAAGTCCCTTTTAGATTTGTAATCTCCATTTTATCATATAAAATCTTGTCTAAACTGGATATTAGTCTAAAATCAATTCGTTCCGGTACTTCAAAAATGGCAGTTGTAACAGAATCTTCAGTTATTGTTTGACTTGTTTGTTCCTCAATTGCAACCTCATCCGATTCACTTTCTTCAATTTCTTCAGGCATAAATTCATTTACATTGATATTCATCGAATTTAAATATAGATTTCCCTTTAATGTTCCATCACTTAAAACATATGAGATATAATTTTCTATTTTACCATTTAAACTAAAATCACTCTCTCCTATTTCAGATTTAAAGGATTTTAATTCCAAATATTGCGGTGAAAAATTAAAGGTAGTTTCAATGATCTTAACAGCAGCCGGAACATCTTTACTTTCAAAAGTAAAATCTTTTATTTGTAATTGACCAGTTGCTTTGAAATCTTCGTATTTCTCATTTTCAATCGTGGACATATTTCCATCAATTTCAATACCGGCAGTAATTTCACCGTCCAAACTCATATTTTCTAAAGGCAAAGCATCTGATAATGTATTTAATACAATATGCCCATCAACCGAAGCTTTAATACCAGGATCACTAAATGGCGTACTAATATGCATTGCAATATCGAATGGATTGTCCGCCAGCTCGATATGAAGTTTATTTAGATCAACCTTTGTATTATCATTAACCACACCATCGTAAAATACTGCTAAATCAATATTTATATTATCAACAGATTTTGGTAAATCGGGATATTGAAACATAGCATCTTTAACAACTAAACGAATATTTGTCAAAGGCATTTGAGTTTCATTATATGTACCCTTTACATCGCCACTTAATTGTAAGCTTCCTGAAGTTTTAAGTTCTTCAAATCCTTTCATATAAATTGCCGGAACCATTGAAAGTAGTGATTTAAAACTCGTCTTTTTAGTTTCAAATTTTACATCAATATTAATATCCTCTTCCAACATTTCCACCATACCCTCGAAACCAAGTGCAATATCATTTATTGATAAAACATTATCCTTGAAGGTAAACTTCATATTTTCCAGATCAGCTCCAATGGTTGCATCAAAACCAAAACTTGTATTTTTTAGATACCTGATCCCTCCTATTTTTACATCAATTGCATCGATAGAAGTATTTATAGAAATATCCGAGTAATCCATCCCCAAATCACCTTTTAGCAAAAAGTTGAGATTTTCAACAGATGCATTCATATTTGAAGTTTCATCCGTGTATTTAATTTTTGCATCTTTTATCCGGAATTTTTGCAAATCAATTCTATAGTCCATTTCAGATGATTTTGAGTCATCGGCCCCATCCATTTCCTCTTCAATAGAAACAGTATCGGTCATTTTTTCCGATGGCAAGGTTATGTCCCAGTTTGCCGAACTATCTTCCAAAACAACTCCATTTACAAATGGCTTGTTTAATACAATTCCTTTTACAACAACATCTTTTTTAATTGCGCTGATTAAATTTACCTGCACATTAAATGATTCGAAATATACTAGTGTATCTCCTTCGAAATCATCAACACCTTTTACAGAAACTTCCTGTAATCCTAAATTTAAATTAGGAAATGTCTTTATGAGTGATAGCTTAAAATCAGTAAATTCAACTTTGGCATTAACATTTTTATTTATTTCGTCTTTAACCTTAATTAGCATTTGATCTTTAAAGAACATGGGTACTACAATCAGAACAATTATTATTAATCCGATAAGTATTACTAAGATTCGAAAAAACCATTTTATAATTTTTTTCATGACTTGAATTTTTATTTATTTGATCAAATTTACAAAATATTGATTTAGTTAAATTATCTTATTTACTTAACTAAACATTAAATCATTTTGATATTTTTCGAAAGAAATTGGAAAAGGCTATCAGGTGTGCATATTTTTTATATATTTGCACGGCAATTGAACCTGTAGCATAACGGATACCTGCCTGCCGGCAGGCAGGGTGCACCGAACTACGGAATTATTAGAAAATGTTCTTTGTATATGTTATAAAAAGTACTGTTGACAATAGGTTATATAAAGGATTAACAATAGATTTAGAAAAAAGAGTTAAGGAACATAATTTCGGAAAAACTAAATCAACATCACCTTATAAACCTTGGATTTTAGTATATTGTGAGAAATTCAATTCTCGTGACGAAGCCAGAAAAAGAGAAAAGTGTCTAAAATCTGGAGTTGGTAGAGAATTTTTAAAGAATAAATTGAACCTGTAGCATAACGGATAGTGCACCTGACTACGGATCAGGAGGTTGGGGGTTCGAATCCCTCCAGGTTCGCATAATAGAAGAAGCTTATCATTTTTGATAAGCTTTTTTTATACTTTTTTGGAAGGATGAGAACCACCAAAGGGGGTCGAACTATTTCATGAGGCTCGTTTACGAGGCGAGTAATCCCTTCAGATTCGCAAAGCCACTCAATGATTGGCTTTTTTGTTGCAAAGAGTTTCAATTTTTATTAACTTTAATATACTCTTAAATTGATCCAATGACTAACCTAAATAAACTATTTATGTATAAACAGAATGTTGGGCCTGATTTTTTGAAACGCTTCCGTTTTTTAAATAATATCAGGTCAAAATACTTAACTGTACTCTTGTTAATTTGTTCTTCTTTATTTGTGCTTTATGATTTCTTTATAGTTCAAAAAATTTCAAATACTGAAGTGTTTCTACTACATTTTAAAGCAGATATTATTTTTTTAGTTCTTTCAATGACTTTTACTCTTTTTATCTACTTTAACCAAGTTAAAACACATCATAATCTTCAGAATTATCATAAATATATTCATGGAATTATATCGCTAAGTATTTTGATTTGGTCCGTATTTAAATCCGTTTTATTCATAAAATACAGTGACGGATCTTATTATTTAGCGTTTATCTCAATTCTTTTAATAAGCTTAATTTATCTTTTTCCTGCATTTATTTATTTTGTACAATTACTCTTTGTGTCCTTATTTGCCATTATTATTTCATTAGCTCTCAACATTACGATCAATGACTTAATATATGATTTCACAATTCTAATGATCTTTATTTTTCTTTCGATTTTTGTTTCTCGATATATATTTTATTTACAGTATAAAGTTCTTTTAAAAGAGAAGGAAATAGTAAAATATAAAAAGAGAGTAAGTAGTAGCATAAAATAACAAACCAGACTATAAAATAATCTGGTTTATTAATGAAAAATATGTCTTTAAAATTTAAACTCTCACACCTAAAACGATAATATCGTCTACTTGTTCCCATTTACCGCGCCATTCATCAACTCTCTTATCTAATATTTCCCGCTGCTCCGCCATTGGTTTTTGATGAATTTCCAGAAGTAGCTGTTTAAAATTCTTTGTTTTGAATTTTGATCCATCTTCACCACCAAATTGATCTACATAACCATCAGAGAAAATATAAAAAGTGTCTCCTTTTTTCAGATCAATCTCATTATTTGTAAATGATTCTTTTTCTTTTATATAAATACCAATTGGCATTCTATCCGCCTTAATCTCCATAAGTTCATTATTTCTGTATATGTACATCGGATTATATGCTCCGGCATATTGCATTTTCATGTTTTCAAGATCAACAATACAAAGTGCTATATCCATACCATCTTTTGCTTCTCCTTCTTTTCCCTCTTGTCCTAAGGTTTTCTTTACATCACTTCGAAGATCATTTAATATAACGCTCGCAGTCGTAATATCATGCCTGTTAACTATTTCGTTCAAGAAAGAAACTCCCAGCATACTCATAAATGCTCCAGGAACACCATGTCCTGTACAATCTGCAGCAATTAAAACTAATAAATTATCTTTTTTCGTCATCCAATAAAAATCTCCGCTTACAATATCCCTGGGCCTGAATAAAATAAAATGTTCCGGTAAAATCTCATTTGCATATTCATTTGAAGGAAGCACAGCGGTCTGGATTCTGCTTGCATACTCTATACTATCCGTAATACTTCTGTTTTTATCCGCAATTTCATCTCTCTGTTTTTCTATCTCATCTTTTTGTTTTACAACCTCTTCTGTTCTTTCTTTAACAATTTGTTCAAGTCTGATTTTCTCAAGCTCCAGTCTTCTTGTGTAAACTTTAACAATTACAATTACAACAAATACCGCCAATACTAAATAAAAGAAATATGCGACTATGGTTTTATACCAGGGCGGCTTTATTGAAAACTGATATTCAATAACTTCACTCTCAACTCCATAGATATTTATAGCCTTAACCTTGAATGTATAATTTCCCTCATCCAGGTTTGTATATCCCCTTTCAGTCTTAGTCTCCCAATTCGACCAATCATCATCAAATCCGTCTAATTTGTAACTATATTTAATTTCATCGCTTGGCATATAAGGAGTTGAATAGAAGAATACAAAAGAGTTATTCTTGTATTGTGCTATAGTTTTAAGCTCATTGGGTTGCTTAAGGTCAACTATCAGGCGAGAAGTATCTTTATAATAAGTTCCATAAAACACAACCGAATCAATCCCCATTTTAACTTTCCGAATCAAACTATTATAATATCGGGTAAAGTCTTCATTTAGTTTCTCCTGGTAGTTAAATACCGCATCAGATGTTGCTATCCAAACGCCATTTTCTCCATCCGGTGAAACCTTATAAAATGAGTTGTTGACTAGTCGTTTGAAAGGAATATCTGTAATTGTTATAATTCTATCCTGACTTATTGTTATTTTATTTAAATATTCAACTCCTTTGTTTTTATTTTTAGCAATAATCCAGTATTCATTGTCACTAACTTTTTCAATATATTTGACCTCATCATCACTATTAAAATACTTTTCACCAAATCCCTGATATTTTTCAAAAATATCTTTATTCTCGTTAAAGTAATATATTCCTTTCTTTGTAGAAACAATTAATTGATCGTTAATTAAATAAATCTTGTTTTCTTTGATACTAGGTAAGCCATTATTTTCATCATACTTTTGAACACTATTATCTGTTTTCAATTTTAAGATACCTTCTAAAGATGTTCCTAACCAAATATTACCTTCCTTATCTTCAACTATGCTAGATATTTCTGCAGAAATATGCTTATGAACGAATTCTTTATCAACCCATTTACCGTTTTCGTATTGAATTAAAGCAAGTCCTAGCTTAGTTCCCAGGTAAATCTTATTTTTATCTTTTGTGGATTGATAAATAAAATCAATTTCATATTCCTTTTCGGATATCTTGTCAGGTTCTTGATTTTTTCCATTATAAATCATTAATCCAACTGGTGATCCCAATAAAAGTTTCATTTGACCTGTAACATGATCTATAAAAACCTCTAAATCTGTTACAGTCCTTTCAAACCGGATCATATTAAAGATAGGCAACTGATCTGAATCATAATCAAGATAATATAAACCAATATTCGTAGCAACTAAAAGTGTTTCGTTATAACGTATAACACTTAATATGATTCCCTCAATACCGTACTCCTGTCCTAGCCTTGTAAATGGGGTATTAAGCTCGACAAAAGAAATACCTTTATTAAGTCCTAACCATAAATGTCCATTTGAAGATTCGAATAAGTTAATGACCGTTAAATCCTGCAATCCATTTTCTTTGTCTAGTTTAAAAATTAATTCTCCCTCCTGAGAAAATATTAAACAACCATTATTAAGCGTTGCTAAAGCGTAATAACCATTTGAAAGTTTTATACCATTATATATTTGCGCATTGTTTAATTCCGAAATTAGATGCTTAAAATTTTCGCCTGGCAAAATAAAATCTTTAATTAAACCCGTTGTTGTATTATAAATAAATAGACCGTGTTGCCAGGTTGAAACTATTATTTCTGATTCGGACCAAGGCAACATAACAAATACATCCTTTTCCTTAAAGAACTCGCCACCATTAGAAAGAACAACCGAATCATCGGTTAACTCATACAAACCATCATCATAATTTCCCCAATATATTTTATCATGTACATAAAAACTTAAAAAAGAACCATCATTATTTTTATATATTTTTGATAAGGTTTTATTTGAATATTTATATATTGATTTATCGCAACAGAAGTAAACGTCTTCCTCATTAGTAAATATTTTCCATACATCCTTAAACTCTGCGGAATCTAATTGATCAATTAAGGTCACATATTGCATTTCTCCTAACTTATTGGGTGCCAAGTATCCAAATTCATCTACTCCACCAACATATACAGTTCCATTTGAATAAGCCAAAGATCTTACAATTGAACCATTTGCAATAGGTATTTTATTCCATTTATTACCATCAAATTCAAGAACACCATCGTCATTATTCGCAACATAGATCACCCCTCTTTGATCTTCGCATAAAGCCCAATTCTGTTCGGAAGCATCATAATCGTTAGGTGCATAATTCTTTATAAAAGGTATTCCATTTTTGTTAACTTGCGCAAATAAGGTAATATTAAATATTAGAGAGATAAAAAAAAGGATATACATTCTTGCCATAGTAGATATATTTCGATCGAAAAACAATATAAATATAAAAAACAAAAAGACAAAATACTAAAAAATAGTGTGTTGTCTTTTAAATTGGAATAAACTTTAGATTACCTTTCTACATACGGATAGTTTGTATATTCATTATCATTTATAATTACCTTAACCACACACACTTGGGACATATACCAGGTTTTTGTTTAAAATCTTGTAAAATCATCAATTTCGACTTTATCAGTTGCATGCCCTTTTAACTTAATTATATTATTGCACCAAAAATTAAAGTTTCTGTATCAATGGTCAGATTAACAATACCGAAATTTTTGGTATTTTATCGAAATTCCACTGAGAATTGAATTAGGCCAATATTTCCTTCAAGCAAAGAAATATTGATTCCGATTACAGATTAAATCTCCATTAAAACAAAAAAGCCCTTTACAAATAAGTTATGTGAAAATGGAGGTTTAGTTAAATATATTCGGTTATATTTTAGCTAAGTAAAGCCCAACCCTTAAAGAGGAAGTCCTCACGTAATTTTTCTTCTGCCTCTATTTTATCATCGCTTAAGAATACAAATACAGCTACTTCCGTTTTTCGATCATATTTAATCTGTTCCTGAGGTTTTTTAGCCTTTATCAAAATATGTGACCCACAATAATCCAGGATCTCTTTTTTATTTTCAAGTTCAAATAGATACCATTCCGAATTTCCGGAGACAGTTTCATGTCTAATTACTTTTCCCTTATTCGGGAATAGCCGCATTAAATCCCTGTTCCTTGATATTGCGTTTATATCAAACGTTTCACCTATAACCTCCTTTGGGTTATGATCCAATTTTAATGAGAATCTTGGTAATTTTATTTGTATTGGTTTCCACCTTCGATGCTTAACACTTATAGTTCCAAGATTTGCAGATATAAAAATGATCAAATAACCACCGGAAATTAAAGAACTTCTTAGGCTGGTCCATCCATCTTCGTGTCCAAAACGAAATGAAATCGCTAAATATTGAAACATCAGGATAAATGAAAGAGAGTAAATCAAATAATTTTGAAGCTTTCGACGATTAAGATGTACCGTTTCATCGTAAAACTCTGAATTACTTAAAGCATTTGAAATTAAAGTATTAAAAAACGAAAAACAGAATATTAATATGATAATCGATATTAGTCCAAACTGACTTACAACCGGATTTATTAACCAAAAATCGTATAAACCATGAATAACTGCTGATAAAATAAAATATTTTGTAAAATCTGTTAGTAAACCTTTTCTTGCTTTATATTTATCTAACATTATTCCATAAGCAGCTAATGAGGTAAGGAACATGTGAAAAACTACAGCAGTTAATGCACGTCCCATTATAATTTGAGGACCATAACTATTAAAATAAAGTAGATTTTCAGCAAACGCAAACCCCAGAGCGGAAACTGATCCATAAACCAAATAATCAACAGGTTCATTAATTGCTTTAGAATATTTCAAACTTAAAATCACCGGTAAAATTTTTACAAATTCCTCAATTAAACCTATTCCAATGATGCAATACAATAAATCGTTCCATACTTTACCATTCAATGAAAATCCGGTAAACATAGAATTTAAATCACTTAACAGAAACGTAACTTTTGAGAATAATACTCCCAGAAGAAATATAAGAATAAGATGTTTCCATTTTTCTGACTCATAAATATCAATTTTACGTAAATAAAACAACCAACTGAGCATGACTAGTAATGCTCCGAGAAATCCAATTAAGCTTTGATTCTGATAAGTATGAAAAAATATTGCTTCGAAATAACCGAGTAGATTAGAATTTGATAAGAACAGGTATCTTTTCAATTGTGAAGGAAAATATTTGCACGCACTCTTCTCCTTTAACAATTCATATAAATCGTTAATCCGATTTTGCGATGAATATAAATTAATAAGATTTGTATAAGCACCTTCCAGGTTTCCATTGGCTTCAATAGCTTTTTTGTAATATTCTTCAGCCTGATTATAATCCTGTAAAACAAGATAAATGCGCCCAATGGAATTATTTAAGTATTTTAACTCTGTATTATTTATTTGAGTAAAATAAATCAAGGCATTGTTATAGTCCTGTTTCATTGCTGAAATCAATCCTAACGAATAATATCCTATATCATTCACATTTTCATCATCATACTCTGTATAGGTCCAATAAATACTAATTAAATCCTTTTCCTTTATTATTCTTAAGTCCGGCGGATATGCATAATATGAAGTAATTAAACCGTAATGATTATCTATATTCATAGAATCTTTAGCAACAATTTCCAGGTATATTAAATCAAGGCGTTCATTTTGTTTCTCTTTTAAAACAAACTTTAAACGGTCCTCCGGTGTTTTGAAAGTTGGTTTATGTACAAAACGGTTAACCAATAGAACAGTTACTATAAAACTGACTATTACTATAATTAAAGATTTTCTCATTTTGATTTTATACGTTAAACTTTATCGTGCAGAATTTTCTGAAATCACACGAGGTACTTTATGCTCTAACAACATTAAATCGGCTATTACAATAGCGGTTACCGCTTCTAATACTACGGGCACTCTTAAAGCTATGCATGCATCATGTCTGCCTCGTACCATTAATTCTTCCTGTTGACCGGTATTTAAATTAATTGTTTTTTGAGTTTTAGATATACTTGATGTTGGTTTTACCGCAACCCTGAAAATTAATGGATTTCCATTCGTAATTCCACCATTAATTCCACCGGCAAAATTAGTAATTGTTTTTCCTGTTGAATCTATTAGCTGATCATTATGCTCACTTCCAAACATTTTTGCCGCACTAAATCCTGATCCGAATTCTATTCCTTTAATAGCCGGAATTGAAAAAACAATGTGACTTAAAAGTGATTCTACTGAATCAAAAAACGGTTCACCCAATCCAACGCAAATATTCTCTGTTATACATTCAACAATACCACCTATTGAATCGTCATTTTTAATGGCATTATCAATTGCATTTTTAACATTTGTTTTACCCCCTGCCTCAATCAAGCTTGCCTGAATATTGACAGGGTGTATCAATTTCTTTGCTATAACTCCAGCTGCTACCAACCCTAAAGTCAACCTACCGGAAAAATGTCCACCTCCTCTAAAATCATTAAATCCTCCAAATTTCATTTTAGCAGTAAAATCTGCATGGCCCGGGCGCGGAAAATTAAATAACTCCTTATAATCTTCTGATTTCGTGTTCTTATTATAAAATGAAATTAATATCGGGGCTCCTGTTGTGTAACCATTAAAAACTCCTGATTCAATATTTGGCAGGTCATCTTCTATTCTTGGTGTTGTTCCTTTTGCACCACTTTTTCGACGTAACAAATCATCTTTAAAGTCTTCTTCAGAAATAGGTAATCCTGCCGGACATCCATCTATTAGAACACCTACTTGTTTTCCATGAGATTCGCCATATATGCTAATTCCAAATAATCTTCCAAATGAATTCATACCTTGGTTTTTTTTCAGGAAATGAAAATAGTGATTATTAGCTCGAGATCAAAATTTAATTACTATTGAAGAACTGAAAAATGTCTAACCAGAATTATTGAATTCAGATTTATCATATAGGGTTTATTAATAATACCTAATCTTCTTATCAGCTATAAATTATTATTAGAAAATGAAGATTTACACTCTTTTATTTTTGATTATGTTTATTGGAGAATCTATTCTAGCCCAGAATAATAACTCTGTAGTTAATCAATTTCAAGATCACTTAACAGATGATGACATACCTATAAATTTAAAATTGAGACTTATAGACAAAGCCTCTGCAATTGGGAAATCTTATAATTGGAAAAAGTCATCATTAAAGAAACAAAGAATTAATACGCCAAAAATAAAGAATGTCTATAAAGAAATCGAACAACTATCTTATATCAATAGTTTAGTAATTGTAAAAAATGGCTTCTTAGTTTCGGAAAAATATTACAATGGTGGAGATAAAAACACCATGGATATGACTTTTTCAGTGACTAAAAGTATTACCTCAACCTTAATAGGAATTGCTATTGAACAAGGTTTTATTGAAAGTGTAAATGATAAAATGTTAAATTATTTTCCGGAGATTGATACTTCAGTAATAGACCCTAGAAAAAAAGAAATAACTATAAAACAACTATTGGAAATGCAGGCAGGTTTTGATAAAGGGAATATTCTACAGTATTTAGTACGACCCGCTGAAAATGTAATAAAAGCTATATTAGAATCTGAATTATTATTTGATCCCGGAACAAAGTTTTCATATTCAACATATGGTTCTCATATACTTTCTGCAATCATAAAAAGATCTACAGGAATGAATACATATGAGTTTGCCAAAAAGAATTTATTTGAACCTTTAGGTATAAAATCTATAATATGGTTAACTGATAAAAATAATATTTCAATTGGAGGAGGAGGAATTATGCTAACGCCCAGGGATATGGCAAGGTTTGGATATCTCTATTTAAATAATGGAATCGTCGATAATAAAAATATCATTTCTGAATATTGGATTGAATGTGCTACTCAAAATAAACGGAAGAATTTAACCGAATGGTATAATATTAAAAGCCTTGGTTATGGATATCAATGGTGGACTGGTGAATTAAATGATTTTAATTTTTATGCTGCTATTGGGCATGGTGGACAATGGATTGTGGTTGTACTAAGCTTAAACCTAGTAATAGCTTCAACGATGGATCCAAGATCTGAAGAAAACTTTAAACAAATGAACTCAATAATTCCTATCCTTAGTAAAATTATTGACAGTAATTATGTCAATTAATTGGTGATTCTTTTGTATTGTTAAGAGATTATTTATGTTTTTAAACAAACTCACTTAACTCCAACCAACGATCTGATTTTTCATCTAAAAGTTTGATGACTTTTCCAACACGATTTGATTTTTCAATTAAGTCATCAGAAGAAAGTGTACCACTGGATATTTCTTCTTCTAAATTAGCTTTTTCATTTTCTAACTTTGCAATATCTATTTCCAATTGCTCAAACTCTCTCTTTTCATTAAAAGAGAGTTTTGTTTTAGACTTTTCCTGTTTTTGCTTATGAAGAGTACGTTTCTCTCTTTCTGGTTTAGGTTTCTGAGATTCTTTTTCTGATTTATTTAGCCATTCTCTATAGTGAGAATAATTCCCGGGAAAATCTTTTATATCTCCATTACCTCTAAAAACGAATATATGGTCAACTACCTGATCCATAAAAAACCTGTCGTGCGAAACTATGATTACACATCCATCGAAAGTTGATAAGTATTCTTCCAAGACAGCTAATGTCATTATATCTAAATCGTTGGTAGGCTCATCCAGAATTAAAAAGTTTGGTTTTCGCATTAATACGGTAACTAAATAAAGTCTTCGTTTCTCACCTCCACTAAGTTTTGATACCGGAGTATAGTGCATATCAAACGGAAAAAGAAAGAAATTCAAGAATTCCTTCACTCCCATTTGCCTGCCATTACCTAACGTAACGACTTCTGCAATTTCCTGAACGACATCAATTACTTTTTGATCAGGTTTAAACTGGATACCCTCTTGCTTATAATACCCAAATACAATGGTTTGTCCAATATCCACTATTCCCGAGTCGGCAGATAAGTTTCCGGTAATAAGGTTTAAAAACGTAGATTTACCTGCACCATTATCACCAACAATACCTATCTTTTCGCCCCTTGTAAAATTGTAATTGAAATTTTTTAGTACAATATAATCTCCAAAAGATTTATTAAGATCCTTTATTTCAATTATTTTCTTACCAATTCTGGAAGATTGCACATTGATTCGAACTTCTTCTTCGTGTCGCCCACTTACGGCAATATCCTTTAACTGATAGTAATTATCTATTCTATATTTTGCTTTATGACTTCTCGCTTTTGGCATCCTGCGCATCCAGTCTTCTTCTTTTCTTAAAATATTTTTTGCTTTCTCTACTTGAACCTCTTCATTATGCAAACGTTCCTCTCTCTTCTTCAAGAAATAAGAATAATTCCCTTTATACTGATATATCTTGGAATTATCCATTTCAATAATCTCATTACAAATCCGGTCCAGAAAATAACGGTCGTGGGTTACCATTAATAAAGTTGACCTGGTATTTTTTAGGTATTGTTCCAACCATTCAATCATTTCAAGATCTAAATGGTTCGTCGGTTCATCCAATAAAAGTAAATCAGGTTCTTCAATAATAATTGAAGCCAGTGCTACTCTTTTCTTCTCTCCACCCGAAAGAGTTAAAATTTGTTTATCGTATTTATCAATTTTAAGCTTTGATAAAATCTGTTTTACTTTAACCTCGTAATCCCAAGCCTGCAAATGATCCATCTTCTCCATTGCAGAAGCTAAACGATCCTTATCATTTAAATTAATGGCATTATTATATTCAAGAATAGCTGTTTTTATTTCGGAAGAAGAATGAAAAACCTCATCTATAATATTATTATTTAAATTTAATTCCGGGTTTTGTTCTAAAAATCCAACCTTTATATCCCTTCGAAAGGTTATTTTTCCTTCATCCTGATTATCTTTTCCAGCTATTATGTTTAGCAGAGATGTTTTTCCGGTTCCATTCTTGGCAACCAATGCGACTTTTTGATCTTTGTCAATTCCAAAAGTAATCCCTTCGAAAAGAACCAAATCTCCAAAAGATTTTTTTAATTCCTCAACTTGCAAGTAACTTATCATATATTCAAATTTATTATACAAATGAAGACACTTTCATTAAATTTTTAACAAAAAAATATGTTTATTTTTGTATTTAATTCAATTCGCCATATTTTTTAATTTTAATTGAATGGAAATGCAGTATATTATAAAAATCTTAATAATTATTCACTTATTTCCTAATATTAATAAATCTCCGGAAACAAAGGATACAATTCAAAATAATAAGAAGATTGATTTAATTAAACAAAATCTTGAACTAGTACAAAAAAACAAAAACCATCAAACAGACAGTTTCCTAAATATAGCAAAAATTACCCTTTCATTATCCAAAGAAATTAACTACACTAATGGTATTTTAAGGAGCTATCATTACATTGCGGATATTTACAAAATTAGAAATGCTACGGATAGTGCTATTTTATATTATGAAAAAGGACTGGACAAAGCAAAAAACAGCAATAATTACAATATACTTGCAGCCTATTACTGGAACCTTGCTAACATCTACAGAATAACCGGTAACTATGGTCAAGCCTTAAAAAATAGTTTAAATTGTAAAGCACTTGTTGAAAGCAAAAAAACCAAAAATTATAAGTACCAAGTATATAATTTGCTTGCACTTAGTTACCAAACACTTATGGAGTATGAGCTTGCATTAGCTAATTATGAAAAATCGGCAAACCTTTCATTAGAGTATGGAAATGAAGCATATGCTGGTGTAGTATTTGCAAATATTGGGAGATTATATTATTACCGGGATAGTTTAGAAAAGGCCTTACAATATTTTGAAAAGGGTATTGAACTTGAAGAAAAACACGGATTGTTAGGAAGTGCGGGAAATTCGTACATAATTGTTGGTAAAATTTATTTAAAGCTAAGTCAATTAGATTCAGCAAGATTTTATTTAGAAAAAGCTAATGATTATAATAAACAGGCTAATAATCAATTAGGCTTGGCAAACACACTAATTACAATAAGTGAATATTTTTATTTAAAAAACGATCTGGAGCTTGCCACACAACACATTGAAGAATCCATGAAGATTGCACAAAAATTAAATGTAAACTACATAATAAAAGAAGCATATCTTTTAAAATCAAAAATTTATGAAAAACAAATGAACTATGAAGAGGCGTATTTCAATTTTATGGATTTCTTTGAAATACATAGTTCAATGTATGATGTAGAAAAAATAAACCAGGCAAAAGCTCTCGAACAAAAATTAATTCAACAGGAAAAAGAAAATGAACTGGTAGAATTGGAATTAGAGAAACATAGAACAATTAATACATTGCTTATACTTTTAGTATCTATTGTAATAATTGTTGGAATTGTTATTCTGATCTATTTATTTAGGTTCAGAAAACTGAGTAAGGAACTCAAAATATCAAAAGAAAAAGCTGAAGAATCAGATAAACTTAAAAGCAGGTTTCTACAAACTATTTCTCATGAGATTCGAACACCTTTGAATGGCATTATCGGTTTTTCAGAGATGATGCGTACTAATAACATCAGTCAAGGTGAGATGAAGCAAATTAATGATATGATAAATAAAAATAGTGATGACCTCTTATCAACAATTGAAAACCTAGTTGATGTTGCTCACTTATCAACAAACCAATTTGAAATAAAAAAATCCAGTTTCTATTTGATTCCATTATTGGAAAGTATTATAAATATTACCAAGGAAAATGTAATATTCAGAAACAAAGAAAATCTTGAATTGAAATTTGAAAAAGGAGGAAATGTAGAATTATATACGGATAAAAACATTATTCAAAAGATCATATTGCATTTAATAAAAAATGCCATTTTATATACTGAAGCCGGCACAATTACTGTTGGTTATAAAAAAGAGAATTCGAATCTTATCTTATTTGTAAAAGATACTGGCATTGGAATTTCTAAAGAAAAGATCGATGTAATCTTTTCTCCTTTCCAACAAGCTGATGAGATGATTAACATAAAAGTTGGAGGAACCGGATTGGGTCTCACAATAGTTAATGGTTTAATTCAAATACTAGGCGGAAAAATCTGGGTTGGTTCTGAATTAAAAAAAGGAAGTATATTTTACATATCCCTTCCGTTGAATTAATTTTCATTTTTTTATCTTTGATCTTTATTTAAATACTTCGTTATGACCAAAAAAGAACGATTCGAATATATTATAGAATACTTCAAAAAGGAAAGGCCAATAGCAGAAACTGAATTAGACTATGGAACCCCTTTCGAACTATTGGTAGCTGTTATTTTAAGTGCACAATGTACCGATAAAAGAGTAAACGTGATTACTCCTCCTCTTTTGGAAAGATTCCCGACAGCTTATGAAATGTCCCATGCTTCTGTTGATGAAGTCTTTGAGTATATCAAATCTTGCTCTTATCCTAATAACAAAGCTAAACATTTGGTTGGTATGTCCAAAATGCTTGTAGAAGAGTTCAATGAAATAGTTCCTGATGATATAACCGAGTTGCAAAAATTACCGGGTGTAGGCCGAAAAACTGCAAATGTAATAGCATCGGTAGTATATAACAAGCCGGCTTTAGCTGTTGACACACATGTTCATAGAGTTTCTAAACGAATTGGACTTACAACCAATGCAAAAACTCCATTGGAAACCGAAAAACAGCTTATTAAATACATTCCTGAAGACTTGATTCCTATTGCCCATCACTGGCTCATTCTGCATGGAAGATACATTTGTGTTGCACGTAAACCCAAATGCGAAAGTTGTGGAATAGCTAAATATTGTAAATATTTTAACAAATAAAAGTAAAGTTTCTTAAATACCCGATACCCTACAATAACCTGTAAGGTACCAGGTATTGTTTTATTCATACTTCAATACTTCAGCAGGTTTTGTATTAGAAACCTTTATGGATTGATATAGAATTGTTATAATGGTTATAATCAAAAGAACTATGCCAGAAACCAGGAAAATAAATATGTTTAGGTCAATTTTATATGCAAAATTATTTAACCAGCCTTTCATAAAATAATATGCAGCTGGCCAGGCAAAAACGCATGCTATAACTACAAGAAACAAAAATTGTTTAGTTACTAATAGAATAACTGAAAAAACAGAAGAACCTAACGCTTTTCTAATTCCAATTTCTTTAGTTCGTTGAACCATCATATAAGATACTAATCCATACAGACCAAGACATGCTATTATAACTGCAATTAAGGTAAAAGTCTTTATTATCTGAGAAGTTCTTTGTTCGTTTCTATATCTATTTTGAATTGTATCCTCTAATATTTGGTGTGAATATATATATTCCGGATAAACTTCGTTCCAACAGTCCTCAATAAAATTCCTTATCTCTGAGTAAGGTTTACCATTTGAACGTATATGAACCTGAGAGAAAAAATCTTCGTATGGTAAAAATATTACAGGTGGAATTTCTCTATGAAAAGTATACGTGTGAAAATCTTCTACTACTCCCGTAATTCTCCCATAAACTGTGCCAAAAACATACAAATACCGATCAATAGCATCAACTGGTCGTTCTATACCAATTTTTTTTACCAGATTTTTATTTACTACAATATTATAAGTAGTGTCATTTATATTCGCAGTACTGTACCAATCTCCTGCAACCAGTTTTAAATCGTATAACCTGAAATAACTGGTATCGACAGTTTTAACATTTGCATGATAATTTGTTTCAAAATCTTCGATTCTTTGAAAGCTGGATGTAATATTTGAACCTGAAAGTGGAGCTCCAATTCCTGTAGAAACATTTTTTATATCCGGACTACTCTTTAATAGGTTAATAAAAACACCGGCTTTTGATGCTTGAAAACCCGGTAAATTAACCATTACAATGTTTTCTCGTTCAAACCCCATATCCCTATTTCTAAAATATTCGATCTGTAATGATATTACTATGGTACTTACAATTAGAATTTGAGAAATAAAGAATTGTAAAAAAACCAATAAATTATACAACGATACAGATTTGGCTTTACCCAATTTCATATTGTAACGAAGTGCCCTGATCGGATTATATTTGGAAAGAACAGTTGCCGGATAAATGCCTGATAAGAACGTAAGTATAGCTAGTACTATTAATAAAAATATAACTACGGAAAAGTTACCATACATTTTTAATTCAGAAGAGCTTCCTAAAAAAGTATTTATTTTGTCTAAAACAACTTCTGTAAGTATCACAGATAATATCTCTGCAATCAATATTATCAGAAAAGTCTCTCCCAGAAACTGTTTGATTAATGTTAGTCTATGTGCACCAAGAACCTTTCTTATTCCAACTTCCTTTGCCCTTTTAATTGTTTGTACTATTGAAAGGTTTGTAAAATTGATAAACGCAATTAATAAAATAAACAAGCCAACACTAACAAAAATTATTAAAAGCTTTTTACTCATAATGTATGCACCATAAAAACTACCAAATCTATCATCATAATGAATTTCACTTAGTGGCTGTAATACATAAAATTCAAATTGTTCTCCATCTTCGTCCGGATTATGCATTTCAAAAATCTCCTGGATTTTTAGCTCTATCTCATCTGCTATAATTCCATCAGGTATAGTTAAGTAGGTTCCAAAACCAGAAGAGCGTGTTCCCCAATTATCATATCCAAAATCAAAATAATCTTCCTTTAAACTATTTATAGAAAGCATTAGGTGATAAGGCATATGTGTAGTTTTAGGAGGGTTTTTAACGATTCCGGCTACATTAAAACTTACAGAATCATACATTATTATTTCCTTATTTATTGATTCTTCCAATGAACCAAAATACTTTTCTGCGATATCTTCTGTTAAGAAAATAGAATTTGGAATATGTAAATCTTCTGAAGTACCAATTACAAATTCTATATCAAATACTTTAACAAAATTAGAATCCACATATAAAATGCCTCTTTCGAGGTATTTATCATTTTCAACCCTCAGTAAATTCTCATCATCAAAGTAAATTTGAGTAATGTGATTATGTCCGGTAAGTTCTGCTTTTAAAACACCACTGAGTGGATATGGAACTGATTCATCCCAACTTTCGTTACCATTTTGAATCTGCTTACTTATAATTCTATAAATTGATTCATAGTTACTATGGTATTTATCGAATTTTAATTCGTTTGAAACAAAAAGAAAAATTATTAACACACAAGTAAGTGCCAGAGACAAACCAAATATGTTAATTATGGAGAATACTTTATTTCTTGTTAGTAATCTAAATGCTATTTTGAAATAATTTTTTATCATGATTTTGGATTATTGTTTATTCGTATCTTAATGATTCCGCAGGATTAGTATTAGCAACCTTCATTGACTGAAAATACACTGTAATTAATGCAATTAACCAGGATATTAATAATGTTAAAATAAAAACACCCGGACGAATTTCAATTCTATATACAAAATCTCGTAACCATCTTTCAACAAGCCACCAGCTTATTGGAATTGCAATTATGTTAGCTATAAATACCCAAATTGTGAAAGACTTAAAAAAGTCAAATACGATATTCAGACTGGTTGAACCAAATACCTTTTTAACCGCTACTTCTTTTGTCTTTTTCTTTACTATGATTGAAGAGATTGCAAATAATCCCATGCTTGCAATTAAAATTGAAAGGATGGTAAATATGGCCATCAATTTAAATAAACTTTCCTCGGATTCATATTGCTCTTGAAACTGTTGATCAAGAAAATAATACTCAAAATTACGAGATGCATCAACATTCTCCCATGTCTTTTCCATATACTTTAAAACATCAGGCATATTTTTTCCACTAGTACTTACAGTTAAATAATTATGTACTCCATTATTTGAAGGCCTGAAAGAATGAATGACCGGTCCAACATTATCAGCTACCGAAAGAAAATGATAGTTATCTACAACTCCTACGATCTTATATTCTTCCTTACCACCAAAACTAATTGTCTTAGCTATTGGATCGTCCCAGCCAATTTGATCTAAGGCTGCCTGGTTTATAATTAAAGATTCATCCGCATCTGTGAGTAAATTTTCATCAAAGTTTCTTCCATCAATAAAATCAATAGCAAATTCTTTAAAAAATTTATCATCAACATAACATACTCGCATTCTCAAACGATCATTTCGTTCCCAACCTTCAGGATAAACAAATGTGAACCAACCTGGCCAATTACCCGGTACGTGCGTAGAACTACTGGTTGAAACAACATCCGGGTTTTTCTTTAATTCTTCACGAAATACTCCGATTTTTGTTAAGGCATCATCCGAATCTTCAAAAAATCCCAGGTCAATAGGTATTATAATCTTATTTTCCTGCTCAAAACCTAAATCGGCATTTTTCATTAGATTTATTTGGTTCCACATAAAAATGGTGCCTGAAATAAGTAATACGGAAATAGCAAACTGAAAAATAACTAAAAAACGTCTTACAACAGCTCCCGATTTTCCTTTGTTCATTTCACTTTGAAGTGCCTTTATAGGCCTTAAGTTTGCAATTGCATATGCAGGATAGGCTCCGGATAACAGGCCAACAATTACAGCAAAAGGAATTAAACTAATTAATATGGATAAATTTCTTTCCTGGTATAAGCTAATATTTGCATCGTACATTCTATTTATAACAGGTAATACCGTTTCGGAAAATATTACGCCCAAGATTAATGCAGTCAGGCTAACAATAACCGATTCAAAAATAAATTGCTTGAATAATTGCCCCTTTGAAGAACCGATAGCTTTTCGTAAACCGGTTTCTCTAATTCGCTCCATAGATGAAGCTGTTTTTAAATTAGTAAAATTTAAGGCGGCAATCAATAAAATTGCAATTGCAACCCCTATAAGTATATAAGCATATTTATCACTTCCTGTTATTTCATTATGTAACTCAGTAAGAGGACCCAATCTTAATTTCATTGTATTATTTAACTCTTCATTCCAGATAGTTGAAATAAAATCAGGAAATTTACTTTCTGCTTCTTGTGGTGCAGCCGATTCATTTAATTCAATATAAGTATATAAAAATGAACTTCCCCACTCATCTTTAAAATTTTCATAGGATGGAACACTACTCAGAGGAATTACAATTTCCATCTCCAAAGAGCTGTTATCCGGTATGTTTTTTATGACTCCTTTTACCGTATACGTTTTTTCATAATCAATTCTAATCGTTTTGCCCAAAGGATTGTTATTTCCGAACAGCTTAACAGCCTTATCTTCGCTCAGGAATAAAGCGTTTTGATCGGAAAAAATCTCTTGAGGATCGCCACTTAGTAAGGGAAATGTAAACATTGAAAACAAGGCAGGATCTGTATATGTTATCGCTTCTTCCAATGTATTTTCACCTACTTCAATAATTCCCATCCTGTTATAATACCTGGTTGCATTTTTAATTTCAGGGATCTGTCCTAACAAAGATTTAGCCATTGGTGCCCATGTATCACGTGTTATTTGCATTCCACTTGGCAAATGCCTTTCTTTATAAACCATATAAATATTATCAGCTTTCTCATGGAATTTATCATATGATAATTCATATTTAGCATATAAGATAAGTACAATGCAAGCTCCCATACCAATTGATAATCCGAAAAAATTTATTATGGACTGTGTTTTTCTTCTTAACAAGTGCCTAATTGATAGCTTCAAATAATTCTTAAACATAATGTTCTCCTTTCTATTTTTATTGTGCACTAACTTTTAATTGCCAACTCTTATACCATAAAAAATAAAACACTATATATCATGGATTTACATTAAAATCATGAAAATTGTATACATTTAAGTTGTTCCTAATCGAAACACTATGTGTTCCATAGTGAAACATAGCAAATCATTTTTTTGTACATTTACTCATCTAATTTAACCGTTTTTAATATGATTAATGGCAAAATACTGGTTATAGACGATGATAAAGACATTCTGTTATCAACTAAAGTAGTTTTAAAAAAAGACTTTGCTGAAATCAAAGCCGTATCTAATCCGGAAGATGTAGTTCCTTATATTGAAAAAAAGTTTTTCGATGTAATTCTCCTTGATATGAATTTTACCACAGGAGCTACGAGTGGAAAAGAAGGTTTGGAGTGGCTAAAAAGAATCTTGAAAATTGATCCCGAAGCAACAGTGGTTATGATGACAGCTTATGGAGATATTAATCTTGCAATAGACTCAATGAAAATTGGAGCTGTTGATTTTGTTGTAAAACCCTGGGATAATAAAAAGCTTTTAGCAACTATTATATCAGCATACAACTTAAGCAAGTCTAAGCAGGAAATAATTAAATTAAAAAATAAACAACAAATATTGGTTCAAGACATAGACCAATCATATTCTGAAATAATTGGGCAATCAGAAAAAATGCAGGAACTTTTTGATATAATCAATAAGGTTGCTAAAACTGATGCTAACATACTTATTCTTGGAGAAAATGGAACAGGTAAAGAAATAATTGCAAGAGCTATACACCGACAATCGGAAAGAGCAAATAAATTATTTATAAATGTAGATTTAGGAGCCATTCACGAAAACCTGTTTGAATCTGAGTTATTTGGTCATACCAAAGGTTCATTTACGGATGCCAAAGAAGACAGAGCCGGACGATTTGAAGTGGCTAATGAAGGTACGTTATTTTTAGATGAGATAGGAAATCTTTCCATGTCGCTTCAGTCAAAATTATTAACAGCTATTCAAAAAAAGGAAATTATGCGAGTTGGTTCAAATAAATCAATTCCGGTTAATATAAGGTTAATTTGCGCTACTAATATGCCATTAAAAGAGATGGCCGATCACAATAAATTCAGGCAAGATCTTTATTTCAGAATTAATACGGTTGAAATTCATGTACCTCCGTTAAGAGACAGGTTAGACGATATTTCTCTAATTTCGGAACATTTTCTTGATATATATAGAAAAAAGTATAAGAAAAATGAAATGAAAATAAGCACTGAGGCAATAAAAAAACTTAAGAAATACAGCTGGCCAGGTAATATCAGAGAATTACAACATATTATTGAACGAACTGTTATTATGAGTAATTGTAATGTATTAAACGATTCAGATTTTGTACTAAACATCACTGAAAACTCTTCATTAAATAAGAACATACTAAATTTGGAAGAGGTGGAAAAACGAACTATTGAAAAAGCCCTAAAAAAACACAATTATAATGTGAGTGCAGCATCTAAAGATTTAGGATTGGGAAGAACAACTATGTATCGTAAAATGACAAAATATGGTTTTTAAAAATTTTAAGATTGGAATTATATTAAGGGCCTTTTCCCTGGGCATCTCAGTGTTTATTTCCATATATGCTTCATATCAGAACGAATGGTATTTGACTACATTAGTCTCTTCTTTTTTTTCAATTGTATTTTTAATGGAAATCATTCGTTATGCTGAAAAGTACAAAAGAAGCTTAAGTGAATTTTTAATTTCAATTAAATCAAGGGATTTTATTAGTTCAACAAACATTTTACCTGATAAAAGTACCCGCGATAAATTAAAGGAGTCTTATCAGATTATTTTGGATGAATTCAAAAATATTCGAATCGATAAAGAAATTCAATATCATTATTTAAAAACCATTTTCGAACATATCAAAACAGCCCTCTTAAGCTTTAACCAGGATGGTAAAATTGAATTTATAAATAAAACCGCAGGTGAATTATTTGATCTAAAAGCTAATCAGGAATTAGATAAAATTAAACATATCAACATTACGCTATACAATACAATTTTAAATCTTAATTCAGGCGAAAGCGAACTAATTAAACTGAAACTAAAGGATGAGTTATTACATTTATCAATATTTGCGACAGAACTTAAAATACAAAATAAAACCATTAAATTGATTTCATTACAAAATATAAAGCATGAATTAGAATTTCAGGAATTGGAGTCATGGCAAAAACTAATTCGTGTTTTAACCCATGAAATTATGAATTCCGTTACTCCCATATCTTCGTTAAGCAGTGCAATAAATGAATCTTTGGAAAATTTAAATGGAAATCAGGCTGAGATAGCTAACATTTCAGATGACGATTTTGAAGATATGATTTCGAGTTTAAAAACAATAGAAAACAGAAGTAAAGGACTCTTAAAGTTTGTTTCATCATATAAACAGTTAACACGAATACCTAAACCGGATTTTAAACAAGTGAATCTTTTTGAGTTGGTTAATCATTCAAAAACTCTGTTAAAACAAAAAATAAAGGATAAAAACATAAATTTCAGAATTACCTCTGATCAAAAAGAAGTTATGTGTTATTTAGATTATGATCAAATAGAGCAGGTAATTATTAATCTTTTAATAAATGCAATTGATGCTTTAAGTGAAAAAGAAAAGCCAGAAATTAAGGTAAATATATCGCAGGATCAATTTAATAAATGTGCAATATTTATATCTGATAATGGAAAAGGTATTGAAAATGAAGATATTGATAAAATATTCATTCCATTTTATACCACTAAAAAAGAAGGGTCCGGAATTGGCTTAAGCTTATCCAGACAAATTATGAGATTACATAAAGGAACCATTCAAGTTAATTCTGTTATTAACAAAGGGACAGAAATTATTTTAGAATTTTAAATTTGTAGAAAAAAGTATGACATTATCATTAGGAGATCAGGAATTAGAAAAATTCATTATGGTAGGTGACCGTGTTTTAATAAAACCTAAAACACCTCAGAATAAAACAAAATCCGGATTGTATTTACCTCCGGGAGTTCAGGAAAAAGAAAAAATCCACAGTGGTTACGTTTTAAAAGTTGGTCCCGGTTATCCGATTCCGGCAATAAACGAAGCTGATGAACCATGGAAAGATAAAAGTAATGAGGTAAAATATGTACCATTACAACCTAGCGAAGGAGACTTGGCGGTATATTTACAAAACAGTGCCTGGGAAATTGAATTTAAAAATGAAAAATATATAATTGTTCCGCATAATGCGATTCTAATGCTTATTAGAGACAATGGGCTTTTTGACTAGTAATCTACATAAAAAAATCTGTGAGGGTTAAAATTAATCAATTCTTTTACCAAAACTTAATTTTCCCTGCTGCATACCAACACATACGTAATAAAAGAAATCCATGCCGAAAACGTGAAATATTTGTATCACCATAGGTTCTCTCTCTATAACGGATCGGCAGATCTATAATCTTTAAGTTTAATTTGTAAGCACCAAAAAGTAAATCATAATCTCCAAATGGATCAAATTCACCGAAAAATTTTCTATTTGCTTGCAAACGGATATAATCATTACGGAACATCACTTTTGTTCCGCATAAAGTATCTTTTATCGGTTGCTCTAGCAACCAACTAAATAGCCAACTAAAAAATTTATTCCCTACTGTATTTAAAGAACGCATGGCTTCTTTTTCCATCGGATATACCAAACGTGAACCGTTAATAAACTCACCTTTTCCGGATGTAATAGCCTCATAAAATTTAGGAATATCTTCAGGCGGAACAGTTAAATCTGCATCCAGTATCATTAAAATATCGCCAGTTGCCATCGAATAACCCTTCCGAACGGCATCTCCTTTTCCTTTCCCATCTTGTTGTGCGATTTTTATATCATGCGTATCTTTATACTTCTCCTGAATCCTTTGAATAGTATCCCAGGTATCATCAGTTGAGTTTCCTTCAACATATATGATCTCTACATGTTTTCCAAATTTGGGTAATCTCTTTATTGCATCTTCAATATTTCCACTTTCATTTCGAGCTGGTATAACAACTGTCGTTGAATACTCTTCTCTCCTATTTTCTTTTTGATGAAAAATAGGACGTGCATTAATGAACTTACTTACACACATTGAGTTGAATAATGGTAATCGGGCAATATATCTATTAAATAAATAAGAAATAATAGGAATATTAACCGGGATCAACAAACTACGAGTCGTTCTAAAAGACTCAAAATCTGCCATATACAATAAATTTTCTATATCATGCTTTGTTAACCAGTTTTTTCTTGGGCTGCGCTTTTTGAATCCGCAAATTTCTCCAAATCTTAAAATTGGCTCCCAAAAATGATTATAATAAGATATAATAATTCTGGTTCTGGAATGACAGATACCTTTAATTGAATTCAATACATCAAGCACATTATCAAAATACCCCATTACACCTGTTAAAAGTATAACATCATACTTTTTATCCAATGAAATTTCTTCAGCAAGCATGTGGTGAAATTCAATATCAGGATGATTTTTCCTTGCTTCTTCAATCATCCGTATACTATAATCTATTCCTGTTTTCTCTTTACCTTTAATTTCTGCTAAGGAATCTCCATTTCCGCATCCTATTTCAATCACAGAATTCTCATCTTGAATATAGTAATTGCAATATTTAATTATATTTCGCCAAAAGTATTTATATCTTTTTCTGTATTTTGAGTATTTTGGTGCTAAATTTTCAAAATACGTAAGGAATTCCATTGAACGATTTGACTTGATTTCAAGCATAACTTTATTTTAAATTCTATAGAGGCAAACAAAATTAAAAAAAACTCTCTAAGAAGCTGTATTAACACCGTTTAATTTATTTGGAAAGATCACAAAATAAACACCGGTAAAAGATAAAATTACCCTGAGAACATATGTAAGCAGACCTAATGCAACTGCCAAATTTACATCTACAATTAAGAATTGAGAGGCGTAAACAAATACTAGTTCCCTTGAACCAAATCCTCCTAAAGTTACTGGTATTGCAAACATAATCCCTGAAACAAGAAATAAAAACCAATAATCCTGAAAACCTGAACTCAGGCCCAACCCATATAATATCAAATGTGCGGATAACAGTTGTAAAAACTGAATAATTATAGATTGGATAGTTGTTTTTGATAAAGTAGTTAAGTAGGCTTTAAAAAATAACCTTAATACGAAGTAGTAAATTAAGTAACCAATGGGAACAAGAAAAACTAAATAATAATTATATGTAAAATCAAAACTAATGAATATAGTAGATATACATATCAGAATAACTAATCCATATAAACCGTTAACTCTATTCAGTAACGATGCCCAAATTAAAGATTTGAGTTTTGCATCTTGATTCTTTTTTAACCAATACACTCTATAACCATCTCCTCCAATACCTCCTGGTAAGAAAAGATTATAAAACATACCTAATAGATATAATTTCAAATTCTGTATTTGATCCAAAATGATATTTTTTGCTCTAAAAAATATATTTAGCCGTTTTGCTTCAAGTATTTTAGAAATTGCTAATACCAACAAAGCTAAAAACATATAAAAAAGATTAACTTTTCTTATATTTAACCATAATTCTGTAACATCAATTTTACGAACAACAATATAAATAGCAAGAGTTGTAATAGCTAATTTTAAAATAAAGTTTATTATCTTTTTTAGTCTTTCCTTTGTCACTAAACCTGATTTTATAAACGAGCGTAAATATATCTAATTTTAATAGAAGTAAGACAGGAGAAATCAGATTTTGTCTTTCCATTTATTGATATAATTGTTTATTTGATCGTTAATTTCTAAATGTTGTAATCTTTTTGAAGTTTTAAACGCTTTATCTCTATAAATAATCTTCTCTAAATTATATTTTTTATCCTTTAACTTATCCCTAAGATCTTCTTGGAATTTTCTAGGGTTCGAGCAAAACTCATCGTACTCTATAACTAAATAAGATCCTTCATTTACTTGCTTGATCTGATCACCCAATAATTTATCAAGCATTAAAAATTGAACAGTAGCTGCCTCTATTATGTTTTCATAATTTTCTGTTTCAAAATCATCATTTGGATAAAGCCCCCATAACAAATCACTACTCCCAAAAAAATCTTTACTGGCTTTTATTGTTGATCTTACCACAGCAACCGGATCACGTTTAACGATTACAAAAAAGGAATTATTAAAAGCACGATTAAAAAAAGGAATTAAAAGCGAGTTACGATTATTTTTTGTCAAAATTGGTTTTCCATATGCTCTATACAAAAAAGTAAAATAGGAAATCAAATTATATTGCAATTCAGTACTTAGATCAGTTGGTAAAATATAATGATTTTTCCCGAACCACCTATCCCATAATTCGTAGCAGTCTCCTATCGAATAAAAGCCTTTTGCAATACCATAAAAATTTTGGTACGATTGATTTGGTTTTTTATATAAACTCGATAAAAGCTTATGAATATAAAACTTCGATCGTTTAAATATGGAATTAAAATTTCCAACTGGAAAAAATGGAAAAGTTTTCTCAATAAATTGAGAAACTAAGGTAGAACCAGTTCTTTGAATTCCAACTACAAAAATGATTGGTATATCTTTATTTTCATATTTTTTGATCGTAAGCTTCTCTATTATCCAGAATATAAGATCAAATGGAAGAAATAAAACTTGTAAAAACTTTAACCACAATATATACAGCGCAGCCGAATCAAAACTTAATAGAATTTTAAATAAAATATTAAATCCTTTTCGAAACTTTAATCCTGGTTTGTTAAAGTCGGCCCCCCTACTCATTTTTAGTAAATGATTTCAAATAAATAAGCCTGCTCATCTGTTCCAATAGTTTGTACATGTTTTATTTTCTGGGGGTATTTTTTTTGAATATGATATAAATACCTTTGTACTGTGTTTATGGTATATTCTGTTTTTTGTTTAGGGTATTTCCTAAGACTTCCCATGATAACATATTTAACATTTCTCTCCTTCAACGTATTCAATAACTCATCAGGATCTTCTGTTTTAATTCTGTAAATTCCAAAAAACTTCCTTTTAGCGTAAATAAAAGAAATGCTTGGTTTTCTGCACGCAATTAAAACGTCTTCAGGTATATTTTTTGCAGCCCACTGGCTCATTTTTATATAGTTGATCCAATCCGGTGTCATACCATAAAATTCATTACCTGCTAAAGATTGCATCAAATACTCATCATTTGTTTTAACTTTTTTTGTTAAAACATTAAGGTTAGTAAAAAATATAATGATAAAAAGAACAGGTAATAAAAACTGAATAATCCTATATGATCTTTGTTTACCTAAATAATAAATTCCAGAAAATAGGAATAGTAGAATTAATGGCAGATATACTAAAATTAAACGATCCTGGTCCCAACGAGTTTGAACTATAACAAAAGTAATTCCTATTAAAACAGTTAAATATATTCCTGTAAATAGTAAATATTTATTTTTCTTAAATGCAAAGTAAATTGCAACAACAAACAATGCATAAATAATTAATGTTAAAATTGTTTTAGGTTCTAGCATTTCCGGACGAAAACCGAGAAATTTATAAATGTGTTTTGAAAAATAAAGATTTGAATTTTCCAAAAACCTTTCTATAAACCCACCAAAATCTTCTTTACCTTTTGAAGCATTAAAGGGATCTACTTGCATTAATCTATTCAGTTGAGATGAAAATTGAGATGCTTTAGATTGAAATATGAATTTCTTAATTGCACTAAATAGTCCAAATTCCAGAACAAATACTCCCGTTGTGAATAAAGCACTTTTCCAACGTAATGTTACTAAGAAAAATAAAATTACGGCTATAAAAGCACCATAACCAATACTACGCGTTAATCCGAGAAATAAAAGTAACATACCCAAGATTAGATATCTCCCCCATGCTTCTTTTAAACCAAAATCTCTTTGCTTTGATACAAATTCCTTGAAAAAGTAGAAGAAGAAAAAAGCCTGTAAGAATAAATAAAAAGCTTCTGAATAAGTTTGGCTGGAATAATAAAGGACATATGCATTAAAAGAAATAATAATCATAACATAGATCAGTAAAAATCCTGAAACGCGTCCTTTAAACGCCTTATAGAAAAAATATAAATGAAAGATAATTGAAACTAATGATAATGATTTTAATAAAGTTATATTTAGTCCAAAAAACCATATAAAAATGCTCATTAGCATAGGGTACAAAGGTCCCTGAAACGAAGGAAATTTGAATTCTTTAACCAGTTCAAATGCCCTTAAAATATAAGCAGAATCATCACCAGCCTCACTTACCCTGAGATTAAATAGTAAAAACGAAAATAGAATAGTAAAAAATAATGATATCCAGAAAAATACATTTCCTTGCTTATCAAAGAATTTATCTGTTTTCTCAAAAAAATCTTTAGATTTTGACTCTACTTTTTGTTTGGTTTTTAGTTTTTGTTTATGTTTTGACATAACCTTCTTTTCGGATTAATATGCTATTTGTCTTTGTCTACCTACACAAATGTAAAAAATAAATCCAAAAAGAATTAGGAAAATATAAGGTAAGAATAAAAAAGAGCGGGTATCAACCGCTCATTTCATTATGAAATTTTAATTTCTCTTGCTGGTTTTTCTTTTGCCTCTTCTCGTTTTGGAATCTCTATTGTAAGAATTCCAGCCGCATGATTTGCCTTAACTTTATCCTGATCTACACTATCCGGTAAACCGAATGATCTTTGGAATGAACTATAACTGAACTCTCTCCTAACGTATTTTTCTTTTTTATCAATTTGCTTTGTCTCTTTTTCAGATGAAATAGTTAATACTCTGTTATTCAGATCGATTTTAAAATCTTTCTTTTCTAATCCCGGTGCTGCAACTTCGATTGTAAATGCATCATTATTTTCAAGAACATTTACCTCGGGAACTGTTTTGTTTAAAGAAGAATCAAAAAAGTCAGATAAAAAATCCTTTCCAAGAAAATCATCGGTAAAACTTGGCAAAAATCTGCGGTTTCTTAACATTGGTATCATAATTTGGTCCTCCTATAACTTTAGTTAAACTATTTGTTAATTTCACATTCAACATTTCAATTTTTATACCATCTCAACTTTAAGAAATTTTGTCAGTTAAATATCACAGCAACATGACTTTATGTCGCTTTTCTCTTTAAATGAAATACCATTTTTTTATTGTTCAGGTAATTTATTTGAACAATACGTTCATTTTGAATTAATAAATCTTCTTACTAACTTTCGAATGAAACTTTTATCCAAAATTTTCGATTAAATATGTAGTTTCTGGTAATCTCTAAAACCCTTAAAATGAAGCAAAGATTTATTTTTCTTTTGTTTACTCAACTTTACCTCATTTCTGCGGTTTGTGCGCAATCAAAATTGGATTCAGTTAAAAATATAATTAATTCACTTGAGAAAACTGAAAAATTAATTACACTTAATTATATAGGTTATGAATATATAAATTCTAATACAGAATATGATATTGATTCTTCTAAGAAATATTCTTCGCAAGCATTAAAACTATCAAGGTCTCTTAAAAGTAAATTTGAGGAATCAAAAGCTCAAAGAACATTAGGAATAATAATGCTGGATGAACAAAAATATGATAGTAGCCTGTTTTACCTAAATTCTGCCCTACAAAACATTTCTGAAATAGACAGTTTAGATTTAAAGTTCTCAATATATAGTGCGATTGCAACGAATTATTACTTTTTAGGAGATTTTCAAAATACATTAAATTACTTAACCGAACAATTGAATATAGCATATGAATTAAATAATAAGGAAGATATTACAATGTGTTTAAACCGCTTAGGTATTATACATAAAAATATGGATCAATACGAAGATGCTATTTATTACTACCAGGAAGCTTTAAAAATAGCAGAAGAAGAAAATGACTCTTTAAATATTGCCAACACTTTGAACAATATAGGTAATATTTATTTTCATAATAGAGGAAATTATGTTAGGGCACTTGAATATTACAGTAGAGCTTTAGATATTAGCATAAATACCGGTAATAAAGAGAATGAAGCATATTTGCTACGTAATTTAGGTAATATCTATGAATTACAAAATAAATACCAAAGCGCATTAAATAATTTTAACCAAGCCTTATTAATATTTAAAACATTAGAAAAAAAAGAAAATGAAATTGCTATTACTCAAAGTCATATTAGCGTAATCTATGCAAGACTTGGGAATTTCGAGAACGCCTTAGAGTTTATTCAAAACAGCATAAGCTATTACACTAGTATAAGAGCTAAACCTAAAATTGCAGAAACAAGAAAAACCCAAGGTGATATTTATTTAGAATGGGGAAAATATGATTTAGCTCTATACGCTTATTTCAAAAGTTATGATATTACCACCGAACTTGGAATAAAAAGCGATTTAGCAGAGCTATACCATAAAATTTCTGAAACATATGCTAAACTAAACGATTACAAAAAGGCATTTGAATATCATACGTTATCAACAGATCTTAATGACAGTTTATTTAGTGAGAAAGTAAACAGACAAATAGCAGAATTTCAGACTTTATACGAAACCGAAAAAAAAGATAAGGAAATTGCTCTATTAAATAAAGATAAAGCTTTACAAGATGCTGCAATAAAAAAACAACGTTTGGCTATTATGTTTTTTATTGGGGGATTAGCTGTTGTAACTATTTTTATGATATTGATACTAAGGTTATATAGACAAAAACAAAAAGCTAACAAAGTTCTTGAACAAAAAAATGAAGAAATAAGTTTACAGAGAGATCAAATACTCCTCCAAAAACAAGAAATTACCGATAGCATAAAATATGCAAGCAAAATACAAACTGCTCTATTACCCCCGCAAGAATTAATAGATAAACTAATTCCTGATTCATTTATTTTATTTAAACCCAGAGATATTGTTAGTGGCGATTTTTATTGGCTAGGTAAAAAAGGAAATAAAATAGTCTCTGTTACAGCCGATTGTACAGGGCATGGCGTTCCCGGTGCTTTTATGAGTATGTTGGGAATTTCATTTCTTAATGAAATTATTAATATTACAGATGAAGCCGATTTACAATCAAATTTAGTTCTAAATAATATGCGTGATTTAATCATAACATCTTTGCGCCAAACCGGTAGTGTTGGCGAAAGCCAGGATGGTATGGACATGACATTATGTATTATTAATAAAGAAGAAATGACTTTAGATTATGCAGGTGCATTTAATCCACTTTATTTACTTCGAAATGGAGAAATCATTGAAATTAAAGCCGACAAAATGCCAATAGGAATTCATATAAAAACCGCTGATAATTTTACAAACCATAATATAAAACTTCAAAGTGGTGATATTATTTATACCTTTTCTGATGGTTATGTAGATCAGTTTGGAGGAAAAGAGAATACAAAATTCAGACGAAAAAACTTCAAAAACCTTCTAATTGAAATTCATGCAAAAGATATGAAAAAGCAAAAGGAAATTCTGAATAAAACTTTAGAGGAATGGATGAAAGGGTACAATCAAGTTGACGATATTTTAGTAAGCGGTATTAAAATTTAATCTTACGTAAATATTAAATATTGTAATTATTTAATATATAATCTATTGACAATAAGATAAAAAATTTGTAATTTAGATATCATTCAAAAAATCTAAGCAAAAATAATTGTTATTAGATCCTTTAAATATTATAGTATAAATTAAAATAAACTACTATGAAAAAATTCTACTTATTTCTTTTCCTAGTATTTAGCTATTTTAATATAGCTGCGCAAAGCGATGTATATTTTGATGTAACTTATTCGGATAATTGTGCTCCTTTGCTCGTTCAGTTTACAAACAACTCTTATTTTGAAGCCGGAGATACAGTTGGGCCGGTAGTATTTAAGTGGTATATTAACGATTCTTTAGCACATGAAGGGTATAATATGCCAGATTCAACATTTAAGTCCGGTTGGTACAATATCAGGCTTGAAGTAGATGATCAGGGAGGTTCTTTTTGGAGAGATTATTGGATAGATATTGAAATCAACGGATTTGATAAGTTTTATACTTTTCCCGAAAATCCTTGCCCGGATGAAATGATTGATTTTTACATTCCTGCAAGTGCAAACTGGTTAGTTTGGAAATTCCCGGATGGCACAATAATCAACGATCATCATGCCCATTACTCATTTGGTACGCCTGGTAGTTATACTGTAAAAGTAACGGGCTCAACAGAATGTGGAGTTGATTCCATAACTCAAACTGTTGATGTCTCGGCATCTGCACTTCCTGATGCTGAGATTTGGACTGATGGGGAATGGTTTTGCCCTAATGACGAGATCAAGTTTGAATCTCCGGAAGCTGCATCATACGTATGGGAAATTGAAGGAACATTTTTTTATGATAAGGTTGTTTATTATGCTTTTGACAGTTTTGGAGATTATACCATCAACCTTACAACTACTAATAGTTGCGGAAATTCCAACACTACATCAAGAACAATCCATATTGAAGATACTCCTGAGGTTAATACCTGGTTCAATATTAATCCTGAATATGCTTGCCCTGGCTCAACAATTGAATTTGAAGCTTCCGGAGCAGGTTCATACTTCTGGGAACTTGGAGATGGAACAGTAGCTTACGAAAGAAAAGTTACAAACACATATATGAACGTAGGTACTTATTTGGTTACCTTAACTATTACAAATGGATGTGGTTATTCTGCAAGTTTTGATAGGACTGTGGATATAGATACTGATCCAACTAATATTCCAAATGCTTCAATCTATTTTGACGAATTTGAAGAATGGATCGATACAATTAAGGTTTGCCCAAACACTGAAGTTAAAATGATCAATAATTCATGGGGCGATGAGTTAAAATACACCTGGGATATTAATGGAGATATCTTCCATAGTCAGGATATGATTTACTTATTTACCAATACCGGTACAAACATTGTTAAGATGATTGCCAGTAATAGTTGTGGAGGTAGCGATACTGCATATAAATATGTGTTGATCACTGATACGCTTCAACCAACTACTAACTTATCTTTTGCTCCTGCCGAAATGTGTCCTAATGAGTTTGCATATTTTTGGGATGAAAGTCAAGATGGAGATTCCGAACAAATGTTACGGGAAAAAGGATTAATGCCTCAAAAATTAATTTACGATATTGATTTTGGTGATGGTACCTTTATGAATAACATAACAGAGCCAACGGTAACATCACCGGAAGTTTTAGCTAATCATCAGTATTCTAACGGCACATGGAACTTCATATTTACTGCGAGAAACGAATGTAACAACTATGATACATTAGAAGGACAGATAATAGTAAACGATGATGCATCTAGAATTCCATTTTACTATGTTGAAAATTCAACAGACCAAAAGGAGGACGAAGAATTTGAAGATTGGAGCATTCCAGTAACTGATGCGCATCAATTTACAATTGGTATAGACCTAACTAATTGGGACTATTATGGTTCACAGGACAGTTCACTGTATGTATATTTCTGGTATGGCGAAATAGATCCAAATGGAGATCCGGATGCTCCTAACGGTTATGTTAAACTTAATGCTCCGGGTACAGTTACAGCTTATGTTCCATTTAATAATTTCTACCAAACCGTTGGAATTGCAAGTATTTGGTATTGTAACAAAGAAGAATTGGAATCTGATGTTCAGGTATATGCATTACCAATGGATACTTCTCTTAACATGGTACAATCATTCTCGATTGAACCAGAAGGTAACACAGACCTGACAACACTTCCGTTACTTTCGGGAAATATGCTTATGGATATGACCATGTGGGATGGCATTTGTCCGCAATCCAAGAAACTACAAAACAGGTGGTATTATCAATCAACCGGGGGTTATATGGTTTCATTGGATATCTGGGAAGATAATCCCTCAAATCTAGCTTACCGGTTAGCATTTGGAGCAGATATTTATGATTCTCATCAAAATCTGGTTTCCGAAGGTAGTATTACTGTAACAGATGAAACGCTCATGGACTTAAATGCAGCTCCAGGAGATAGTTGTAGTCCGGTTACAACAACTTATACATATCAATTATCTACAAATGGAGATTCACTTGAATTTATAAGTGCTTCTGATGCATGTACTGAACGCTATGACAAACTTCTGGGAGGAAAATTTGTTAAAGATTATGATAACTACGATATGGAGCATGACCATTCCGGTTGTCCGGGTGATAGTATTAAATTTACAATAATTGGTGGAGAATCATATGAATGGAACTTTGAAGACGGATCAACAACAACAGATCCAATTACTTATCATGTTTATGCAGACACAGGAACTTACACCGAGTATGTTGTAGCAACCAATGCTTGTGGCAGAACAGATACAATTTATACAACTGTTACAATAGATACAACCAACATTCCGGAAGCTTATTGGTCAATAGATAACTGGAACATTCGAAGGTTCGAAGAGGTTCAGTTTTATGTCTATGATGGTTATTATGAAGTTAGCGGCAATAATTCTTATTACTGGGACTTTGGTGATGGAACTTCTTCAACATTAAAAAATCCGACGCATAAATTTACTACTGAAGGAGATTATGCAGTAACATTAACAGTTAGCAACGGGTGCGGAAGTAAATCTGAAACTATGTATATATACGTAATGAAGGAAACTGCTGATTGTATTGCTAAATTTACGTATGATACCACAGGACTGGAAGTAACATTTAATAATAATTCTATTGGAGATAATTTGAAATATATATGGGAGTTGGGTGATGGTACTATTTCTGAACGTAAAAATCCTGTTCATACTTATCCTCATGCCGGTATTTTTGAAGCACGTTTAATGATTCAAGATACTGTAAACTTCTGCAGTGATGAGATATATGTTATGGTTAAGGTAGGTACGGTTGAGTGTTATGCCGAATTTGTATATACCGTTAACAATACGAATAATTCTGTTGTATTAAGCGATCAATCATTTGGTTCATTTGACTCGTGGTTCTGGGAATTTGGCGACGGAAGTTTTTCCGAGGAGCAAAATCCATCTCATGCATATATGTATCCTGGTGTTTATTCCGTTTGCTTGTCGGTGTACGATGAAGCTGGTACCGGATGCATGTCCCAGTATTGTAAGGAAATTACTGTCGGATCCGTCGATATTATTGCTGAATTTAACTATGTAGTTTATCACCAGGAAAACGAAGTTCAGTTTTATGATGATTCTGAAGGTGAAGTAACCCACTGGTATTGGGAATTTGGTGATGGTACATACGATACGGTTCCCGATCCGGCACATTATTATGATGAGCCTGGTTATTATCCAATATGTTTATCAGTTTATAATGAAATGACCGGTGCATTCGATTATAAATGTAAGGAACTAATAGTTACAGGTGATACTACCGCTACAATGACTGGTGCCGATTTCTCATTCTTTGTGGATCCCGGTACTAATACAGTTACTTTCATGGATGAATCAATGGGCGCTACGGATTGGTACTGGATTTTTGGCGATGGAACTTATGATGAAGAACAGAACACATCACACGTTTATCCTGGTCCGGGAATCTATGAAGTGTGCTTAATTGTATATAATTCATCTACCGGAGAACAATCAGATATTTGTAAATTCATCCAGGTAGGTACTTTTGATTGTAATATTAAGGCACAGTTTGAATATTATATAAATCCTCAGCAACGATCAGTTAATTTCTCTAATATATCTACTGGAACCTCTGATTCTTGGTTCTGGGAGTTTGGCGATGGTACAACGTCAACTCAACAAAATGTAAATCATATTTATCAAGAACCGGGATTTTATCTTGTAAGCCTGGCTGTAAGAAATTCTGCAAATGATTGTATAGACTACTATGCTGATTTCATACAGGTTGGTGCAGCCGATTGTAAATCTAATTTCGATTTCTCAATTACAGATGCAACAAGTAATACAGTTTCATTTACCGAAAATGCAATTGGAAATATAGAACATTATTTCTGGTTCTTTGGTGATGGAGAAATATCAGAACTTGAGAATCCAACTCACACCTTCGATTTCCCTGGCATGTATAACGTTTCGCTAACAGTATTTGACGAATCCGGACTATGCATGGATTATTATGAAAAGGAGATACAGGTAGGAACTATTGATTGTAACGCTGATTTTGATGTTTATGTCGACTCGCTTAACAGAATGGCATATTTTACTAACAATAGTTTAGGAAATGCAACCCACTTATTCTGGATATTTGGTGATGGTACAATTTCCGAAGAAAGTAATCCGGTACATCAATATTATGCTCCTGGCTATTATGAAGTAAGCCTTACAACGTTTAATGATCTCAATGGTTGTATGGATTATGACGAAAAAGTATTACTTATCGGTAGCCCGGGTGAAGATATTCAAGCGGATTTTATCTATCAAACTGATCCAACTACCAGAACGGTTACATTTTATAATGAATCCTACGGTGAAGATCTTTCATTTATTTGGGATTTTGGAGATGATAATAAATTAACAGATGAAAATCCTGTTCATACCTATACTGAAGGAGGATATCAGTTTGTTTGTTTAACTGCTTACAATACAGATGGAATTGAAAGTACGATTTGCGAAATGATTAAAGTGTCAGATGACGCAAATGCGGACTGTCTGGCAGAATTTATTTTTACAGTGGATTCAGCAAGTAAAACGGTTGAATTTACTGACAAATCATTCGGAGATCCTGATGTATGGGAATGGATATTTGATGATGGAACTATTTCAACATTACAAAATCCCGAACATACATATTCAGATACAGGCTATTACCTGGTAGGTTTACATATTTATAATTCTACAACAGGATGTGAGAGTAAAAACTATGAATTAGTGAATGTTGGTAAAGGTAATGCAGGAATTAAGGCTTCATTTACTTACTTTTTAGATACAACATCCTCTAAATTTGGTGAAAAAGGCAAACCGACTGATATTTGGGGATCTGGTCATGGCGGTGGTTCAAAGCTTAGATGGAGTTTTGGTGATAAAACAGTAGAAGAAGCTAAAGTAGATATAAATACGTTAAGACCAACACATGTATACCCCGGACCAGGTATTTATGAGTGTTGTTTAACAATTGAAGATCAGATAATTGGACAGAGTGACACTTATTGTGATGATGTTTATATTCCGTATGAAATTCTTGCTTCTGAATCTATCTGTCAAGGCGAAAGTTATAATTTCTTTGGAAATGATCTAACTACAGCTGGCGTTTATGTTGAAACTACTACCAGTGCTATTGGTGTTGATAGTATAGTAAGCTTAACATTAACCGTAAATCCAAAACCTGATCAACCAACTATAACCGAAAGTAACAATGTATTAACATCTACTTCTGGTTATGCATATCAGTGGTATAAGGATGGAACAGCAATTTCAGGAGCAACCAGCCAAACATACACAGCAACCGCAGATGGAAATTATCATGTTGTTGTAATTAATGATTCCGGTTGTAGTTCTGATGCTTCAAATGTTATAAATGTTACTGTATCAGATGTTGAAACTATAAGTAGAGCTGATATGAAGGTATTTCCTAATCCAATGCAGGATTATACAAGATTAAATTATAAATTGATCGTTACAACAAATGTAAATATTTCAGTTTTTGATGCTTCGGGAAATATAGTTACTACTTTACTAAATACGTATAAACCCGCTGGTGAACATGAAATCGTATGGAGAAATCCTGGATTATCCGGTGGTATTTATTATATCGTAATCCAAGCCGGAAATGATAAACTAACAGAAAAATTAATCATTCAATAAATGAACTAAAGTTTAAGAAAAGAGCTTCGAATTATTTCGAAGCTCTTTTTTATTTAAATAGTCATAAATAGATCAACTTTTGTAAATTTACCATTTACTAAAGCTTAATGAACATGAAAATATATTTAGATTATAATGCCACTACCCCAATAGATAAGGAAGTAGTGCAAGCAATGCAACCTTATTTATCCGATTATTTTGGAAATCCATCCAGTTCGCACAGTTTTGGTATCGAAACAAAAAAAGCCGTTGAAAATGCAAGAAAACAAGTTGCAACTCTTATAAACTGTAAACCTCATGAGATCATATTCACTAGTGGTGGTTCCGAATCAAACAATTACGCTATAAAAGGTATAGTTTACGCTTATGAAAATCGTGGTAATCATATAATTACATCGACAATTGAGCATCCTGCCGTAATTGAAGTATGTAAATACCTTGAAAGAAAAGGGTTTAAAATTTCATATATACCTGTAGATGAACATGGCATTATCGATTTGGAAAAACTTGAAAAAGCCATAACTAAACAAACTGTCCTAATAACAGTAATGCACGCTAATAACGAAATCGGAACTATTCAACCATTATCTGAAATAGCAAAAATCGCAAAAAAAAATAGTATCTACTTTCATACCGATGCTGCTCAATCAACGGGGAAATATCCTGTGGATGTAAAAGAAATGGGAGTGGATCTATTATCGATTGCAGGACATAAATTATATGCACCTAAAGGAATCGGAGCACTTTATATTAAGGATGGGATTCAATTGGAAAAGTTAATTCATGGTGCTGACCATGAGCAAAATAAAAGAGCCGGGACAGAAAATGTTCTTGAAATTGTGGGATTAGGAAAGGCTTGTGATATTGCCCACCGATATCTGTACAGAAATATTACCCATATGCATTCCGTAAGAAATTTATTATTTAGTAATTTAAAAAAGGAAATACCTGAAATAAAACTTAACGGACATCCGGAAAGGAGATTACCAAATACGTTAAATATTAGTTTTCCAAAAATTGAAGCCAATATTTTATTAAATGAATTAGAATTAAAGGGAATTGCAGCTTCAGCAGGCGCTGCTTGTCATACTGATTCTGTGGATGTATCCTCTGTCCTTTCTGCCATAAAATTAAATATAAACTATGCTATGGGGACCATTCGGTTTTCTGTTGGTAAGAATACAACCGAAGACGAAATTAACCGTGCTTCAAAAATTATCATTGATGCAGTAAATAAATTCAACCTGGATACAAAGGAATTAAAGGAGTTAACACCTGATTTTTCAGGCATTAAGTTAACGAAATATACCCAGGGGCTTGGTTGTGCTTGCAAATTAAGGCCACAGGAACTCGAAAAAATATTAAAAGGTTTACCGCCGGTTAATGATCCTAATGTCTTAATTGATAATAGCAAATCGGATGATGCCGCTGTTTATAAAATCAATGAAGAAACCGCGTTGGTTCAAACAACGGATTTCTTTACACCGATTGTAAATGATCCTTATGATTTCGGAGCAATAGCGGCAGCTAATGCATTAAGTGATATATATGCCATGGGAGCTAAACCATTATTTGCACTAAATATTGTTGGTTTTCCGTCAAACAGGTTACCCATAGAAGTATTGCAGGAAATTTTAAAAGGAGCTAATGATAAAGCACACGAAGCCGGAATTAATATTGTTGGAGGGCATACAATTGATGATCCGGAACCTAAATTTGGAATGGTTGTCAACGGAATTATTCATCCGGACAAATTCTGGACCAATGCAAATGCCCAGGTTAATGATGCAATAATTTTAACCAAACCAATTGGGCTAGGGATTATAACAACTGCCTTAAAACGAGGTTTAGTTAATAGGGAGACTGAACAAAATGTTGTAAGAATTATGTCGACCTTAAACAGATATTCTGCGGAAGTAATGAATCAATTTATTATAAACTCATGTACTGATATAACAGGTTTTGGTTTAATGGGACATTTAAGCGAACTAACTCTTGCAAGTAAAATGGATGTTGAGATAGCCTTCGATAAAATTCCCATAATCGAAGAAGCTAAGGAGTTTGCAGCTAGCAACCATATTCCTGGTGGTACATTAAACAATCTTAAGTATTTTTCAAAGTACATTGACTGGAATGATAATATATCCGATTTGGAAAAATCTATTTTATGCGACGCTCAAACTTCCGGTGGATTATTGTTTACGGTTCCAATGTCTCAAAAAGATGAAGTACTGGGAAAATTAATTGAAGCAGGAATTGAAAACGCCTCACATATTGGAAGTTGTGTTGCAAAAGGAGATGGTATAATAACCGTAAAAAAATAGTTTTTACTTAGTTAAAACAATTCAGAGATCATGGTGTTTTAAATTAATAAATAACTTTAGCTATGAAAAATATAAAAACACTTACCATATTGATATCGGCCCTTTTATTTACCGGAACATGCTATGCCCAAAATAAAATTCCTGTTTTAAATAAGGAGATTGTAAAATATGTAAAAACAGTGAAAGGGAAAAAAGTGGACCGAGGAGAATGTTGGGATCTTGCATATCAAGCACTAACAAAAGTGGAAGCTGATTGGGATATGGCTTATGTTTATGGAAACCTTATTGATCCTTCAAAAGATGAAGTATTTCCGGGTGACCTGATTCAGTTCGAAAATGTAAAAACACAATATACGGAAGGAAATACTACCTACACCTCAATTATGACACATCATACTGCAATAGTTTATAAGGTTTTAGAAAAAGGTATTTATGAAATTGCTCATCAAAACACAGAATTCTCAGGTAGAAAAGTTGGTGTGAACGTATTAAATTTAAATCAAATCATTCAAGGTGATATATACTTTTACCGGCCAACAAAAAACAGAGTGAATGAATAACCGATGGAATCTTTCAAATAAAAAAGCTTTAATTACCGGAGGAACTAAAGGAATCGGATCGGCTATTGCCAAAGAATTTATTGAATTAGGCGCAAGCGTAATAATAGTGTCAAGAAATGAGCCTAAAGAGCTTTTAAACGATAAAGCCCATTTTATAAAGACAGATCTAAGTAAGATAAAGAAACCGGAAAGACTTATAACTAAAATAAAGCAAGATTGGGGTTACCTTGATATTTTGGTTAATAATGTTGGAATGAATATTCGCAAAAAAACAGATGAATATTCAAAAGAAGAATATGATAAGATTATAAATACTAACTTACTTTCCGCTTTCGAGTTAAGCCGTCTTTGCTATCCTCTTTTAAAAAAATCTACGCAGGGAAATATTATAAATATTTCATCGGTTGCAGGACAAAAACACATACGAACAGGATCAATTTATGGAATGACAAAAGCGGCAATGATTCAACTTACTAAAAATCTTGCTGCGGAATGGGCCGAAGATAGAATCAGGGTAAATGCGGTTGCACCGTGGTATATAAAAACGCCATTAGCAGAATCTGTATTAAAAAATAAGGAATATTATGATGAAGTTATTAATAGAACACCAATGAAAAAAATTGGAGATCCTAAGGATGTAGCAGCTGCTGTTGCTTTCTTATGCATGCCAGCTGCGGCTTATATTACCGGGCAATGTATAAGTATTGATGGTGGATTTACAATTTATGGATTTTAATCCAAACAATGTTTTTCAAAATTTTCAACCGCTTCGTAACTCCCATATCTTTTTCCCCTTTCCCAGTCATAACATGCACCTTTTTTATCTCCTAACTTATACCTGGCCATTCCCTTTTTATTATAAATATCACCGGATCTTGGGTAAATATCGAGATACATTGAATAATCCTGAATAGCATATTGGTATGTACCTGTGACAGAATATATATCTCCTCTTAATTCAAAAAACTCTTTATTGCTTTTATGTTCAAAGGCCCTATTAATCTGTTTTAGAGCAGTATGATAATCTTTGTTCCTAAAATAAGCTTTACTATTTAAATAAAGTACATCAGGATTATTTGGTTTTACTTCCAAAATTGAAGCTGAAAGCTTTTGGGCCTCATCATAATATTCTGTTTTGAAAAGTAAATCTGCTTTTTGTATATAATGATCAATTTCATACGGAATCAATCGAATTAACCTGTTCATATCTGATAAAGCTAATTCATAATTATGTAACTCATTAAAAACACTGATTCTTTGAATGTAATACCTAGGTTCCGATTTTTTTAGGCTAATTGCCAGGTTTATTTCTCTTTTGGCTCCTTGAATATCCTTTTCAATTAGCAAAATTAAGCTTTTAAAATAATGAGCATCAGAAACATTCCAGTTCCTTGTAATTATTTCATCAGTAATAAATAAAGCCTGTTTGTTGTTCTTCTCATAAATCAATCGTTCGACCTGATATAGTTGTTTTTCAGTTTGAGAATAATAACCTGATGATAAAACATAATCATCTAAATTATAATTTGACAGTAACACAAATTCTTCAGAACTGAGTATTTCGTACAAAGGAATTTTATAAAATGATTTAAGGTTTGTATTTAATACTTCCTTTAACCTGTTTTTATCGCCTTTTTCAAGATAAATTCTTAGCCTTAAACAACTTGCGTAATTAGGTTTTAATTTATCAAGTTTATCACAAAGGACCAAAGCATTCTCATAATCTTCTAATTTGTAGTAAGTTTCTGCAAGCAACTTATAAAATTCCGGCTTCGGATTATTTTTAATTAAATTATCTAAGGATTCAATAACAATTGAATATTTTTCATTTTCAAAATCAATAAACGGTTTTATCTCTTCAATTTTAAACTTTTGCGAAAAGAGTAAAACTGGAAAAAAAAGAAATATTGCAATTAAATGTTTTTTATTCATTACTGTATTCTCCCGATGATTCTCCGGTATAAACATAAATGAATCCAACGATATTTCTGACCTCAAGTCCGGAAATACGCGGTTCCCAGACATCACAAATATAATAATACACCCCGGGTGAAACTAATTGATTTGTTTTTTGAGCTTTCCCATCCCATTTAATATTTGGATCATTCGTTTGAAAAACTAATTCACCCCACCTGTTAAAAATCTTCATTTCAACTTTTTGAACATAATCAAAGGGATTTTCTGCTATAAACTCATCATTAATATTATCACCATTCGGAGTAAAAACATTAGGTAATTCATAATATGAACAATTATCTACACATTGAACATAAGAAAATTCGCTTTCGTTATTAAAAGAATCTACTGCAGTTACGGCATAACAACCTCCCATGCTTCCCGACGGAAAATGTTCAAAATATGTAATTTCAGGATCATCGAATCCTATTATAGAGTCCAATTCGGATTCGGAACTGTTTGTATAGTATAAAATATACCTTACAACATCGTCAGCACATGTTAAATTAGGATTATTCCAGGTTAAAATATTTACCAAACTATCACATGCCGACCGAACATTTAATGATGGTGGACAGGGACGTTGAAAATCCTCCGGAACCTGACAATTTTCGTGTGACCAGTTAATGGTTGGATGTTCGATATCATCGATTTTATAAGTACCAATGCTTTTAACCTTATAACAGTAAGTATTTCCATTCATTAATTTGGTATCTGTATAAGATCGGTTTGTGGTATAAGCTATGGAATCAAAAATACCGGTTGAGTTATTTAATCTATAAATAACAAACTCATTGTCTAACCAAGGTGTATTCTTCTTAATGTTTATTTTTATTTGGTTATCAGCAGGTTCCAAATCAAGAAAAATGGAAGAAGCCAACTGCGGTACTCCAATACGAAACCTATTTCCCGGTGCATCGTTATAAAGGGCAATTTCATAAGAATATTGAGTTTCTAAAGTATTTAAGTCAGGCTTATAATAAGTTGTATCATCTAAATTATCCAGAGAGTCTATTCGTTTTAAACGCATTCCAAATAGTTCGTCAGATTGATAGATAATATATTTATATGGTCCGGTAGCTCCGGGAATTGTATCCAACTGATCCGGTTTATCCCAACGAACCATTATTCTTCCTGTATCCGCATCAGTTGATAATACACTTACATTTGTTAGAATTGGAAATCCCGGAGCAATGGATGCACATTGCTCTTCCGAAGGAAAACTTTGAGCTCCATCGTTGTATTCAGCAACAATTCTGTAACAATAAGAAAACCCTTGTACCAATCCCTCTCCATTATCATTATCGACATACGCTGTATCCGAAGTTTCTCCAACATACTCGTAACCTGAATCTTCTGGCAAACCCGTTGTGCAGCTATCATGCTCATAGTTTAATGAATTAATTCTACGGTATATAAGATATTTCGTTGGATCACAATCCGGAGCATTCCAGTTTAAACGTATAAATGCATTACCTGGATCTGTTTGCAATCCATAAGGAGCTGGTCCGATAACCTTTACCAGCAATCGTTCAATTCCAACTAATTTAACATCCGGATGATCATCTTTAGCTGAAATAATAATCGAATATGATTCTTTTCGAATATGATTACAGCTTGTTCCCCAGTTAAAACGAGAAATAGTTTCTCCGGAAATACTTGAAACTTCTTCAAATGTAGCAGGATTTCCTTCAAATAAAAACGGCCCTCCTTCGGCACTAACTTCTATATTGTTGTAATCAATATCGGTACTTCTAATTAGAACGGTAGCTGTATCACCTGCCAATACACAAATTTCCCCAACAGAGTCAATGTCAGGAGTATGATTATCAGTAGCATAAACATCAATCTGCATATCTCGTGTTATAGTTCCTATTTTTACCCCACTTCTCCATTCCGCAATTTGAATAGCAATGTTATATTTACCAGTATCCGGCGGAGTATTCCACACTAAATCTCCGGTTATAGCATTAATACCAATCGAATCTGTTGCAGGAGGTAGAGTATATCCACTTATTGGTTCTCCATTTTCACCCGTACAATTGGTAAGTGCATATGATAAACTATCACCTTCCTTATCAAAAGCTCCGGGATTATGAACAAAAATCCTGTATTGAGCTGCCTGATTTAACGGTGGATTTAATAATATAGGTGTATTATTAGAGCCAAGTTCCGGAATTACAAAAATAGTTGTTTTAACTGAAAACACTGTATTCACAGAATTAGGTATATTTTCAACACCAAAGTTTCTATTCGGATCCTGAACTAATACGTTATAAATTCCGGGTCCCGGAAAAGTATGACGAGCAATGTATTTATTTCGTTGATAAAAATCAGGAAGTTCTAACATTTCTTTTCTAGGAACAGTTGAGAAAGTTCCATCCCCCCATTCGACTTCGAGCTCTTCCCTGTCTACACTGCTTATAGTATAAGTATATGTTGTTACCGTTATTTCATATGTTAGTTCCGAAATTTGAGTATATGTTATCTCCCCGGCTCTGTTATGAGTTGCATATGAATTGGTACACCACAGAAAAAACAAAAATAATACAGTATATATAACTCTTTTATAGATCATTTAGCTTTATTAATTGTTTAGTTTTATTTAAATTAAACATATACCCTTTTTCAGTTCCTTTACTACTAAATATCATCATATTTTTCTGATCATAATATAAATCCAGAAATATTGTATTTGTAATTTTAAATTCCTTTTTTAAATCAATATTTTCAACCTCATAATAAAACCATATCCATTCATTATCAAGCTCCGCTTCCTTAAAAACCGGCTCAAATCCAGATTTACTCTCAATATTAAAATGATTCTGAAAATAGTTATTAATTCTTTCCTGATTTTTTTTAACCTCTTCCAGGTTCTCAAAATCAATATTTACTTGATCAAGGTGTACGAACAAAAGTTTCATATCTTGTTTAAAGACCTTAAAAGAAATTTTCATTTTCAGATCATTTGGATTATAATCAACATTGGTAATAGAAATATGCACCGGGTGCAAAACAAGAATATAACTTTTAACCAGTATATATAAACAAACTTTAGTAATTAACATAAGCTAAAAATACTACTTTTTATGTATCTAATAATGATTTGAAAGCCAATTCTTATTTAATTCTATAATGATTGGGTTAAATCATTGGCTTAAACTTGGAAACTTTATCATAATTAAGTAATTTGGTATTGCCTTTAAATCAATCATCTTATTCATTATGAAAACTTTGAGAACTTATTTATTATTTGTTTTATGCTTTGGTTTTTCAACTTCATTTGCTCAACAAATTGAAAATCTAAGAATCAAAACCTTTGAGGACAAAATAAATTTGATGTATGATATTATTCATGAAAGATCAGGTCAGTTATTTGATATAAAAGTATTGTGCTCAAAAGATGGCGGGCAAAACTTTAATATTATTTTAAATACTACCAGTGGCGATATTGGAAAAAACATTGAAGGAGGAAAAAATAAACTTATCATCTGGAATGTATTAAATGACAGAGAAAATTTAAAAGGGGAAGACATGGTATTTAAGATAATTGCAGTTCCCGGTAAAATCAAAAATCCTACCGACCATGTTGAAGGTTTTCATTTTGAATTAAAGGAATGTTATAAAAAAGATCGAAAACTTATTTGTGTTTTACAAGTAACCAATAAAGGTAAAAACCGCGATTTGAAATTAATAAACCGATTAGCCAGAGTATATGACTTTAAAAGTAAAAAAATAGAATCAAACTATTCTAAACTTGGGAGAGTATCGGGAGATGCCAGGTATGCAACTCCAACTATGTCTTTTAAACCGGGACAATCGGATATTGCCATATATAGTTTTGACATTCCGCATGGATTTTCTAACAGATTAAAAATGGTTGAGTTTGGGGTTGAAGTATTAGAGGTTACATATGGATTAGATTTGAAAGTAGGTAACATCCAGTTTAGGGATATTTCATTTGATAACAATGAGCAACCTGCAAAAACTGAATTAATATCAGAAGTAACAAAACTTGACATTGGACCGGAAATTTCCAAAATTGTCGACACCAAGCCTCCATCCATAGCGTTTACAAATATGTCTTTATCAAAAGATAAACCGGTTACTGTAAATAAAGAAGAAGTGATATTAAAAGGTAATGTAATGGATGAAAATGGAATTTTTGAAATTACAGTAAATGGTATGTATACTAATTTAAAAACAAATGGCGAGTTTGATACTGATGTTTATTTAGTTGAAGGAAAGAATAATGTTTTTGTAAGGGCTGTTGATAAATTCAATAATTCAGTTGAAGAAACTTATGTAATTAATTACAAGGTATTGGAAAAGGAAGGCCAAAGAAAAACATCTGTGGGTGACCGTTCAGAACTAGATGAAAAATCTAAAGAAGGTAAATATTATGCTTTATTTATTGGTGTAAGCAATTACAGTGATCCTGAAATAAATGATCTTAATCAACCTGTTGCAGATGCAGAGAAGCTATTAAATACTTTAGTGAAAAATTATACTTTTGAAAAGGAAAATGTTACTTTTCTAAAAAGTCCAACACGCGAAAAAATTATTTCTGAATTGGACAGGTTAAACAGAGTTGTAACTGAAGATGATAATTTATTGGTATTTTATGCAGGGCACGGATATTGGGACCATCAGGATGAAATAGGATATTGGTTACCATCGGATGCAAAAAAAACAAACACAGCTAACTGGATGAGAAATAGTACCATACGGGATTATTTGCGAACAGTAGATACAAAACATACATTATTAATTGCAGATGCTTGTTTTAGTGGTGGAATTTTTAAAAGTCGAAAAGCCTTTAATTATGCTCCAAAACCAATTCAGGAATTATATTATTATCCAAGCCGTAAGGCTATGACAAGCGGGTCACTAAAAGAAGTTCCCGATAAAAGTGTATTTCTTTTATATTTAAATAAGCGACTAAAAGAAAATACAAAGGAATTCATATCTGCAGAAGAACTATTTAGTAGCTTTAAAACTGCGGTTATTAATAATAGCCCTAATACGCCTTTATATGGAGAAATTAAGGATACTGGCGATGAAGGCGGTGATTTTATATTTGTTAAGAGATAATAAACTCAAAAATACGTTTAATACTAGTAAAATATATTCATTAAAAATAGCCCCCGGGAACTACAAAAGTTTTGGAGGCTATTTTGTACAAGTTAATCAGTTTTATTTTTCTTTTGATTCCTCATTAAAACCTACCATCCAATTAATTCCAAATTTATCCGTAAACATTCCAAAATAATCGCCCCAAAATGTGCTATCCATTGGCATAGTTACCTTTCCACCTTCAGATAAACCATTGAATAATTTATCAGCTTCCGCTTTACTATCCGCATTAATTGAAATGGAAAAATTATTTCCCTGTTTAAAATCAGAAGCCCACTCTCCTCCTGTATCGCTACCCATTATTACCGTTTCTTTACTTATAGGTAAAGAAATATGCATGATTTTATCTTTAAAATCATCAGGAATTGGTGGCATACCCTCTTGAGGTGGCATTTCTGCAAAGGTTCCGACATAAGGAAATTCTCCTCCGAATACAGATTTATAAAAATCAAAAGCTTCTTTGCAATTTCCATTAAAAGTTAAATAAACATTTACTGTAGGCATAATTGTATATTTTTTTGTTAGTAAATTGGCAATTTAAAATAAAAAATAATCCCATTCAAGATTTATTTTATGATGTATTCGTTAATTTTCTGCAAACTCGGCTGCGAATAAAATAATTACCACATCACCTTATTTAGCACTTATAAAAATTTAACAATTTATAACTAATAAAAATGAAAATATTGTTTTATTTACTTGGTGTCTTTTAGGTTCTACCAAGGAATTTCTTTTTTATCTCGAATGAATTTACCTGTTAAACTTTGAGGAGCTTCATTAGCCAACCACACAGGCGTTTCAGCCCCTTTTTCAACAGATCTGGAAGCAGTGTTTCCTCCCATATCTGTTCTTACCCAACCCGGGCACACTGAATTAACTGCAATATTTTTCCCCAACAACTCAAACGCTAACTGCTTGGTAATCATATTTAAAGTTGTTTTTGAAACACAATAAGCTGGCGACCACCCTCCTACCGGGTCAGTCATCGAACCACCACCACTGGAAATATTGATGATTCTTCCTCCGTTCGGTATAAACTGAAGAAACTCCCTGACAACATTTATTGCACCGTAACAGTTTGTTTGTACTGTATTTTCAATTATTGAAGCTGAATTAGTTAAAAGACTCCTGTCCTCTTTCAATAATATGGCGGCATTATTAATCAAAACATCCAATTTCAAATTCAATTTCATGAATTCAATAGCAGCTCTTTGAATACTTTCCAAATTACTAATATCCATAATTAGCATCTCAGCATCAATGCCGGCACTAATTAATTTTTCATGCGATTTCTTGACTCTTTCTTCATTTCTTCCGGAAATAAAAACTTTAAAACCTTTTTTCCCAAGTTGGCGGGCTGTTTCGAATCCAATTCCTTTGTTAGAACCTGTAATTAAAACAGTTTTACTCATAACTTTAAAACTTATTAAATAATTATACTATTAACAATTAAAATATAGAGTGGTTTAAATAAATTATTCCTTTTTACATAGGTTTATATTAATAAATACTTTACAGTTTTATGTTGATAAACATGCTGAAGTTATTATAAAAAAGCGAATCTCAATTCTTATTTTCAATGAATAATGTTTAAACTGATTGTTATATTTTACTAATAAAATCAGGCTTTCCTAATACAGTAACGATATTTTTAAATAATTTTTATTGCATTTTAATAAAATAATTTCGAACTTTAATTTGATTTATTAACCTTAAAATATTCTTTAATACCGACTTTTTTACTTTGTAAAGCTATTTGTCTTAACAAAAAGACCGTAAAAACACTCTAAAAAATCCCAATAAAGCTTTATTAAGAAATAAAAGTACTTGGTTAATAATTCTTAATCGAAAGGCGACTATTACTTTGTGAAAGCTGTTTTATCTTCCGAGCAGATTAAACATCTGTTGAACTGGAAGTTATACAGTTATAATATCTATTTCTTAGATATTAATCTACAAAGTAATTACTACGCCTTTTTTTATGCATTCATGTTTACCGTTAAAATGCGATTTAAAAATCATTAAAAAAAGGAAAATTATGAAAACAACTATTTTGATTAGAGCTGACCCATCTCAAACAGCACAAACTTAAAGTACTAAAAAATTACATGTTAAATTAAACACTAAAATTTATGATAAAAAAACTGACCAAATCTATTTTAGTAGCAATAATAATATTAGCCTCAGCTTTAATTCTGAACGCACAAGATCACTATCACAAAGGGATCTTCAGAATTAAATTTGATACAAATATGGAAGCTACTATTAACACTATGAAAATGCAAAAAAGCCCAACTGGAGTTATTCACACAGGCATTGCATCAATTGATAAATTAAACGAAAAGTATAGTGTTTCAAATATGAAAAGAGTTTTCCCTTATGCTGGAAAATTTGAAAAAAAACATCAGAAATATGGATTACATTTATGGTACGAAGTAATTGTAACCAATAATTCTGATACAGAACTTGCTACAAAAGAATATCTTGCTCTTAACGAAGTTTCACTAAGTGAATTAGTTCTAAAAAAAACAATAGGTGGGACACCATTTAATTCTTACAAAGCAGGAGTTCAAAATTCGCTTCCTGGTGGCACCAATGATCCACAGTACGGTGATCAATGGCATTATAATAATACCGGACAAAGCGGAGGAACAGTTGATGTCGATATCGATTTACCGGAAGCATGGGTAGTTCAAACAGGAGATTCCGCAATTATAGTTTCTGTTCATGACGGAGGAATTGATGTAGATCATGAGGATCTTGTAGGAAATATGTGGATTAATCCAAATGAAATTGCCGGTAATGGCATTGATGACGATAATAACGGATATATTGATGACATTTATGGCTATAATTTTGGAGACAATACAGGAACAATTTACGGAGATAGCCACGGAACACATGTTGGAGGTACGGTAGCAGCAGAAACCAACAATGGTATTGGTATGTCCGGAGTTGCAGGCGGAACAGGATCAGATGATGGGGTTCGATTGATGTCTTGTGCTGTATTTGGAAATATTAGCAATGGAGGATTTCCCGAGTCTTACATTTATGCCGCCGATCATGGAGCCATAATTTCTCAAAACAGTTGGGGATATACAAGTCCTAATAGTTATGAACAAGCTGTATTGGATGCTATTGATTATTTTATAGCTGAAGCCGGCATGAATGAAAATGGGATTCAAACAGGTCCAATGGCTGGAGGACTAGTAATATTTGCTGCAGGCAACAATGGTTCCGATAATTTATGGTATCCGGGTTACTATGAGCCTGTAATGGCTGTTGCTGGAACCGATCATAACGATAATAAATATACCAGTTCAAATTTCGGATCATGGGTCGACTTAGCTGCTCCTGCTGTGAATATTTACAGCACCATTCCAAATGATAACTATACTGGTGGATATAATGGAACATCAATGGCTTGCCCACATGTATCAGGTACAGCAGCCTTAATTCTTTCTCAATTTAAAGATGATGATATTACCCCACAACAGATCTGGGATCGTTTAATAAACTCTACTGATCCATTAACTTTTACCGGTGCCGAAGATTGGGGAACTGGCCGCTTAAACACTTTTGCTGCTTTAGCTGAGGACGATGGCCAACCACCTTTGGTAATATCAGATATGACCATTATCGATGTTTCAGCTGTTTCTGTCACATTTACCTGGACAGCTCCTGCTGATCAACCAGATGGATATCCGGCTTCAATATATGATTTCCGATATTCGGAAAATCCAATTACCGCTGCTAACTTTGATCAAGCAACACATTATGAGTTGCCTGCACCAAGTGTAGCAGGTACTATGGAATCAGTCGAAGTTAAAGGATTGTCTGTTGGAACAACTTATTACTTCGCAGTAAAATCAGCCGATTATTTTGGAAATACATCTGATATTTCAAATACTGTGACTGCTACAACAGATCAAGCTCCTGATATTGTTATAACAGGCGACCCAAGTGTAACGATTAATTCTTCAGTAAATCCTGTTGAAACTGGAATGTTTACAATTGAGAATCAAGGACAAGCTGAATTATCTTACGACATTTTCCCTGTATACCTTGGAAAAACTATACCTCAAGTTCAATCAAGCTTAATATATCCAGGTAATGAAGTTTCGATCGAACCTGAAGCAAATTATTCGGAATTAGCTGAATTAACAAGCTCTGTAACAACAAAAAACCATTCTGTTATTCAATCATACTTCGAAAATGAAATTGCACATATAATAAATTATGATGATGGAGATGATGAAGCAGATGGTTCAATTGCTGTTACTGCCGGTGGAACACCTGTTGTTTGGGCAGCTGCAACAGCTTTTGATGTACCTGATCTTGGTGGAGATGATTTTATATTATCCCATATTAGTGCATATATCGAAGCTGAAGGTTCAGCTGCAACTAACCCAACAAGTGTTTCAATTATTGCCGGTGGTGATAATCCATTGCAAGGCGAATTAATTATGATGCAGGAGTTCAACAATATAATTGGTGCTGAGTATGTAAATATTCCGCTTGAAATGCCTGTATCATTTAGCACCGGTGATAAATTCTGGATTGTATTTAATTTCCCGGCAGCACCATTAAGACTAGGTTATGATGATGTAATTGGAGGTAACAGACCTGGCTCTTACCTAGCGTATTTAAACGGACAATGGGCTGATATTCAAAACGAATCAGGATGGAGCAATTATGTGTGGACCGTTAGGGCAATCCAAACTCAATTACATGGGGTTACTTTAGATATTTCTCAAGGAACTGTTGGAGTTGGATCAGCTCAAGATATTAGTGTAACATTTGATGCTACTGATATTACCAGAAATGGAGACCATAATTTCAATATTTATATTTTGAGCAATGATCCTGTTACACCTGTTGAAAAAGTTCAAGCAACAGCGACTGTGACAGGTATTCCGGAACCAAATATCAATATTGAACCTGATACTATAAATTCTTTAATAGATGCTAGCGTAAATCCTGTTAAAACCGAAACTCTTACTATCTTCAATAATGGAGAAGGTGAATTACAATTTGATTTTATAAGTCCGATAGTTGAACAGGATTTCCATGTTGATGCAGTCATTGGAGAATATCCACTTGGAGATGCTTCGGAATCATTACAAGCTGCACCTTATGTTAATCCTAATGTTAACACATCACTTCCTGTAGTTAAATTAGCGGGATCAATAGCTTATGCCCAAGAAGTATATCCTAATGAATATTTTGTTTCTTTATCTACGGATAATCCGGGAACATATCTCACCTCAAGTAGTGTTTCTTATACAGCGTATGCAGGTGATTTTGCGAAAGGTGATGATAAACACATGTATATTGTTGATGATGGAACTTCTGAATTAAAGAAGTTGAACATTGAAACAGAAGAATTAACTGCAGTTGGACCAACATTGAAATTCACAGATTTAGCTTGTGATAAAAATAATGGTACAATGTATGGTGCATTTTATGCAGAGCCTTCATCCTATTTATACACTATTGATCTATCATCTGGAACTGCAACCTTAGTCGGAACAATTGGTTCTGGAATTATGATTTCAATTGCATGTGATGGAGATGGTAATTTATGGGGACTGAACCTTGATGATAATATTTATTCAATAGATAAATCTACGGGTACTATGACCCTGGTAGGATCGGCCGGATTTGATGCAAATTATGCACAAAGTATGGCATGGGATCCTTTAACCAATCTGGTTTATATGGCAGCATATAACAACGTAGCTGACCGAGGTGAGTTACGTATATTAGATACGGAAACCGGAGCATCGGAACTTATTGGTGCATTTGCCGGAAACGCGGAAATTACAGCATTTGGTTTCCCGGGCGGTGGTACTACAGATTTTATTACGGTTAATCCTACCTCTGGAACAGTTGAGGCAAACTCATCAGTAACTGTTGACGTAGAACTTGATGCTACAGTTTTACCAAATGGACTATACAGTTCATCATTAACAGTTTATTCGAATGATTACGATAACTTATCAACAGTTGTGCCTGTTAACCTTGATGTAACAGGACAAGTTGGGGAAATTAATGTAAGTTCTGCATTTATTGAATTTGGAACTGTATTTTTAAATGGAGAAAAAGAAATTCCTTTTAAAATTTACAATACAGGAATAGGAGACCTTCAGATTACTGATATTATCTCAAATCAACCAATATTTACTACTGATCTTGAAGACACTACAGTATTAGCAATGGGTGACACTTTGTTTGTAAAAGCAAAATGCGCACCTAACTTCTTGGGTCAATTCAATGCAATACTTACGGTAAAAAGTAACGATCTAAATAATCCAGAAGTAGAAATTACGGTTACTGCAGCTGCTATTTCACCTCCGGTAATTTCTTTAGATCCAACAGAAATTGAAGTTACAATGGATGCTGGACAGGTTCGAAATGAACAATTTACAATACGTAATTATGGTATGTATCCATTACAGTTCTCAATGCCTGAAGTTGCTGCAAACCAATTATTAAATAATCCTGATATTGAGAAGAATAATATTTCGTTTATTGAAGGAATAACCCAAAATACCGATAAACAAATAAATAGCGGTGGTCAGGGTCATCCTGTTCAACTAGGCGCCGGAGGTCCGGATGAGTTAGGTTATAGTTGGATTGATAGCAGAGAAACTGGTGGGCCAGTTTATAATTGGGAAGAAATATCTATAACAGGGACAGAAATCCTGGCAAATAGTGATGACGGATCTATAGATATTGAATTGCCATTTGGTTTTAAGTTTTACGGTGAAGTTAAAACTTCAGCAAAGATTGGATCTAATGGTTATATTACATTTGGTACTGATGGTACTGATTATACAAATGATCAAATACCAAGCACTACTGAACCTAATAACTATATTGCTCCTTTCTGGGATGACTTAAGACCATCAAGCAAACGTGGCCAGGTATTTTATAAAGCAGGTTCTGATAAATTTATTGTACAATATAACGAAGTAGGAAATTACCCAAGTTCTTCGGCAGGTACAATTACATTCCAGGTAGTATTATTCCCTAATGGTAATATAAAATATTACTATAAAGAAATAACACTTGAAAATAATGCAAGTGCTACAATTGGTACTGAAAATGAGGATGGTACAATTGGTTTACAAGTGGCATATAATACGGATTATATTGAAGATAATATGGCAGTATTAATATTCCCGGGTAGAACACCATTCGATGTTAGTGTTAGTCCTGTTTCCGGAATAATTCAACCAAGTAGCACTCAGGTTATTGATCTTAATTTAGATGCTACAGAACTGCTTGAAGATAGTTATATCAATGAATTACTTATAACCAGCAACGACCCTGTTCGACCTGAAGAGATCTTTACAACCAAACTTGACGTTATTGGACATCCTGAAATAAATGTTTCTCCGGATAGCATTTTGTTTAGTCCAATATTCCAAACTTTAAGTGAAGTAAAAACAATTACTATTGAAAACACAGGTAGTAAGAACTTAACGGTTAGTAATATCGCCTCAGATAATGCTTCATTTATTGTCGATTTCTCTGATCCAATTATGATAGCTCCTAAAGCGATTACAAACATTTATATAACTTTTACAGCTATTAATATCGGAGAAGAAGTTGGTACAATAACAATTGAAAGTGACGATGAATTTGGTAATCAATCGTACGAAGTGTTTGTTTCGGGAACTGGTCTTGTTCCGCCGGAAATAACTGTTACTACTAATCCTTCGCCTGTTGAAATAACTATGAATTCGGGTGATATTGATTCGATTAACATAGCTATAGTAAACAGTGGTGGTTCAACACTAAATTACGTTATGGTTAAACCTTACTATACGAATGTTGGTAATGTATCAGTTACAACTCATAATCCTGCAATTGAACTTACTTCTAAAGAACAACCCGATGAAAGAACCGGTAATGCAGTTCAGACCGGAAATGGTGGACCGGATAATTTTGGTTATACCTGGATTGATAGTGATGAAGGTTCTGAAGTAATTTACGATTGGATTGAAATCAAGAACATTGGTACCAAACTTGACTTGGGAGCCGATGATGGAACATGGATAACATTACCATTTAATTTCCCATTCTACAATGAAACTTATAATGAAGTACAAATCGCTTCAAATGGTTTCTTTACATTTAGCGAGCCTTTAGGTTCCATAGGTGGTTATTCAAACCAGGATATACCAACTACTACCGAACCTAACAATTTAATAGCTCCATTATGGGATGATATTGAACCACAAAATGGTGATGGTGTTTATGTTTATTCCACATCTGAATATATCATTATTCAGTACAATGAAGTACCTGCATTTTGGTCAACTGGTGTAGGAACATTCCAGGCCATTGTTTATGCTAATGGTAACATCAAATTCCAATATAAAGACATGACAGCTTATGAAGGAATTGATAAAGCAACTGTTGGTATAGAAAATGAAGATGGAACAGATGCGTTACAAGTTGTATTCAATAATACTTATGTAAAAGATGGATTAGCTGTATTAATTAAGAGCCCATTTACGGTTGGAAGTGTTGAACCTGGATTAACAGCAAATATCAACTTAATAATTGATGCAACTGATATTTATGATGGAACTTATGAAGCACCATTAAAATTGTTAAGTAACGACATTACAGACCCTTCTATTGAGATTCCTACTACGTTAACTATAATTGGAACACCAGAAATCAGTTTAAGCTCAGATTCTGTATTATTTAACGAACTTTACTTTATTCCAGGTGAAAACAATAACGATACGGAAGAGCTAATCGTGAAAAATGATGGTTCGAAAACATTACTAATTGATTCGTTATGGTTTACCAATGAAACTGTTATATTTACGGCAGATAAATCAGGTGTATTTGAAATTGCTCCAAAAGAAGAGTTGATCGTTGAATTAACTTTCACTCCGGAAGCTGTCGGATCTTTTGACAATATCTTCAATATTGCAAGTAATGATGCATTACAACCAGTTGCTACTACCCTATTATTTGGTGAAGCAATTGAGCCGCCTGTTATTGCAATTGATGATACGGATACCCTTTTATTTGACCTAAAGTCAACTGAATCTGGCACAAAAGTTTCTGTTGTGAGCAATGAAGGTGGAAGTTTGCTTGATTATGATATCAGTATTGTTACTTTATCAGGCCAATTTACAAACGAAGTACAAAGTATTTATAACAGACCGGTAGTTAATTCAACTGTTTATAGATCTATGTCTGCTTCAGGTAACTTTGATATGAATATTGATTATGAGCAATCCGATATTGTATTTAATGACTCCATTGTTTATGATCCGGAAGGTGCTCCTGACGATTATTACGGTTACGATGGTGGTGCTCCTTATAGCTCAGCTAACAGATTTGTTGTAAATAGTGCAACATTTGACTTAACTCATCTAACCAACTACTATCAAACCGGTGGAGTTACAGAGTCGGTAATTTTGGAAATCTATAAAGGTGGAACTTTACCTGAACAAGGTACGTTATTGGCTACTCAAACATTTACACACTCTGAAGCAAATACTGGTGCAAAATGTTTAATTGAGTTAGAATCTCCTCAATCATTTGTTCAAGGTGATGTATTCTTTGTTGTTATACATTATCCTCAGGCAATAAATTTCCCTGCTGCATTTAACAGGAATGTTTCAGGTGTTGATGGAGTTTCTTACTGGTATGATGTAAACTCGTCGACCTGGCTTGCAGAAGATCCTGGTTATGTATACAAAATCAGAGCTTTTGAAGCTATTAGTACATCACCGGATAAATGGTTAACTGTTAATCCTGTTGAAGGTGAGTTAGAAGCCGGAGAGTCTGCTAATCACATATTAACAGCTAATGCCGCAGCCACTATAGGTGGTTATCATTATGCTAAAGTGGTATATTCGTCTAACGATCCTGTTACTCCTACTACCGAAATACCGGTAGTAATGTATGTTAATAAGTTACCGGAAATCATCAGTGTTCCTGATAGCGTAGTTGTTCATGAAGGCGAAAGCATAGATATGATGGTAATAGCAACTGATCCTGAAGGTGATGCGCTCGACTTTGAACTAGTTGGCACATACAGCTTTACAGATCTTACCGTTAATCATGATACTGCAATTGTTACATATTCACCGGATTACGAACAAGCCGGAATGTTCGATTATGTTATGGATATTACTGATGCCCAGGGTGAAACTATTACTGTATCATGGCCTGTAATCGTTAATAATGTAAACAGATCGCCGAAATTATTAACAGATATTGATGATAAAATGTATTTCGTAACCGATCCTATAGATCAAATTGATTTAACTCAATACTTTACTGATCCTGATGGAGAATCATTAATTTACGATGCATTCCCAAGTTCAGATACAGCATTTAGTGTAGGTATTAATGATAATATGCTTGAAATTACACCTACAAATCTTGGTTATGGTGTAATTACGGTTACCGCGACTGATGCTGAAGGTGCATATACTGCTGCATCGTTCAATGTAAGAATTCGTCATACGGAAAATCATGCGCCAATTTTGATTAATGATTTATCATACATCTTTATTCATGGAAGCGATGAGGTTAACTATAATTTGGATGACTATTTTACAGATATTGATTGGGATGAAATTACATATAGTTTCCAGGTTTCTGGTGTACCTTCTGTAATAGTCAGTTTAGCTGATAACGAATTAACATTAGAACCAACCAGATCTGGAATGACATTCTTAACTCTATATGCTGATGATGGTCGTGGCGGAGTAACCGGAATTTCACTAATTGTATTTGTATATGGTAATAAAAATGGTATGCCATTTATGTTATCTCCAATTGCTAACAGAACATATACATTAGATGATAATACAGAAAAACTTAATTTGTCTGAATACTTTGGTGACCCTGATCAAGATAATCTAAGGTATATTGGCGTAATTAAGAATGGAAATTCTGTAGAAGCTATAGTAAATGACAACATTCTTGAAATAACACCAAAAGAACTTGGCGAAAGTATCATCACTATATATGTAAGTGATGAAAATACCGGTGTTGTTGAAACTACATTTACGGCCAATGTCAATAATAGCGTAACCGGAGTAGATGATATTGACATCACATCAATGGGATTAACCAATTATCCAAATCCCGTAAAAGATGTTACAATCATTGAATATCTTTTAGATAAAGCATGTAAAGTTAAACTTGAAGTTATGAATATTCATGGAGAAACTATTGATATTTTGGTTAATGAAACTAAAGTAGAAGGAAAGTATACAATAGATTATAATGTGAATAATTTACCTTCAGGTATTTATTTCTACCGTATAACTTTAGATAACAACAGAATTGTAACAAAAAGAATGATTGTTTTATAACTCTCTAAATCAATAAATTAAAGAAGAAGCTGTTTGAAGAATTCAGCTTCTTCTTTTTTTATAGAATTTTAAATTTCTGTTTTAATATTCACATTTATTCTCTTTGGATCTTGTGATGAACAAATGAATTAATTTCACATTTCCAGCTGTGGTATGATTCCAAAATTGTACATTAACCCTGAATAGTTAAAAAAAGCTAATTCAATTACAAAACAGATCATTAACTAATCTTTTCGAAAACCTTCTGTTCCTTTTTTAACTTATAGTCAAGTATTTGATAGAATTTATGCGCTAATTCTCTTTTTGAATTACAACGCACCCGAATAACATATTCTTTGGAGTACAGTTCTTCGATATATTTAACCAGAGATTTACCAATTCCATTGCCCCGTTCTTTTTCATCAACCACCAAACCGCATATTTCAATAAAGGGCTTTGTTGTTAAACGGATCGCCTTAAAACAATGAATGTAACCAATAATTATATTGTCCTTTTCTGCTACAAAAGCATCATGATCCGGGTTTATGATAATTTCCTCTATTTGTTTATTAACAATTTCGTTGGTAGTTTTCGAACCTAATTGGTTTGTCAATAATGTAACCATCTCATAATCATTAATTGAGATAGGTCTTATTTTGATATCTTTCATTTTAAGACTGAATTCTAAATCCTAAATTCTATTTTATAAAGTTTCCTATTAAGTTATCCAAAATACCAACTTTCATGTAATCACAACCTCTTCTAAAACTTCCTTTAATCACAAAAAAGATTATTGTAGCACAAGTATAATTATTAATTAAATTATTTAATACCTGTATTTTGATCAAAGATAAGTTTCCATTCCCCATGAATATTTTCAAAAATCAAGGTGAGATAATACTCAAAAGAATATTCTTCCCCATCCTCATTTTTGTCAAAGTAGTTAATCTTTGAAAGAACAATTGCTATATTATTTTTTAATTTCTTATCTACAATTTCATAATTAATACTCCAATTACGGTCGGCAAACCAATCTTCGTTTACACTTATATATTCACCGGTTGATTTTATATATTTCCCATTGGGTAATATTAAGGTTATATCAGTTTCGCTTATGGTATTAATAAGAGAATTTATATCTCTATTTTGAATAGCTTCAAAATGTAGTTGTATAGTTGAATCTAAGTCATCCATTGATCCGGGCTCTGTATTCTTACAAGCCCCAATAATAAACAAAAGCAATATTATAATCAATCTCAAAAAATTTGTTTGTTTTAGTTTCATAAGCAAAAAATAAGAAATTATTCTCTAATTATATCATCTACTTAACAAGATTACCCATTAAATTCTCCAACGTTCCAATCTCTGTGTAAGAAACTCCATAGCTTCGTCCGAAGTTACCAGCTGCCACAACCAATAAATCATCCTTTGTAAAGGTGTAATTCTCAATAAGGTTTGTTAAAGCTTCTGATAGAAATTCGTGCGAGGTTTCTTTAGGATCCATGTAATTGGCAATTACCCCATAGCTTAAAGCCATCTCTCTCATGGTTCGCTTTGAATAACACTGGGCAAAAACAGGTTTAGACCCTCTGTAAACAGCTAAGCTCCTTAAAGTTCTTCCTGATGTCGAATCTGCAATAATAGCTTTTGCATCAAGCCGTATAGCACCTTTCACAGCTGCTTTACACAAATATGCAGAAATTGGGTTGTTTATAACCACGGATGGGATATCATTAAATGGTTCTTTACTATTTTCAACTTCATTAGCAACACGTGCCATGGTTCTAACAGATTCTACCGGGTAATCTCCATAAGCAGTTTCACCACTGAGCATTATTGCATCAGTATTTCGATATACAGCGCTAGCTACATCATTTACCTCTGCCCGGGTTGGACGAGGATTATCAATCATTGAGTGGAGCATTTGAGTGGCTATGATGACCGGTTTTCTTTTCCCGATACATTTATCAATTAAGTATCGCTGCAAACCAGGAATTTTTTCATATGGTATTTCAACAGCCAAATCTCCTCTGGCTACCATAACTCCATAAGCATGGTCCAGAATCTCATCAATGTTATCAATTCCTTGCTGATTCTCTATTTTAGCTATGATTTTTATTTGGGAGTTCTGTTCATCCAGAAGTTTTTGAACTTCTAAAACATCTTCTTTACTTCGAACAAATGAGTGTGCAATAAAATCCAAATCCTGTTCAATAGCTAATTGAATAAATTCTTTATCACGACCGCTAATACAAGGTAAATTAAATGCTACATTCGGAACATTAACACTTTTCTTTCCTTTCACTACTCCATCATTTTGAGCTTCACAAAGTAACGAATCATCGTTTTTCTGAACTACTTTTAATTCAATATACCCATCATCAATCAAAATACATGTTTTATCCGGAACATCTTTAACAAAATCAGTATAAGAAACATAAATACATTCATTAGTTGATTCTTTGGTGGGATCGCCTTTTATTTGTATTTGCTGCCCCTTTTTTAAATCGATAACAAAATCCGTTTTTACGGTCCTAACCTCGGGGCCTTTGGTATCAATTAATAATGCAATTTTCTCCGAAACAGTGCGCACATCATTTATAACTTTCATAGCACCTTCCTTCGACTGGTGGGCTGTATTCATTCTTACCACATCCATTCCTTCATCATAAAGAGATTTAATAAAATCCGGGGTACAAGTTTTATCCGATATGGTAGCAACTATCTTTGTTTTTTTAATCATGATTTAGTTTAATGTTAAAAGTTCAAAGTTGAAGGTTTTGGTTCTTATGAATTCTGAATTCTATTTCAATACTCTTATACTTTCAATAGCCAGCCTGTAGCTATCCAATCCGAATCCTGAGATGCTTCCCATGCAATTTGGAGCTATTAATGAGTCATGACGAAAATCTTCCCGTTCATACACATTTGAGATATGCACTTCAACAACCGGAGTATTTATTGCTTTAATTGCATCTGCAATGGCAACAGACGTATGTGTGTACCCGGCTGCATTTAAAATGATTCCTTCATATTCAAAACCAACCTGGTGTAACTTATTAATAATTTCTCCTTCTACATTTGACTGAAAATAATCCAGTTGAATGTCTTTAAAGTGTTCTTGAATTAACTTATAGTATTTTTCGAATGGAACATCTCCATATATTTCTTTCTCACGAGTACCTAATAAATTTAGGTTAGGGCCGTTAATAATCTGAATCTTCATATTTATTTATTTAAAGAATTCACAAATTTACACATAAACATTAACTTTGAAATATGGTGGTATAATTATTAATCCAAAATTAATGAACTGGAAAAGCAGTATCATACAATTTAGAAACTACTTAAAATTAGAACGGTCATTATCTGGTAATTCCATTACAGCCTATGAAGCTGATATTCGGAAATTTGTTACTTTTCTAAATATAAAGAAATTAAACGTAAGCCCGATAAATACAGACTTACAAAACCTTAAAGATTTTTTGGAATGGATTAATGAGCTTGGTTTAAATGCCCGCTCACAAGCAAGAATTATTTCCGGTTTAAAAGCTTTCTTCAAATATCTGTTATTAGAAGATATCATTGATAGCGACCCAAGTAGTTTGTTGGAATCTCCCAAACTAGGAAGGAAATTACCGGAAGTACTTTCTATAGAAGAAATTGACCAAGTTATTTCAGCTATAGATTTAAGCCAGCCTGAAGGGCAAAGAAATAAAGCCATTATTGAAACATTGTACAGTTGCGGTTTGCGTGTTTCTGAATTGATCAATTTAAAAATTTCAAATCTATATTTTGATGAAGGATTTGTGCGCATTGTTGGAAAAGGTGATAAAGAGCGTTTAGTTCCAATCGGACAGAAAGCTATAAAAGAAATTCGTTATTATTTTCAGGATAGAAACCTGCAATCCAATATTGACAAAGCTAGTGAAAATATAGTATTTCTAAACCGGCGAGGTAAACAATTAACCAGGGTGATGATTTTTACCATTATAAAACGCTTAGCAGAAAAAGCTGAAATAAAAAAGAATATCAGCCCTCATACTTTTCGGCATTCATTTGCAACGCATTTAATTGATGGCGGTGCTGACCTGCGTGCTGTTCAGGAAATGCTCGGCCATGAATCGATTATTACTACAGAAATTTATACTCACCTCGACCGTGAATACCTGAGAGATGCAATAATTCAATTCCACCCAAGGGCATGAGAGAATTAGGAATTTTAATCTTTTACCTTTTTACTTTTATCTTTTATTTTGTTGTAGTTATCTACAATTTCTTTCCTTGCAGGAAATATTCTGCTAAATAAAAGAATTGCAATTAATGCAAAAACAAATCCGGGTAATAATTCATATAGTTCAAATATTCCGCCATCCAGTTGTTTCCAAATTAAAACAGTTACTGCTCCAGTTACCATTCCTGCAATTGCTCCTATTGATGAGATATTTTTATTATATAAAGCAAGGATAATTAACGGACCAAATGCGGCTCCAAAACCTGCCCATGCATAAGCTACTAAAGACAAAACGGTTGAATCCTGGTTTGTCGAAATAAAATAAGCAAGTAAGGCTATTGCAATTACGGTTGCCCTGCCAATCCATACCAATTCTTTATCTCTTGCATTTTGCTTTATTACTTTTTCGTAGATATCACGCGTTAAACATGCGGATGATACTAACAACTGCGAATCAATGGTACTCATTATAGCTGCCAAAATTGCTGCTAAAACAAAACCGGCAATCCATGGATTTAAAAGTAGTTCTGAAAGCTTGATAAATATTTTTTCAGCATCAAGCAAATCAACATTATGAGCTGAAACATAAGCTATACCAAAAAAACCTACCATTAATGAACCAACAATTGAAATAATCATCCAACTCATTCCTACAAATTTTGCAGGTTTCACGTTTTCTGGCTTATTAATCGACATGAAACGTACCAGAATATGCGGTTGCCCAAAATAACCCAAGCCCCATGCTAATAGAGATAAAATTCCTATAATACTTGTTCCCGTCCAGATATTTAAATAATCCATATTAATCTCCCTGATTGCACTAATTGTATTTGAAACTCCTCCAATATCAGTAATTACAACAATTGGCACTACTAATAGCGCTAACATCATCAAAGTTCCTTGAAAAAAATCAGTCCAGGAAACTGCATTGTAACCTCCTAAAAAAGTATAACCAACGATTACAACTGTTCCAAGTATTAAAGCGGTTTGGTAATTTAAATTGAAAGTAGCTTCGAATAATTTCGCACCACCAACCAACCCTGAAGAGGCATATAATGTATAGAAAACCAAAATAACAATAGCGGAAACAATTCTTAAGTTTCCATCTTTAAACCGGTTAGCTAAAAAGCCTGGTATCGTAATGGAATCATCCAGTTTTTCCGTAAACACTCTTAATGGGCGAGCAATAAAATGCCAGTTTAAAAATGCACCTATTGTTAATCCAATTGCAATCCAACTACCACTTATTCCAGTTGTAAACATTAAGCCTGGTAATCCAAGTAATAGCCATCCGCTCATATCTGAAGCTCCGGCAGAAAGCGCTGCAACAACAGGATTTAATCCTCTTCCTCCCAACACATAATCCGAAATATTCTTTGTACGGTAATAGAAATAGAAGCCAATTGCCAACATTCCCAAAATGTAAATAGCAAACGATATTAATATAGCTGAACTCATGGTTTGATTTAATAATTTATTTGAAGTCTTGAAAATAAATTAAAAAAAACGAATTTCAAATTTCAAATTGAGAGATTAATAATCTATTTGAAAAACCAAAATCTGAAATCTTGAATGTGTAATCTGAAACCTATTTTCCACAAACGTTTGCAAATAACATTAAAATGAAAATTAAACATAAATGTAGTCGATTTAATCCTAAAATAATCATTTAAAATCGCTCTATTTGGTAATTTTATAATATATTTGTACACTGCTAAGATTTTTTGTTAAAATAATCATATTCAATTATTTATAAATTTTAAAGTATATAAAAATGTCAGATGTGAAACGAGTGTATACCTTCGGAGATGGAAAAGCAGAAGGTAAAGCCGACATGAAAAATTTATTAGGTGGCAAAGGTGCTAACCTTGCCGAGATGAACCTTATTGGAGTTCCTGTTCCTGCAGGATTCACTATTACTACTGAAGTATGTACAGAATATAATCAAAAAGGTAAAGATGCTGTAGTCGCATTAATGAAAGAAGAAGTAGAGCAAGCTGTTGCAGCAACAGAAAAAGCTATGAATGCTAAATTTGGTTCTACTGGTGAAGCATTTCCTTTATTAGTATCGGTTCGTTCCGGTGCTCGTGCATCAATGCCTGGTATGATGAATACAGTATTGAACCTAGGTATGAATGATGATACAGTAAAAATAGTTGCTGAAAAATCAGGTAATGAAAAATTTGCTTACGATTCATATCGCCGTTTTATTCACATGTATGGTGACGTTGTTATGGGTGTTGAAGCTGAAGAAGGCGAGCATAATCCATTTGAAGTTGAACTAGACAAATTAAAAGAAGAAAAAGGTTATAAAGTTGATACGGAATTAACTGTTGAAGACCTTAAAAACCTTGTAGAATCATACAAAACTGTTGTACGCAAGCATGCCGGTGTTGATTTCCCAACAAACCCTTGGGATCAGCTTTGGGGCTCTGTTTGCGCGGTATTCGACTCATGGAATACTGAAAGAGCAATCCTTTACAGAAGAATGGAAAATATTCCTGACCATTGGGGAACTGCTGTAAATGTTCAGGCAATGGTTTATGGTAACATGGGTGAAAACTCTGCAACCGGTGTATGTTTCTCTCGTGATGCTGCTACAGGTGAAGATTTATTCAATGGTGAGTATTTGATTAATGCACAAGGTGAAGACGTTGTAGCTGGTGTTCGTACTCCACTTGAAATTACAAAAATTGGTTCACAACGTTGGGCTGAGCGTAACGGTACTTCAGAAGAACAACGTAAGGCTAATTTCCTTTCAATGGAAGAAGCTATGCCCGAGCTTTACAATGAATTAAATACAATTCAACAAAAACTGGAAGATCATTATAAAGATATGCAAGACATGGAGTTCACCGTACAAGATGGTAAACTTTGGATGTTGCAAACTCGTAACGGAAAACGTACGGGTGCTGCCATGGTAAAAATGGCAGTTGATATGTTGGAAGAAGGGTTAATTGATGAGAAAACAGCGATTTTACGCCAAGAACCTAACAAATTAGATGAGCTATTACACCCTGTATTTGATGGTGATGCTTTGGCTGCTGCTAAAGAGCTTTCTAAAGGATTACCTGCTTCTCCGGGTGCTGCTACAGGACAAGTTGTATTTTCTGCATCTGCTGCTGAAGAATGGGCTGCTGCCGGTAAAAAGGTAATCTTAGTACGCCGTGAAACTTCTCCGGAAGATTTAAAAGGTATGTATGCTGCCGAAGGTATTCTAACCGAACGTGGTGGTATGACTTCACATGCTGCGGTAGTTGCTCGTGGTATGGGTAAGTGTTGTATATCTTCTGCTGCCGGTTTAATAGTAAGTGGTAATTCTATGACAATTAATGGAGTTGAGTATAAAGAAGGTGACTTCATTTCATTAAATGGTACAACCGGAACTGTTTACGAAGGTAAAGTTGCTACAATTACTCCATCATTGCATGGTGACTTTGGTAAAGTAATGGATATGGCTGAAAGAAATACTCGTATGTATGTTCGTACAAATGCTGATACTCCTGCTGATGCACAAACTGCTCGTGAATTTGGAGCTAAAGGGATTGGGCTTTGCCGTACGGAGCATATGTTCTTCGAAGGTGACCGCATCTGGAAAATGCGTGAAATGATTCTGGCTGAAGATACAGCAGGGCGTGAAGCTGCATTAGCTAAATTATTACCAATCCAACGTGAAGATTTCTACGGAATTCTTAAAGCTATGGACGGATTTGGAGTAACTATTCGTTTACTTGATCCACCATTACATGAGTTTACTCCTAACGATTTAGAGTCTCAAAAAGAGATGGCTGAAAAATTAGGTGTTGATGTAAAAGTAGTTACTGAAAAAGTAGAATCATTACACGAGTTCAATCCAATGTTAGGCCACCGTGGTTGCCGTTTAGGAAATACTTATCCGGAAATTACCGTGATGCAGGCCCGTGCTATTATTGAAGCTGCTTGTGACCTTAAGAAGGAAGGACTAGACCCAAAACCGGAAATTATGGTTCCATTAATTGGTACTGTTAAAGAGCTTAAGATGCAGGAAGAAATTATTCGTTCGACTGCGGCTAAAGTATTTGAAGAAAAAGGAATGGAAGTTGACTATATGGTAGGTACTATGATTGAAATTCCACGTGCTGCATTAACTGCAAATGAAGTAGCTGAAGTAGCCGAATTCTTCTCTTTCGGTACAAATGATTTAACTCAAATGACATTTGGATACTCTCGTGATGACGCAGGTAAATTCTTACCAATCTACATTGAGAAAGGTATTCTTAAACATGATCCATTCCAGGCTCTTGACCAAACAGGTGTTGGACAATTAGTTGAAATGGCATGTGAAAAGGGTAAAGCAATTCGTTCAGATATTAAATTAGGTATTTGCGGTGAGCATGGTGGTGAACCAACATCAGTTGAATTCTGTCATAGAACCGGATTAGATTATGTATCTTGTTCTCCGTTTAGAGTACCAATTGCTAGATTAGCTGCTGCTCAAGCTGCTTTAAGATAAGAATTAATTATTCTTAAATATTTCAAAAGCCGTCCTGACGATAATTATCAGGACGGTTTTTTTATCCTTTATTCTAATTCTTGCAGAAGTAGGAATTCATTTTACGATATAGATCCCTTTTGCACCAGGGTAAAAAAGGATGTATAATATTAACATTTAAGGGTAAATATTGGATAGCATGTATAGTTTAACATGACATATTCATAAATATTAAGTTTTCCAATATTTATGAATAGTTCACGTTAACCCTCACTGTGGAAAATCAAAGATTTACTTTAGTTAAACCTTTGATTTTTCCTACGTCAGCAGCATTATTCATGAATAATGTGGGTTAAATATTAATTATTTGTTAAATTTGCCGTTCATTTTACACACATCACTTTAAATTATGGACACAGCTATACTAGAATCATCTTTTAACCAATCAATTATCGACATTGTGGAAGGTCACAGCAATGTATTGGTGAACCTGGAGCGTAAGAAAATTATAAAAGAGGTTTTGGACAACAGAGAAGCAATGGCTTCTAAAAACGGAGCATTGGCTACCTGGACCGAACCTGAATCTACAGGACGAAGACCACTTGACACATACGTTGTTAAGAGAGAAACCAGTGCGAAAAATATTGACTGGTCATCACCAAACAATATACCGATCAAAGAAGATGTTTTTGATATGGTATTTTCTGATGCTCTGGATTTATTGGTTCACAAAGAAAAGATCTATATAACCGATAGAGTAATTGGTGCAGATTCAAAATATGCATTGCCTGTTAGGACAATTACCAGTCAGGCTCTAACAGCATTATTTACTGATAATATGTTTCGAGAAGTTCCAAAGGATATTAAAAAAAGTGATTTCTACAAGCGCGGTTTTCAGTTATTAACTGTTCCTTTTGATAAATTAAACAGCATAAAATATAAGAGTCTTCTTAGGATTCTTCCTAATGGTGATACTTCTGATATTGCAGTTATTATGGATTTCGACCGCCGATTGGGTGTTATAGTGGGATCATCATATTTAGGAAGTGTTAAAAAATTAATGTTTACGGTAATGAACTATTACCTCCCTTTTGGTGGTGTGCTTCCATTGCACTGTTCTGCAAACGAAGATAAAGATGGTAATACAGCTTTGCTTTTAGGTTTGTCAGGTACAGGTAAAACTACTTTATCTGCAGATCCTGAAAGATCACTTTTAGGTGATGACGAGCATGGTTGGAGCGCTGATGGTATTGCTAATTTCGAAAATGGGTGTTATGCCAAAATGTTGGATATTAATCCTGATAAAGAACCTGAAATTTATGATGCAGTAATGCATAAGGATGATCCTTTAAACCATGGTGCAATTATTGAAAATGCAATGGTTTACCCAACCGGTGAGTTTGATTTTAGCGATAAACGATTTACTGAAAATTCAAGGGCCTCATATCCGCTTAAATTTTTAAAAAACATAAAAGAATCATCTATTTCGGGACATCCTACAACTATACTTTTCTTAACGGCTGATGCTTACGGTGTATTACCTCCAATATCGAAACTAGATCCAAATCAGGCAAAGTTATGGTTTTTGATGGGTTATACCAGCAAATTAGCTGGGACAGAAACCGGTGTTACCGAACCACAGGCTACTTTCTCAAGATTCTTTGGACAACCATTTATGCCGTTAAATCCTGAATTTTATTCAACCATGTTGGGAGAAAAAATGAAACAATTTAATACCAAGGTATACCTTGTAAATACAGGTTGGTTTGGAGGTTCATTCGGTATAGGTAAACGAATAGACCTTAAATTAACTCGTGCTATGGTAAATGCTGCCTTAAATGGAGATTTGGAAGATGTGGAATATACCTACGATGATTTATTCCATTTAGATATTCCAAAAACCTGCCCCGGTATTCCAAATAAAATTTTAAACCCGGTAAACATGTGGATCGAAAAAGAAGACTATATGCTAACCGCAACCCGTTTGGCTAATAAGTTTAGCGATGCATTTGATAAAGCCTACGGTGAAAAGAAAATCGATGAAGAAGTAAGAAATGTTTGCCCGGGAAAATAATCGCAAGAATTAATAATTTGATATGTCAATTAACCGTCTTTATACAATTATAAAGGCGGTTAACCATTTTTAACACTAGTAAAAACCTTGATTTCTTTGATGCTTTATAAATTATTTGTTATTTTGGCTGACTTTAAAAATGTACATATATGCATATTGTAGTAAATATAATTATTACAATCGTAGCTTACCTTTTAGGATCAATACCAACATCAGTATGGATTAGCAGAGCTTTTTTCGATATTGATATCCGCGAACATGGAAGTGGTAATGCAGGAGCAACCAATACTTTCAGGGTTTTAGGTGTAAAAGCAGGTTTGGTGGTTTTTGCCGTTGATATTTTAAAAGGTTTTGCTGCAGTAAATTTAATACACTTTACTAATTATTATATACCGCACAGCGGAGATTATATTAATATTCAATTACTTCTGGGGATAGCTGCTATGTTAGGTCATATATTCCCTGTTTATGTTGGTTTTAAAGGAGGAAAAGGTGTTGCTACTTTATTTGGTGTAATTTGTGCCATAAGCCTCTATCCTACTTTAATAATGGCAGGAATTTTCTTTACCACTTTAATAATAACCCGATATGTATCAGTAAGTTCTATGGTATCCGGTTTATCATTTCCTGTACTGATCATAATTGTATTTAAGGAAACAACCCCGTCATTAGTAATCTTTTCTTTAATAATGGCTATTTTGATGCTATTTACACACCAAAAAAATATTGAAAGGTTGCTTAAAAAAGAAGAAAAGAAAGCCAATTTAAAGATCAAGAAAAAGAATATCCAAGACAGTTGAAGAATAAGTTAAAGCAGTTGATTTTTGTCGATCAGTTGAATAAGATCTGCCTTTAAAGTTTTACTTACCGGAACTTTTGTTTTGGAAGCCATTATTAGCTGATTACCTTCTATTCCTTCAATCTTTTCAAGATTAACTATAAAGGACTTCTGACATTTAAAGAATTTATGTGATGGCAGAATTTCAAGTAAGGATGTTAAGCTCATTAATGAAACGATAGTCTTATCAGCTAAATGAAATTTGACATACTTTTGCATACTTTCAACATAAACAATATTATCAAAACGAATTTTAACAGCTTTATAGTCAGACTTTACAAATATGTAATCTTCTTTTGTTCTTAAATCTTGATCATTTTTATTTTGTTCCATTTGCTTAGTTTTTAATAAATCTAGAACTTTTGAAATAGCTTTAAAGAAACGATCAAAACGAACAGGTTTTAATAGATAATCAACAACATTTAGTTCATAGCTTTCCAAAGCATATTCGGAATAAGCCGTTGTTAAAATGGTATAAGGTGGGTTATTTAGTGATTTTAATAATTCTAAACCGGTTAGGTCAGGCATTTCAATATCCAGAAACATAATGTCAATTTCCTGTTCATTCAAAATACTCATAGCTTCCATTGCAGTGTGACATTTAGCAGCAATCTCCACGTTTGGAATTTTTGCCAAATGTGTTTCCACCAATTCCTGAGCTAAAGTCTCATCATCTACAATTATGCATGCATAAGTTTTCATATGGCTAAATCTATCGTCATATCAACTTTATAAACCCCGGTCATTTCTTCAATAATAAACTTATGTTTATCAGGATAATAATGTTGTAATTGTTTTTCAAGGTTCATTAATCCTATTCCCTGTTTTTTATTGGATTTTAAAAATGAGTTTTCAGCTATAAATCTCATTTCACTTTCATTTACTTTAAGGTTTATCCTTAAAAAACCATTTGCATTATATCCTATATCACTATGCTTAAAGCAATTTTCAATAATATTAATCAATAATAACGGAACTATTTTATGTAAACTGCTCACCCCATTAACAGATACGCTAATATTTTTTTCTGCTTTCAGTTTTTTAAGTAATTGTAAATCTATATAATTATTTAACAGCTCTATTTCCCTTTCCAGTGGTACGAACTGATTTTTTCCTTCATAAATGATATATCGTAATATATCCGATAGCTTTTCAATCATCACAGGAGCATTATCATTCTTAACAACACTTAATGAATAAATGTTATTTAATGAATTAAATAAGAAATGAGGACTAACCTGTGATTTTAACAATAACAACTCCGCTTGTAGCTTTTCATTTTGCAACTCTAAGCGATTTTGTTTCTCATCCCGGTATAAAGTAAAATACCAGAATAAGAATGAGATCAGTATAAACATTAAATAATTTAGTGCAAAAGTTATTATATTTCTCCACTCGGAACCTCCTATTAAATAAAATCCCAAATCAGTAAATGAATATAAGGTGTAAAAGATTGCTAAAAATAAAGCAAGACTTAAAATATATGTAATGTTTCCCTTTTCCTGCAAAAGCTTAGGAATTAAAAGATAAAGATTTACATATGCTATGATAATATAAATTACAATTTCTAGAAAAGTTAAAAAGAGTGCTAAGAAGATGTCGTAATAATCCATCATATAATCGAATACGAAAAAGTATACAAATACCCAAAATATAACATGATATATAACTTTTATCTTTTGCATTACAATTTTTATCAACAACTCAAAAATAAAGTAATTCTCATTCAAAAGTAAAGCTTAGCTCTGAAATACCATTTTTTGGGCACCAAATATTAATTTTTATCCACATTCCTAAAATTCATTATATCAATCCTAAAATCAGCCAATTGGTTGAAAAAAGTTTTATAGGATTGTCGTACCTCATACATTAGCTTCTGATAGCCTAATTATGAATTTAAACAAAAAATCATGAAAAAGATATTATACAGTTTTATCACCATTATGATGGTAACTGTAATAATAGCATGTGAAAAGGAAGATTTAACTCCTTTTGATTTAAATAATATTCCTAAAAATACGAATGCAAGAGTTCCTGCAGAATGGGAAACTCGTGAAGCCACCTGGATGCAATGGCCCAATGAATATGATGCCGGGATGCGGCCTGCTTTTGCAGAAATTATCAAAATTATCAGACAGTATGAGCCGGTACATTTAATTGCAAATACTGAAGCAGAAAAAGCTGAAGCAATACAATTCTTAACAAAGAACAATGTTCCCGAAGAAAATATTATATGGCATATATATTCTATTGACAATTGTTGGTTGCGTGACAATGGCCCTGTTTATGTAACAGATGGTTCAAATACCTGGATTCAAAACTGGAAATTCGATGGTTGGGGTAGCAGTTTTGGTGGTGATATCCCCTATGCTAATGATAACAAAATTCCATCAAAAATAGCTGATTACTTGAACCTTGAAGTTCAAGATATACAAAGTTACATTCTTGAAAAAGGTAATATAGAAGTAAATGGTGCAGGCACCCTTTTGATTAATTGGAGTTGCCAAAAGCATAGAAACCCGCATATTTCTCAAGAAAACCAGGAAACAATTCTTAAAAACGCTTTGGGCGTAACCAAAATAATATGGGCATACGGATATTGGAATGACGATGGAACAGTAGGCCACATTGACGGAACAGCCCGATTTGTCAATGAAAACACTGTGTTTATTGCAGATTATGACTCTGATCTTGAAAATAACCTGGCCCGGGTGTGCAGAGATGAGGGGCTGGAAGTTATTATGTATCCTGGAGATCCTAATTGGTTAGTTGGTAACGGTTTTGTAGTAGCTATGGGCGATGAAGAAAATAATGAAACCTTGAAAACCTTACTTGAAACCTATTTTCCTGATCGGGATATTTATATGGTTGACGGTTCAGAAATAGCTAAAAATGGTGGCGGAATTCATTGCGTAACAAACGATCAACCCGTAATTCTATAACATAATTCATGAGTAGCTATCTCAAAGCAATAACTCCTTTCTACTAAACGTGTAACTATGATACAAGAAATTATTTTAACAAAGTCCATAAAGAATATCAGATATTCTGATGGAAGAGATCACTCGGATCTTGAAATAAACTATAATTTATATCCTAATCACAGGTGTGTTAATTGCAATGGAACAAACATTACCATAACTAATGTTAAAGATATCTGTCATGATTGCGGATACGTATATCATTAATGTTATCTGAACTTATTATTGTTTGAGAGATTTAATTTCTTTAAACAGCCACTTATTTTATTCAATGAATAGTTTCCTTTTCTTAAGTTCTTTTGAATTTGAATCAACAAATTCTTTATCAGGATTGATCCATCGAATTAATTCACCTTCGCTGGTATAATATTGGTTTTCGTACAACTTTGTCATATTGCAATCGTGGGCAGGAACTTTTTATAGTTTGCGTATTTTCAATTCTATGCCTTAACTTTTTTAGTTAACTTAAAAATACTATTGAATCAAAGAAAAATGAAAAACTTATCATAAGTTTATAGTTCTTTTGTAAAATTGATTTACGTATTATGAAATCCAAACCCAAAAAGAAAATTAACCATAACAGTTTTCTTCTAAATGTTATTCTATATGGAATTATATTGGCTGCTTTGGTTTTTATTTTGAAGTATATTGAGTACCGTTACATAGTCCGCCAATTGCGGATGGAAGTTTACATAGCTGTTATAGCCAGCTTATTTACATTGTTAGGGATTTGGGTTGGACTTAAACTAATTAACCGTAAAAAAAATCCTGAGGTAAGCCCTAATATAGAAATAAACCAAACTAAGATAAAAGAATTAAATATTAGTAAGAGAGAATATGAATTGCTGGACCTTATTTCAAAAGGGTTCTCGAACCAGGAAATTGCCGATAAATTATTCATTTCGATCCCTACGGTAAAAACACACTTATCAAACCTGTTTTCAAAATTAAATGTACAACGCAGGACACAAGCAATACACAAAGCTAAAGAGCTGAAAATAATCAATTAATTTTATCTAATACTTTCGTATGTTTTTTACAAAATAGTACTTTAGTATGAACCTTTACCCCATATTTTTTTGTTGATTTGTTGGGTCTAACCAAAATAAATCTATGATGAAAAGAATTGTTTTAACCTTAGGGATTATTGCCGGTATTATTGTTTCTGCCATGTTATTTATAAGTTTTATCGATGGAACTGTTGAGTTTGAAAGAGGAAAAGTGGTTGGCTACTTAACCATGATCATTGCACTTTCAACTATATTTTTCGGAATAAAAACATATCGCGATAAACACTTAAACGGAATTATTAAGTTTGGCAAGGCTTTTAAAATGGGGCTTTATATTAGTTTAATCGCTTCAACCATGTATGTTGCTTCGTGGTTTATTATTATTAATACAACAGGAAAAAGCTTTATGGAAGATTACCACAATTATTCTATTGAGCAGCTTGAAAAGTCAGATCTTTCCAAAGAAGAAATCGAATTAAAAATACAAGAAATGAAAGATTTTCAGGAATTATATAAAAATCCTGTAATCATGGCCGGAGTAACTTATCTTGAGATCTTACCTATTGGAATTATAATTGCACTTTTAAGTGCCACAATTTTAAAAAGAAAAAGTTAACATTATAAAAATTAATATTATGGATAACTCAACACCAAAAGTAACCGGAATTGGAGGAATATTCTTTTTCTCTAAAAACCCAGGCGAACTAAAAGAATGGTACAGCAAAAATCTGGGATTGGCTGTTAATGAATATGGCTCAAGTTTTGAGTTCAGAAATGCACACCGCCCTGATGAGATCAACTATTTACAATGGAGCCCATTTGAAGAAAACAGTGATTATTTTAAACCATCGGAAAGAGAGTTTATGATCAACTATCGTGTACAGAACATTGAAGAATTAGTTGAAAAACTAAAAGAAAACGGGGTAACTATTGTTGATAAAATTGAAGCGTATGAATACGGAAAGTTTGTACACATCATGGGTCCTGAAGGAACCAAAATAGAACTTTGGGAACCTGTTGACCGCGTGTTTACTGAAATGGGCGGAGAAACAACAAAATAAAACTATCCTCTTTGAGGAGGAACAAGGGTGGAAAAATCAAAGTTCTACCCTTTAATCATTTTTTTATTTGCAACATTGTTGCATTTGAAATATATTTGTATTTATGAAACCTGTTGATATTTTATTAAGCCGTAATCTAAAGAGAACTAGCTGTCGAGAAGGAATAATTGAAGTTATTATGAACTCTAAAAATGCTCTTTCAGAAATTGAAATACGAGAAAAACTAGAAGGAAATTACGATAGAACTACATTTTATCGATCATTTAAAACACTTGAAGAAAACAAAATTATTCACAAAATTGTTATAGATAATCAACTGGTAAAATATACACCCGATAACTCGATTACGCAAAAAAAGGAACATGCACATTTTTATTGTAAAGAATGTAATTTAATTCAATGTTTAGATTCAGTTTTAATTGAAAAACCTAAGTTACCCGATGGTTATAGCGAATCTGAAACAGAATATATAATTAAAGGATTTTGTAAATCTTGTAAAGATAATTCTAGTAAAGATTGATAAAAAAAAATATACATATAGCCGCCTTTTCATTAGGATTATTCTTATTCCCTATTGTATACCAACCCATACACTCAACCCGGCACCATTCCTATAATTACTCACTACATGATCATACCGGCTGTAAGCATTCTTGTTCTTCGCATTCGCATAATACTAAGGTAACTTATAAAGAAAAGGTAACCGGATTATATACAATAACCGAAAAAGCAGATCACTGCCCAATTTGTGAGTATCAATTATCCATTAATAATCTTCTGGTTATTTCGACTTTTGAATATTTAGTCCGGAAATTAAATATAAGTTATAATGAAATTGTAATAACACAATTTATTCCATCTGTTGCTTCTAAAGATCCACCGCGGGCACCTCCAATTTATAGGACATAACCTTTCTAAGGTCTTATTAAGTGATTTTTCAAACTCAATTTATTAAATATGAGCAAATTTGTTGTGCTTTTCTTATTTGCACATGTATTATTTATATCAGGATTTAGCCAGGATAAGTATGTTTTATCAGGATCAATTCTTGATGAAAATAACGAGGTCCTACCCGGAGCTTCTGTTCAATTAAGTACAGGGAAAGGAACTGTTGCTAATGCGGAAGGTAAATATATGATTAGTAATATAGTTCCAGGTATATATGAAATAAAGGTTTCTTATATAGGATACAAAACACTTATTGATACAGTTAGAATTAATGGTAATAAAATATATAATATCAAATTGCTTTATTCACCATTGGATTTACAAGAAGTTGTTATTACTGATAATTATGCTGAAACACGTAAAAAAGAAGAATCACTTAATATAGAAATTGCCAATAAAGAATATCTTCAGCAAAATCTTGGCGGAAGCCTTATGAAAACAATAGAAAGGCTTCCGGGAGTTAGTACAATTGATATTGGTTCAGGACAATCAAAGCCTGTTATCAGAGGACTTGGATTTAATCGTATTGTTGTAGTGGAAAACGGGATTAAACATGAAGGGCAACAATGGGGAGCCGACCACGGGCTGGAAATAGACCAGTTTGCAGTCGATAAGCTTGAAGTGATAAAAGGTCCTTCATCGTTAATACATGGATCTGATGCCCTGGGAGGTGTAATAAATGTTAAACAAAATTCCATACCAATTCATAATTCAGTAGGTGGAACCATTGATTTAATTGGAAAAACCAACAATGATTTAATTGGAACTTCATTTTCCGTGTATGGCAGGAAAAATTGGTTGTTTGTTGATGTACGTGCGACATTGCTCGATTATGGCGACTATAAAATACCTACTGATAGTATTGATATTTACTCATACAAAGCCGCACTACACAATAATCAATTGCGCAATACAGCAGGTGAAGAAAAGAACCTGCACTTTACAATTGGAATTATACAACCTGAATTTCAAAGTAAATTTTTTATAAGCAATGTATTTGGTAAAAGTGGTTTTTTTGCCAATGCGCATGGTTTAGAACCTCGAAATGTAGATACAGATGTTCATGATAAATCAAGTAGGGATATTCTCTTTCCTTTCCAGGAGGTTAATCATTTTAAAATAGTTAATCAAAGCCAATGGAAAAAAGGTAAATTTAAATTAGAGCTTGATTTGGGATTTCAGAGAAATTTCAGGCAGGAATGGAGCAAATATGTGAGCCATGGGTATATGCCTCCGGTTTTTCCTGACAACCTGAGTTTTAATGCAGATCTTGAACGCCGGTTCGATAAATATATTTATACCGGGAACCTTTTAACCAGGTATTCTTTTAATGAAAAAACTACCTTCACAGTTGGCATAAACGCTGGTTATCAGGATAATGATATCAACGGGCGCGGTTTCATAATACCTGCATTTAAACAATTGAATACGGGTGTTTTTTTATTGGCAAAATATGAGTTCGACGATATTAATATGTTACAGTTAGGAGTACGATACGATTACAGTAAAATAAAAACTGAAAGATATTTCGATTGGTTTCAATCACCGGTTGTAAATAACAATGATACTACATATGAATACTTGCAAAGAGCAGGGCAGTTAGAAAAGAGCTTTAATAATATTTCCTGGTCGGTTGGGTATAATTACAACCGGGAAAAAGTTTCTTTTAAAGCTAATATTGGAAAAAGTTTCCGTATGCCTATCGCTAAGGAATTGGCTGCAAATGGTGTAAATTACCATAACTTTAGTTATGAAGCTGGCGATCCTGATTTATCTCCTGAAATTTCTTATCAGTTTGATTTGGGGCTTGAGTATCATATAAAAAAGTTTGCCATTGGTGCTACACCTTTTGTAAACTATTTTACCAACTATATTTATCTTAATCCAAGTTCTGATTACGACAGGCTTTATGGAAATGGAAACCAGGTATTTTATTATACCCAAAGCGAAGTATTCAGGTATGGAGGTGAATTACATGCACATTATCAATTATTAAAATCAATAAAACTTGGTGTAATAGGTGAATATGTTTACTCAGAGCAGGTTTCCGGCGAGAAAAAAGGATTTACTCTACCCTTTTCGCCACCGGCATCAGCTATCTTTAACGTAAAGTATCAGAAACAACAACTAAAATTTCTGGAAAATGTGTATTTATCCATCGATTACAGGATAACTACATCTCAAACCAACATAGTTCCACCCGAAGAAATAACAGATGGTTATCAGGTAATAAATTTAAGTATGGGTGGCAGCATAAGAATTAAAAAGCAAAGCCTGAGCATTTCAGCACAGGTACAAAATCTATTAAACACAAAATATTTCAGCCACACAAGCTATTACAGGCTGATAAATGTACCTGAAACGGGACGAAACTTTGTGCTAAATATTTCAATTCCCTTTTCAGGAAAAATTAAATAAGAATAAAATGTATAATAAACTAAAAATTAATAATATGAAAACAAAAACCTTATTATCAATAGCTTTTGCATTTATAACCGGATTAATTTTATTATCATGTGAAGAAGATGAAGATAATCAAAAACCGGTAATTAACCTTACTGAGTTGGGCTATGAAAACAGCAAAATCGGATATTCAGGCACTGATATACATATTGAAGCCGACATTGTTGCCGAAGGAACGATTGACATTGTTACGATTGAAATTCATCCGGAAAGCGAACATGAAAAAAGTGCCTCAATAGACTTACATGAGGATGAATGGGAAGTTGACACCTCGTTTACTGAATTTTCCGGTTTGAAAAACACAAACTTTCATAAACACATTGATATACCTGCGGATGCGGATACCGGGCATTATCATTTCCATTTTATCGTTACCGATATGGAAGGACAACAATCTGTTGTTGAAGAGGAACTTAAAATAAAACATCCTGATGATGCGGTTGCCCCAGAAATTAGTATTTCTTCTGCACCAACAATCAACCAGGTATTTAATAATAATGAAACTATCAGTATTTCTGGCTCTGTAAGTGATGATCAAGCATTGGGTGGTGTATATATTGGTTTAGTACGCGAAAGCCAGAATTTAACTGATACAGAAGTTAATGCCACTAACACAATTACTATTTTGCATACCCATGAATTTGATAGTCCTACTTCTCATGTTTTTTCAGTAAGTATAACTGTAGGAGCAGCGCAAGACAACGATATTACACCAAAAGATATAACCGGAGATATTGCCTGGCAATCTGCTAATTACTACATTATAGTAAAGTGTAAAGATGCATTTGGAGGAAATTGGACTTTTTCAAACCATTATCCTATTCAGATAAATTATTGATTATAAGATATTTCAGACAAGTGACTTACATAGCTTGCTCTTAATTTTTTAGACATGAAAATTTTTAAAATTATTATCTTTTCCTTTATGTTGTTAATATTTTTGAGTTCGTGCGAAAAAGATAAAGAAATAGACCAGGAAAAGCCAACAATTGATTTAAGCATACAAGGTGCTTTTCCAGTTAATTGCGATACCATATATTTTGGCGAAATTTCTACTTTAAAAGTATTGTTTACCGATAATGTGGAACTGGGATCATTTAGCATTGATATCCATCATAATTTCGACCATCATTCTCACAGTACCGAAGTTACGGAATGCAATCTTGATCCGGTCAAGGAACCGGTTAATCCGTATGTTTTTATTCAGGATTATGATATTCCGGAGGGATTAACGGAATATGAGACCAATTTAGAAATTAATATTCTATCTACAGAAAACAGTGTTCTGTTAGATGAAGGAGATTATCATTTCTTCATAAGCTTAACTGATAAGGAAGGTTGGTCAACGCAAAAAGGATTGAGTATTAAGATGCTACATCGTTAGGTATTATAATCCCCCTTATTCCCCCTTTCAAGAAAGGGGGAATTTTCATCTTTCTCCCTTTGAAAAAGGAGATACAGCCTGTCTGCCGGCATGGCAGGAGGGATTGAATTTGCAAATATTAATAAATCTCCTTCTATATCCCTTTAGGAATGGACAAAGAACCGATGTGCAAAGAAAAAATCCTATAAGCATAAGTTTAAAAACTTATAGGCATAGAAATTATTTTTATAAGCATCGGTTTTAAAGTAACAGGTGTACGGATAAAAAAGGCATGTATTATCTGAAAAAAACAAATGTATCGTTTTAAATGATACATAATGAACTTTTTCACCATGTAAAACTCATAGATTTAATTGCAATTCATTCTTAACAAAAAAGTTTACATTATGAAATAAATTAATTGTCAGATACCTAATTTACTTACTTTTTAATATGAACATCCCTCTGTGGAAAAGGAATCTGAATTTTATTTTCGCGGAATTGTTTATCAATCTCAAAACGTATATCACTCTTGGTATTTTCCACATAAAAAGAATCATCTGTCCAAAAAAATACCTGAAACTCTAATGAAGAGTCGCCAAAACTATTGAAACGCACAAAAGGATCAGGATTTTTAGCAACTTTTGGATGGCTTATGGCACAATCGTGCAATACCTTTTCAACCAAACGTACATCGGAGCCATAGGCTACACCAACATCAACCGAAAATCGGGTTAGCTTTTCTATATGACTCCAGTTTACTACATGCTCCGTAATAAATTTAGAATTTGGTATAATATGAATGATATTGTCGCGAGTCTCGACCTTAGTGTTTCTAAAACCTACTTCTTTTACTTTGCCTATTTCATCCTCAACCTCAACCACGTCGTTAACTTTCATATTACCCTCAAAAAGTAATATTAAGCCAGAAACAATATCCTTAAATATTTCCTGAAGCCCTAACCCCAAACCGACCAATAAAGCTGCTGAACCAGCTAAAAGGAAAGTAAGTTTTAAGCCAACCGTTTGCAATACCAACGAAATTGCTATAACCCAAAGGAAATACTTAATAAGCCTATAAATGGTATGGCTTTTACCAATATCAATTCCTGGTCTTGGGTAAATCCGCTTTTTAAAGATCCTGCTTATGGTCCAAATAATAATTTCTGTAATAATCAGGATCAATGCTGCCATTAACAAACTATAAACTGTTATGTGGAGGTGGGCTTTTTCTATTAATGTATAATTCAGAATTTCCTTTAAGTTCATTACTCTTCGGTTTTATTATTTAATTCAAATTCGTGTTGAAGAATCTGACGTAGCCTGTTCGGGCCAATATTTTGCTCAATGGTCTCCTGTTTGGCAAAAGAAATAGCTCCTGTTTCCTCCGATACAATTATAACCACAGCATCGGTCTTTTCTGCAATTCCCAGTGCTGCCCTGTGACGCATCCCAAATTTAGCCGGAATATCATATCTGTCCGTTGCAGGTAAAATGCAACGTGCAGCAGCTATTTTATCATCTTTAATTATTACAGCACCATCATGCAATGGACTGTTCTTAAAAAAGATACTTTCTAAAAGACGGCTGGAAGTATCAGCATTTAACACATCCCCTGTTCTAATAAAACTTAACAAATCCGATTTTTTGGAGATCGCAATTAAGGCACCTGTTTTAAAAGCTGACATATTGGAACATGCGTTTACAATTGAATCAATTTTTACTACAGATTCCTCTTTTTCACCAAATGAAAAAAATTTCTCAAACTTAAACTTACGATTGGTAATATAACGGGTACTAATTATTAAGAGAAACCTTCTAATTTCCTGCTGGAATACAATCAGCAAAGCAATAACTCCAACTCCAATTACCTGCCCCAATATATTACTGAGCAAGTCCATATTTAAGGCTTGTACTAAAAGCCACAAGAGGTAAAGTGAGAAAATCCCAATAAATATGTTAATCGCTGTTGTTCCCCTAATTAAATTATAGATTTGGTATAATAAAAATGCTACCAAAAGAATATCCAGGATATCTAAAAATCGTATCGAAATGAAAGCAGTTAACATAGAGAATTGAAAGAATTAATTATCAACTTTAAACAAATGTAATAAATTATATGGTCAATCGTGCCAATTATCAAGTTTTGCGCTCAAAAACTTCTGCGAGATCTTTATGGTTTCTTTAGCCTCTTTTACGTCGTGTACGCGTAAAATATTAGCTCCACCAAGCAATGCAAAGGAATTTAATATGGATGTACCATTCAATGCTTCGCCAGGTTTAATTTCCAATACTTTATTAATCATTGATTTCCTCGAAACACCTACCAATAAAGGCAACTCAAAAATCTTAAAATCATCAAGGTGCTTTAATAGTTGATAATTATGATCTATAGTTTTTCCAAATCCAAATCCAGGATCAAGAATCACATCCTTTACCCCCAAAAGCTTAAGCTTATCCAGTTTGATTGAAAAATATTCCATAATTTCTTTAACTACATTCTTATATTGTGGATCCTGCTGCATATTTTGAGGTGTCCCCTTCATATGCATCATAATATAAGGAACGTTCAAATCGGCTATTAGCTCATGCATTTTATCATCCAGTTCACCTGCTGATATATCATTGATGATGTCTACCTGATAATTTTCAATTACCCTTTTTGCAACTTCGGAACGAAAGGTGTCAACTGAAATTATTACATCAGGAAAATCCTTTCGAACCAAATCCAATACCGGTAATAACTTACCAAGTTCTTCATCTGAAGAAATGTCTTTTGCTCCCGGGCGAGATGAATATGCACCGATATCTAAAATATCACAACCTTCTGATAACATTTTATTTACTTGTGCTTTAATTTCTAAATCGGAGTTGTATTTACCTCCATCATAAAAAGAATCTGTTGTGATGTTTAAGATTCCCATAACTTTAGGTTCACTTAAATCAATTAATTCTCCCCCGCAATTGATCGTTTGTTTTCTTGAAAAAAATGTATCTTTAGGCTGCATTTTGGTTGTATTTACTTTACCACAAATGTAATAATTTGATTTTAGGAAAGTTCTATGACTAAAGCATAAAATATGGTATTGAAATTAATTTACAAAATTAAAGAATGGGATTTATTGTTATTGAAGGATTAGATGGTTCCGGAAAATCAACGCAACTTAAAAAACTTAGAGAATATTTAGAAGAAAATAAAGTTAATTATGAATACCTTCATTTTCCTCGTACAGACTCAAGAATTTATGGAGAATTAGTAGCAAAATTCTTAAGAGGCGAACTTGGTGATTTAAATACCGTAAATCCATATTTAATTGCACTTATTTATGCTGGAGACAGAAATGATGCAAAAGGAATGATTCAAAATTGGTTAAATGAAGAAAAACTTGTTATTGTAGACAGATATGTATACTCTAGTATTGCTTTTCGATGTGCCAAACTTACAGATGAAACAGAAATTGAAAAATTAACCGATTGGATTTTAGATTTAGAATATAATTACCATCAAATTCCTAAACCTACATTGAGCATATTTCTTAATGTACCTTTTGAATTTACAAGGAAGAACCTAACCAAACAAAGAACCGGTAATGATCGGAATTATTTAAATGGCAAGGAAGATATTCATGAGAAAGATATTGATTTTCAAAACAAGGTAAGAAACGTTTATTTAAAAGAAGTAAAAAAAGATAAAAATCTAAAAATTATCGACTGTGCAAATTCTTCAGGTGAAATGTCAAATCCTGATGATATATTTGCCAAAATTATTGAATTATTAAAAACCGAAAATATAATTTAAAAAACATTTAACAATGAGAACTTTAAATAACATTAGCCGATTTATTGTAGGAATTGTATTTATTTTTTCAGGATTTGTAAAAGCAATTGATCCTCTCGGGTCAACTTATAAATTCCAGGATTATTTTGAAGCATTTGGAATGGATACACTTGGTTTTCTGGCATTCCCATTAGCTATTCTATTAAGTTCGTTGGAATTTGTTATTGGGTTTTCATTACTGTTTTCGACACGTAAAAAACTAACAACATGGGCCTTACTTCTTTTTATGAGTTTTTTCACGGTACTTACATTCATTTTAGCTATTTATAACCCTGTTACAGACTGTGGTTGCTTTGGTGATGCTATCATCATGACCAATTGGGAAACTTTCTATAAGAACATTTTCTTAATGGTATTTACAATTATTCTTTTCCGTTATAGAAATGAATTTGAAACCAAATGGGCTGTTCCAAAACAATGGGGATTTATCTCTATTCCTCTCATTTTTAGCATATTAATTTCTGTATATTGTTATAACAATTTACCAATTATGGATTTCCGTCCGTATAGTGTTGGAACTTATATTCCGGAAAAAATGATCATTCCTGAAGATGCCCCAAAAGCTGAATATGAAACTATTTTGGTATATCAAAAAGACGGAGTCAAAAAAGAGTTTACCATGGAGAACTTACCAGATACAACCTGGGAATGGGTATCTACTGAAAATAAACTGATCTCGGAAGGTTATGTTCCTCCAATTCATGATTTTACAATCAGTACTTCTTTTGGAAATGATATAACGGAAATAGTCCTAAACGACAACAAATTTACATTCTTATTGGTTACTTATGATTTAAATGAAACCAGTATCAAAAACATTGAGCAAATTAATGAACTTGCTAATTATGCTAAGGAATCAGGAGTTTGCAACTTTATATGTCTAACATCATCTTTGGAAGAAGCCATTAACACATTCAAAGAAAAGACAAATGCTCCGTATACGTTTTTCAATACAGATGAAATTACATTAAAAACAATAATAAGAGCTAATCCCGGTTTGGTTTTATTAAAGAAAGGAACTATTCTTGATAAATGGCATCATAAGAATACACCATCAATTGAAGAAATAAAAGAAGAATATATAGAGAATCCAAAATATAAGAATCAGGAATCAAATGAAGATGAGATTGCCTCATAATCATATGTTGCTGGTTACCAGCCTTTGCAATTGCTCCGGCTGGCAGATTGGATACTTATTGACCGGTTATCCGGAAACAGGAAACCAGGAACCTAATAACAAGCAAATTATAAAATGCTAAGTTTTCTTACAAAACGCTTTTTATATGCTCTACTGGTTTTATGGGGTGTGGTTAGCCTTGTATTTTTCCTATTCAATATTTTACCCGGAGATCCGGCCAAAATGATGACAGGACAACGTTCTGATATATCAACAATTGAGTCGATTCGAAAAGAATTAGGATTGGACAGGTCAAAAGGAATGCAATATCTAAAATACTTAAATGACCTTTCTCCTATTTCATTTCATAACTTTAAGGATCCGGAAAGTTATTTTTACCTGGATACCTTAAATTACAATTCTAAAAAGCTTTTTAATACATCATCAAGTTCGGTTGTGGTATTAAAATCTCCTTATTTAAGAAGATCATATCAAAGTAAAAAACAAGTCTCGGAAATAATAAAAGAAACTTTACCAAATACTTTCATATTAGCATTTGTATCAATTATTTTTGCTACGATAATTGGAATTTTTTTTGGAATTATTGCAGCCATTAAAAAAGATAGCCTTTTCGACCGTGTTTCACTTTTGTTTTCCACTCTTGGTATGTCCCTTCCATCCTTTTTTGCCGCTATTTTAATTGGTTGGATATTTGCATTTATCCTTGGTGATTTAACCGGATTAAATCTAACAGGAAATTTATATGAGATTGATGATTTTGGAGAAGGAATTCATCTTCAGTTAAAAAATCTGATTTTACCAGCTTTTACATTAGGAATTAGACCTTTAGCAATTGTTATCCAACTTTCGAGAAATTCTATGCTTGATGTACTTTCTCAAGATTATATCAGAACAGCCAAAGCAAAAGGCTTATCTTTCAGTCGAATCATATGGAAGCATGCTTTAAAAAATTCATTAAATCCGGTAATTACTGCGGTCTCAGGTTGGTTTGCTTCATTAATGGCTGGCGTTGTTTTCATCGAATATATTTTTGGGTGGAAAGGACTAGGATATGTTATTGTGGATTCCCTAAATAAATACGATTTCCCGGTAATTATGGGCTGTGTATTAACCATTTCAATCGTTTTCATTATTATTAATACTTTGGTGGATATTCTGTATAGCTTTCTTGATCCTCGAATTCGTTTAAGTAATTAGAAGGACATTTTTAAAATAAAACAAATCATTAAAGCGTAATATTTCTTATTTTTGGTAATACAATCACAATCCCAAATAATTTTCAATATGAGAAAACAAATTGTAGCTGGTAACTGGAAAATGAATACAACTTTTTCAGATGGCGCCGAATTAATTAAACAAATCATTCTAAAAACTGATTCTGTAAAGAATACTCAATTAATTATTGCTCCACCATTTATTCTCACAAGTGAAGCTGGTAAGTTAACTTCAAATACAAAAATTGAGGTATCCGGTCAGAATTGTTCCAATCAGGCTAAAGGAGCTTTTACAGGTGAAGTTTCTGCTGAAATGCTTAAATCTGCTGGTGCTAATCATGTCATTTTGGGCCATTCGGAAAGGCGCGCATATTATCTCGAAACCAATGGGTTGATCAATGAAAAAATAAAGATAAGTTTAGAAAATAATCTTACTCCAATTGTTTGTTGTGGTGAAGTGTTGGATGAGAGAGAAAATAATGAACATTTCGAAGTAGTTTCCAAACAGATAAAAGGAATGTTCTATGGAATTAATGCTGAAGATTTTAAGAATATAATTATTGCATATGAACCTGTATGGGCAATTGGCACTGGAAAAACAGCAACCCCAATTCAGGCACAGGAAATGCACAAATTTATTAGAGAAACAATTATGAATTCTTATGGATCAGAAATTGCGGAAAACCTTTCTATTCTTTATGGAGGGAGCTGTAAACCTTCAAATGCAAAAGAATTATTTGCTAATCCGGATGTCGATGGAGGTTTAATAGGTGGTGCTTCACTTAGTGCCGATGATTTTATTGCTATTGCTAACTCATTCTAAAAATATCCATGGATTATATTGAACTAATCTGTAAAATATCGGCAGATAACATACAAGAAATAGCAGGAATCTTAACAGCTGAATTAAATGAAATTGGTTACGAAAGCTATGATGAAACAGGTGATGGCTTAAATGCCTACATATTGGAAAAGTTCTTCGATATTAAAAAAGTAAAACAACTGCAAGTTAACGGTATCCCGGATGTTACCATTGATTATACCTATGAGGTAATTAAAACTCAAAATTGGAATGAGGTATGGGAAAAGAATTTTGAACCAATTTTAATTGAGGATCAATGTCTTATCCTCGCTCCTTTTCATAAAAATACTCCAAAAACAAAATTCAAAATTGTAATTGAGCCCAAAATGTCTTTTGGAACCGGGCATCATGAAACGACCTATCTAATGTTAAAAACCATGCTGGATCTTGATCTGGATAATAAAATAGTTTTGGACATGGGTTGTGGAACTGGAGTATTGGCAATACTTGCTTCCCTGAAAGGTGCTGTGGATATTACTGCAATAGATATTGATGAATGGGCCTATAATAATACTCTAGAAAATATTGAAAAAAATAATTGTCAAAATATTAAGGTACTTCAAGGTGATGCCAGCTTGCTAACCAATCAAAAGTTTGATATTATTATTGCGAATATCAACCGAAATATCTTAATGGATGATATAAAACATTACTCAAAAGTTTTAAAACAAAACGGGACTTTATTATTAAGTGGATTATATGATAAAGATCTTTCTATGATTAAAGAAGAAGCCGCAGAACATGATATTGAATATGTTAACCATTTAGAAAAGCACAGTTGGGTGGCTGCAGAATTTTATAAAAAATAAAATGTATTGCGATGAAAAAATGTCTACTTAAAGGTCTTACGATTTTCTTTTTTGGATTTCTTTATTTCTCTTCCATGGCACAAGAGGTTGAGGAGGTTCCTAAAGATACCACCTTATTTATCGAACAGTTTGAAGAATATGTAAATAGAAACCTGTCAGAGGCTGTTGAAGACAGTTTAGAATCTTTCATTGAAAAATGGAATACAGGTTATTTCTCGAATGATATAAAAGACCGTTTCAAAGGCGTTTATAATTTCATGCTTAACAATAAAGCTCGTCGTAACCCACATATATTAAAATATTTCGAATTAGTTATGACTTTTCATCGCCTGGATGGTGCAATGAAGCATTATGATAATTGGGAAAAAGGAATTTATTTTATCTTCAAAAATGAAAAGTATCCTTTAAGAATTGTAACTGATTATTTTAAAAATACCAAATCGCTGATCGAAGAGAAATTAGTTTACAGCACGGCTTCCACAAGGTGGTATGCTAATTCGGATGATTATGAGTTTGAGGTAAATGATCAATTAAAAATTGTTTTTAATAAAACCGATCTAACATGTAAAATAAAGGAAGATACTATTGGTATTTTTGAGACTAGTGGTGAATTTTACCCTATAACCCATCAATGGTTAGGTAGAGAAGGTTTTGTTACTTGGGAACGGGCAGATTACGATCCTCTGAAAGTTAAAGCTGAATTCAAAAAGTATAAGATAGATTTTTCCAAATCCACATATCGTGTTGATTCCGCTATTTTCTTAAATAAAATGTATTTTGATAAACCTATTTTGGGTAGATTTACAGATCAGGTGGTTCATATTATGAATCCCAGTACTGCTATCTATCCTGAATTCGATTCTTATCAGAAGAGATTTCAAATTGAAGATATATATCCTGATATAGATTATGATGGAGGTTTTTCGATGAAAGGAGCTAATTTGATGGGCTCAGGAGATGCCGAAAAGAAAGCAGCGCTTTACATACAAAAAAACGACACACTTATAATTACAGCTGTAGCAAACAATTTTATGTTTGGAAATGGAAGAATTGTGTCTAATAACGCCCAAATTACAATTCATTTGAAAAATGATTCTATTTTTCATCCGGGTATATCATTTAACTATACCCCGCATGTAAAAGAAGTGTCTTTAACTCCCTCAGAACGAATTGTTTCAAAAAGCCCGTTTTTTAATTCGTACCATCAAATTTCAATGAACTTTGATAGACTTTTATGGCGATTGGATGATGATAAAATATATTTAACTAAACGAAGAGCTGCCGCTATTGGTAATGCTACATTTACTTCATCAAATTTTTATAACCTAATTGAATTTGAAAGGATCATGATGCGGGATCAATTCCATCCATTGTTAGTCTTAAGAAACTATTCCAATAAGATTAACTCTGAGATATTTGCCGGGGCTGAACTTGCAAAATTTCTTGGCTATGATGATTATCAAATAAAACAAATGTTAATGTACCTTAGTGTGGATGGATTTGTTTTTTATGATGCCGATAAAGATGAAGCCATAATTAAACAAAAACTCTATGACTTTATTGATGCCCGTTTTGGTAAAAAAGATTACGATGTAATCAAATTTCAATCTGAAACAGAAGATTTAGTACATAATGGAGTATTGGATTTAAATACCTTTGACCTTGAAATAAATGGGGTACCACGGATCTTTCTTTCCGATTCTCAAAATGTAACAATCTATCCAAGTCATAACAAAATTATCATGAAAAAGAATTGTGATTTTGATTTTGGTGGCATCATTGAAGCCGGATTATTTACTTTTTTCGGAGAAAATTTTGATTTTAGTTACGACACGTTTAAAATTAATCTAAATAATATAGACTCGCTTCGAATCAAGGTTCAAACCGAAGAAAGAGATATTTACAATAATCCGGTTCTGGCGCATGTACATAATACTGTTGAGGAAATTACAGGTGAATTATTAATTGATGAACCTAATAATAAATCAGGTTTTCAACGATATCCGGAATACCCTGTTTTTAAGAGTAATCAAAATTCGTTTGTATATTATGATGCTCATTATATATTTGGTGGAGTTTATAAAAGAGACAGCTTTTATTTTGAATTAGATCCATTTGTAATTGATAGTTTAGATAATTTTAATGTACAAGGATTACAATTTAAAGGGCGGTTCTATTCTACAAATATATTTCCTCCTTTTGATGACGCATTATATATGCGAGCAGACTTTTCATTAGGCTTTAGAAGAGAAACTCCACCTCAGGGATTTCCTTTATATGCAGGTAAAGGAACATATTATAACACAATCGATTTGAGTAATCAAGGTTTGAAGGGTATAGGTACACTTGAGTATTTAACTACCAGTGCACAAACGGATAGCATATTATTTTTCCCTGATTCAACAAAAATTCATGCGGTAGACTTTACGCTAAGTCAAAGAATTTCTGGTATAGAATTTCCAAGGTTAGAATCAAACGAAGTGGATATTACATGGTATCCATACAATGACGTTATGTATGCTCATCAAACCAAAGATCCATTTAATATGTATGGGAACAACACATTACTAAGCGGTTCTTTAATTGTTAAACCTACAGGATTAAGTGGTAAGGGTACATTAGATTTGGAGAAAGCTAAAATGAAATCAAAACTTTTTGACTTTAAAGCAAATTCTTTTAGCTCTGATACAACAACCTTCGCCTTGAAGTCATTGGATAAAAGCGATTTTAATTTCACAACAAATAACTTAAATGGAGAAGTAGACTTTACAACTCAATCAGGTGATTTTAGTTCAAACGAATCATATACCATTGCTAATTTTCCTAAAAATTTATATGAAAGTTATCTTGATAAATTCAATTGGAGCATTGTAAAAGATGAAATAGCAATTGAATCGAGCCCGCAAATTGATCCAACAGCATCGGATGATGTTAAAAAATTGGCTGAATTAAAAGATGATAATTTACCCGGAGCATTATACTTATCCATTCATAGAAGTCAGGATTCATTACGTTTTACATCAACTAAAGCTATATATAGTTTAAAAGACAGTACAATAAATGCCACAGAAGTTGAATACATTAAAGTTGCTGACGCATTAATATTTCCGGATAAAAATGATGTAACTATTGGCCATATGGCAAAATTCAAAACACTCGCTAATTCTGAAATTATTGCCAATGCTGAGAATAGATATCATAGAATCTATAACTCCAAAATCAATATTAAAGGCCGCTATAAGTATTTAGCAACCGGTGATTATGACTATATTGATGAAAATGACGAAATACAAAATATTCACTTTACTGATATATATGTAGATACCAGTAGAATGACCATAGCAAAAGCCAAAATAGGCATGGACGAAGATTTCACATTAAGCCCTGTATATCATTATCAGGGTGAAATATTACTTAATGCAGATCGGAAATTTTTAACTTTTAATGGCGGAGTGAAATTAGATTATGATTGTCCGAGAAAAGAAACTCAATTTGCATATTTCGAAAGTGAAATAAACCCGGACAGTATTTACATTCCTGTAACATCAAGTACGCAAAGTATTAATGGAAGAGGATTACACGTAGCTACTTTTATAACAAAAGATTCTTCTCATATTTATTCAAGATTTCTCGACAGACGAAGAGACCCTAATGATGTATCACTAATTAATGCAACAGGATATTTATATTTTAACAAAAGTGCAAATAAATACACGGTAACAGAAAGGTCCAAACATCTTAAAACGGACACGATTGGAGATTTAGTTAGCCTCCAAAGGGATTTCTGTTTACAGCATAGTGAAGGTAAAGTAAATCTTGGTATCGATGTTGGTCAAATCAAGTTATCGCCTGCTGGTTCGGTGAATCATTTACTTAATGAAAATGAAATTAAAACCGAGTTAGTTATGGGCCTTGATTTTTTCTTTTCCGAAGCAGCCCTGGATACTTTGGTAAGTGAGTTACAATCAGCAAAAGGTTTAGATGCGATGAGTATTACTTCGGAGTTTTTTGAAAAAAATATGAACGAATTAGCTGGAAATGAAAACTATAAAGAATTTAATAATCAATTAATGCTGTATGCCGACGAAGCCAAATTACCTGCCTCAACCCAGCATACAATGCTGCTTGGAAATGTAAAATTTAAGTGGTATACCGAAAATGGAATGTACCTTAACTACGGTAAAATTGGAATTGCAACCATAAATAACAAGCCAATTAATAAATATGTTCACGGTTATTTCCAAATTTTGAAAAGACGTAGTGGTGATATTATGAAATTATATATTGAACTGCCTAATAAAGACTACTATTACTTTTCTTATACCAGAGGAGTAATGCAAACTTTATCAAATAACGGAGATTTTGTTAATGCCATTGAAAGTATCAAAAAAGGTGCACGTAAACTCAAAACCAAGAGAGGGGAAACTCCGTATCGATACATTATAGCTACTGAACAAAATAAAGTGCAGTTTTTAAGAAACATGAGATTATTTGAAGAAGAACAAGCTGCTAAAGAAGAAGAAAGAAAATTATTAGAACAACAGCAAAAGGAGTTAGAGGAATGGGAAAAACAAAACCAAGATCCAAATCCGGATGAGCAAAAAGAGGAAAAAAAAGAAGAAGGTACTGAACAAAAAAACGAAGAAGAAGGTCTTAAAGAGGAAGGAATTTAAGAACTCACGGTATGAAAGAATTTTGGGATGCTCGCTATAACTCTTCCGAGTTTATTTATGGTATTAAACCTAATGAATTTTTTAAGAATAATCTAAATAAAATAAAAAAAGGAAAAATACTGTTACCTGGAGATGGTGAAGGAAGAAATGCAGTATATGCTGCTAAAAATGGCTGGGATGTAACAGCATTTGACTACAGTGTTTCAGCTAAGAAAAAAGCATTACATTTAGCTGAAGAAAACCAGGTAAAGATTAATTATATAACATCGGAGGCCTCGGCATTTTCAAATAATGGAAAATTCGATAACATTTCTATTATTTATTTTCATTTACCTCCAAAGGCTCGACTAGAATTTCACCGTAAACTTAAAAACCTTTTAAACGTGGAAGGTAAAGTAGTGCTGGAATGCTTCTCCAAATCTCAAATTGACAATAAATCCGGGGGCCCTAAAGATCTTAATTTACTTTATAGTACTAAACAATTAGAAGCAGATTTTGATTATTTAAATATCAAACTACTTGAAGAAAAAGAAATACATCTGGAAGAAGGAGAATTTCATCATGGAAAAGCATCTGTTATTAGAATGATTGCACAAAAATATTAAGACCTGCTCATTTCCAACACTTCCAAATCTTGTATTTCACCTCTATTAATTACAAATCTAACTGCAGTTCTGAGTTTGTGTAATCCTGTTTTGCCTGCTGCACCAGGGTTTATATGAAGCAGTTCATTTTTATCGTCGTATATTACCTTTAAAATATGAGAATGTCCCGAAATGAATAAATCCGGTTTCAAATTTTGTATTAACACTTTGATACTTTTCTCATATTTCCCGGGATAACCACCAATATGTGTCATTAGAACCTTTACATTCTCACATGTAAAAGATTGAATTTTAGGATAAACAATTCGTACATCCTGATCATCAATGTTACCATAAACAGCTTTCAATATTTTTATGTTTGAGATTTTATCGGCAACACCAATATCTCCAATATCTCCGGCATGCCAAATTTCATCACAATCTTGAAAAAAATGCATAATTTTTTCGTCCAAGTGACCATGTGTATCTGATAATAATCCGATCTTTCTCATTGCTTTTTAGTTTCAATGACTATTTTTGTTAGTCAAACACAAAGATATATGCATTTATTTTATACGCCAGATTTAAGAAATAAAATTTATATACTCAATGAAGTGGAATCAAAACACTGCATTAAAGTTTTAAGATTAAATGTACATGATAAAATTCAATTAATTGATGGAAACGGGGGATTTCATAATGCTAAGATTATTGATGCAAATCCAAAGAAGTGTTCTGTCGAAATAGTTGAAACCACAAAGAAATTTGGAAAAAGAAATCATTACTTGCATATAGCCATCGCTCCCACCAAAAATATCGATCGTTTTGAATGGTTTTTAGAAAAAGCAACTGAGATAGGAATTGACGAGATCACTCCTATCGTTTGCGATCGTTCCGAAAGAAAAATATTGAAAAATGAAAGATTAGAAAAAATAATTATATCGGCTATAAAACAATCAATAAAAGCCTATAAACCAATTTTAAATAATTTTACTAAACTATCGGATTTTGCTGGTCCGGATTTTAATGGAAAAAAATTTATTGCCCATTGCGGAGAAAGTCAAAAACCCTCTTTAAAAACAGCCTATAATAAAGGCGAAAATGCTTTGATATTAATAGGACCTGAAGGTGATTTCAGCCAGAAAGAAATAGATATAGCAAAACAGAATAATTTCAAGGAAGTAAGCCTTGGAGAGAGCAGATTAAGAACGGAAACAGCAGGTATTGTAGCCTGTCACACTATAAACCTCTTAAATGAATAAATTATGGCACAAGTAATTATTAAAAGCTATCAAGATTTTGAAAACTATTTAGGTAAAGAATTAGGAGTTTCGGATTATCTTGAAATAACACAGGAACAAGTTAATCAATTTGCAGATGCTACTTTGGATCACCAGTGGATCCATACCGATCCGGAAAGAGCAAAAGTAGAATCTCCATTTAAAACAACAATTGCTCACGGATATTTAACTGTTTCTTTGTTAAAACATTTTTGGGATGACGTGGTCGAGGTTCAAAATACCAAAGCTATCATTAACTATGGTATTGATAAATTTAAATTTGGAGAATATGTTGCTGTTGGTGACAAAGTAAGAGTACGCGTATGGCTACATGGATTAAATGATTTGCGGGGAATAACAAAATTACAATTGAAAGTTCGTATGGAGATTGAAAATAAAAAGAAACCTGCTTATGAAGGTTTAATTACATTCCTATATCATTTTAATTAAACGCTAAGATATTAAATTGATCATATCCCTTACAAACTAAAAAACGCTTAAAATGAAAAAAATCCTTAAAATTATTAAGTATCTGGTACTAACAGCTCTTGTAATAGTATTGGTATTTTTGATTAATGTCATTTGGTTTAAACCATTTTCAATAAATCATTATTATGAAAAAGTATTTATTGAATTTATGCTTGAAGAACCTGAAATGATTTCTGCTCTTGGTATTCCGGTACTTAGTGGAATGTACAATGATAAGTTAAGTGATATCTCTCTTGAAACGCAACTTAGAAAACAAAAAGACATCGAAGAATCGTTAAGAACTCTTCAAAGTTATAACAAAGATAAACAATCTGAAGAACAACTTTTAAGCTCTCGTATTCTCGAATGGTTTTTATCAGATATGGTTGAATCCAATAAGTACTACTTGCACAATTATCCGGTAAATCAATCCTTTGGTATACAAGCAGGAATGTTGAGCTTTATGGAAAGTAGCCACAATATTAAATCCGAAAAGGATGCTTTGGCTTATATTAAAAGACTTGAAGCATTTGAAACAAAATTCGGTCAGTTATTAGAGGGTCTTAAATCAAGGGAAGAATTAAATGTTATACCTCCAACGTTCGTTATTGAGAAAGTTATCCTTGAAATGACCAACTTTGTTAATTCTCCGATGAATGAGAATATTTTATTTACTTCATTTGAAAAGAAAATTAACGAAGTTGAAGATATTGAAAATAAACAAGAACTGCTTGGAAAAGTTGAACTGGCAGTTAATGAATTTGTAGCTCCGGCCTATCAAAGCTTAATCGATTATTTTGCAGAACTTGAAGAAAAAGCTACAACAGACGACGGAGTTTGGAAATTCCCTGATGGAGAAGAATTTTATGCTTACCAGGTAAGAAGTCATACTACGCTGGATATTACACCAAAGGAAGTTCATGAATTAGGTTTAAAGGAGGTTTCCAGAATTCAGAGTGAGATGAGAAAACTGCTTTATTCATTGGGGTATTCGGATACAACAAAGAGCATTAATGTTTATATGGACGAACTTAGCATGAATCCCGAATTTATTTACGAAGATTCCGATGAAGGCAGAGAACAATGTTTGGTTGATTTTAATAAAATAATCGATGAAATTAATCTTGAGGTTGATAACTATTTTAATGTTAAACCAAAAGCTGGTTTAGAAATTAAACGGGTACCGGAATTTAACGAAGCTACAGCTCCTGGTGGATATTATTCAATGGCACCAATGGATGGTTCACGACCTGGAATTTTTTATGTAAACCTATACGATATCAAAGCCAACTTGAAATATACAATGCCTACCCTTGCTTTCCATGAAGGGGTTCCCGGACATCATTTTCAGATTTCAATTGCTTCCGAATTAGAAGGTGTTCCCACGTTTAGAAAGTTAGTTCCCTTTACGGCATATGCGGAAGGCTGGGCAATGTACTCAGAACAACTTGCTTATGAAATGGGATATTATAAAAATAAACCATACGCTAATTTGGGGCGTTTACAATCCGAGTTATTTAGAGCTGTTCGATTAGTTGTTGACAGTGGAATACATTATAAAAAATGGACTCGCGAAGAAGCCATTCAATACATGCTGGAAAATACCGGTATGGCAAATAGCGAAGTTGTTTCGGAAATTGAACGATATATTGTTACGCCTGGTCAGGCTTGCGCTTACAAAGTTGGAATGATCAAAGTCTTGCAATTGAGAGAAAAAGCTAAAGCAGAATTAAAAGATAAATTTGATTTAAAGGAGTTTCACGATGTTGTTTTAAAAAACGGAGCAGTACCTCTGGATATTCTTGACGAATTGGTACACGAATATATCTCTATTAAAAAGGCTGTTTAGAAGAAAAGTCGCGAAATAGTTTAATACTTGGATCAAATTTATTGATTCTGAAAAATACCAGGTAAAAAATTAAAATCAGAAATGGTAATGATGAGATGATGATTTTTTTTCCTGTAAAAACTATGCCCATCAATAATTCTTCAATTAAAATGCGAAAAAAACAGCAGTCATATCAACGTTTTAAATATCCATTAGGCAAAAACTAATGGATATTTTTTTAGTTGGTAAAAAAGTCGATCACATTACCAAACTTATTACTGGAAGTTTTATATAACTCAGTATACTGACATCTTGAACAACTAACAGTGGTAAATTTTACGTTCTGAATATTAAACAATTTCATCATAAAACTACCTGTTGTTCTAATCTCACTAATTTCATAATTTTTACCTCCGCATTTTGGGCAGGTGTATTTATAAACTTTATTCATAATTGTAATATTTAATTAAATTTATCTCTAAGGACCTTAGCCAGGTTAAAAGCAGCATCAATCATTTCTTTTTCCAACATCCATTCCATGGTAATAAACAAAGACAAAAAATTCTTTCCTTTCAATTCTTCATTAAAGTCAGGATTTATCTCATTAAAACCAATATGTAATCCGCAGTTCCTTTTCATAAATTTTAAAACATCCATCTGCACCTTGGAACTCCCGAAAATTTTATGAGTTTCAATATTATTGTTGGTTACAATATTGATTTTAGAATCGAAACTGCTATTTCCTGTTTTAAATCTTTTCCTGTTTTTTCGAAAACTGATTTTATCCAAGGCATTTCGATTCTTTATGAGCAATTTGTATTTTTCACTAATATTTACAGGTGAAAATGTTCCGCTATATATTCTATATTTATCCATATTTGGGGTTTGTGCCGAAATAAAATACACTTGTGGAATTTCCGGATTTTTAATTATTACTGATCTTTTGCTATGTCCGTGTCTTACACTATGCTTTTGTTCGCCAACATTAATTTCCCAGTTTTCCCGTTTGGCTATATTCTTTAAAATATCCAGTGATGATTCATTTTTTTCCATATCATTAGTTTTCGTTCGAAGAATTCATATTTTTTAATCGTCCCGAATCTTTTAAGGCCTTAGTAATAATCCACTCAAGCTGCCCATTAGTACTACGAAATTCATCTGCAGCCCATTTTTCCAGGGCCTTCATTTTCTCCTCACTCAACCTAAGTACAAAAGATTTCTTTTTAGACATAATTAATGATTTAGAGTTCCTGTATTAACAACTGGCCTGGCAGATTCATCAGAACATAAAACTACCATTAAGTTACTTACCATTGCTGCTTTACTATCATGATCCATTTCAATTATTTCTCTGCCTGATAATTGTTGTAATGCAGTTTCAACCATACCTACTGCTCCTTCAACAATTTTGTGTCTTGCTGCAACAACTGCAGTAGCTTGTTGTCTTCTAAGCATTGCACTGGCGATCTCTTCTGCGTATGCTATATAATTTATTCTGGCCTCAATAACATGAATTCCAGCAATTTCCAAACGTTCTATAATTTCTTTTACTAACTCCTCATTTACCTCTTCAACTCCCGACCTTAAAGTTACTTCAGCTTCCCCGCTAGCCCGACCAGCCTTGTCGGCAGACAGGCGGACAGGCTCATCTTCAAAATTATCATATGGGTATTTACCTGCTAATTTTCTAAGAGCTGCTTCACTTTGTACCACCACAAAATGCTCATATTCATCAACCTCGAAAGCAGCTTTAAAAGTTTCTTCTACCTTCCATACAAGGACAAGGCCAATTTTTATAGGGTTACCCAATTTATCGTTTACTTTTATTGGCTCGCTATCGAAGTTTCGAGCTCTTAATGATATCTTTTTTCGCGTAAAGAAAGGGTTTACCCAAAAAAAACCATTTGTTTTAACTGTTCCTTTATAAGCACCAAATAAAACAAGTACTGCAGATTCATTCGGATTTACAATAATAAATCCTATCATCATGAATATGCTTATTACAAGCGTTACAATTAGCCACAAATTGTGTAAAGCAATCAATCCCACAATACTGCCAAAGAAGACTACCAGATCAAGAAATAAAATAAAAAAACCTGATGCAGCCGAAAATACTTTTTCATTTTTCATATTCTTAAAATTTAAATTAAACATGATATCATTTTGATATCACAATAATACTAGATTAAATTTAAAAGTCAAATTTTTTAAATAAAAAAAGAGATGATGTTTTACATCACCTCTTTCTATATTGATTGAACCTAAGAATAGTTTTTTGCAAAATCAATTAATTGATCAACCATTCTATCCGGTACCTTTTTAGTATTTTCTTCAAGAAAGTTAAATATATTTTCAAACTCTTTTAAATCATCATCGTACAAACTTTCGTTAATAAGTTCACTTTCATCGAAATTACTAAAAAGATAAATTAGAGTAGAAGTTTTTCCCATAGGCATAGTTTAGTTATTTTCTTTAAGAACGCTATGGGAAAATCTTTATTATATAAAATGTGCTTTTTTTATTGTAATTAAGTTAATGTCAAACTTAAATTCTTTTCTTCAACCAACTTACGCAAGTTAATCAGTGCGTATCTCATTCTTCCCAATGCCGTATTTATACTAACATTAGTTTGATCCGCAATTTCTTTAAAACTTAACCCCATAAAATGTCTTAAAACAATTACTTCCTTTTGCTCATCAGGTAAATGCTCAACCAAAGCCCTTACATCAGTCATTATCTGACTATGTATTAAACTTTCCTCAACTGTTTTATCTGAAAATCTGGACGAATTGAAAATATCCATTTCATAATCATCGTTCGAACACGTTTTCATTTGCTTATCTTTCCTGAAATGATCAATGATAAGGTTATGTGCAATTCGAATTACCCATGAAATGAATTTACCATTCTCCTGGTACCTGCCTGAATTTAAAGATTTAACAACTTTGATAAAGGTTTCCTGGAAGATGTCCTGAGCTAAATGCTCATTTTTTACCATTAGCAAGATATAGGTATAAACCTTATCTTTGTGTCTTGTAATTAGGATTTCGAAACTTGATTGTTCACCATCAATAAACCTTTTTACCAGGTCATGATCGGTAAGTTTTGTTTTTTTCAAAACAACCTCCTTTTTTTAGATTTTGTAAAAAGGTAGAAGTCTATTCGATAAACAATCCTCCGAGTTTTAAGTTAGAAATTTATTAGTAATTTTAATGCAATTTAAATAAAAAATATATTTATATCAAAACCAATTAAGCTTTGTTAACATTCTTTAAGAGTATCATTTTTCAATATTTATGCCAAATAAAAAACAATATATTCAAATAAAAGGCGCAAAAGTTCATAATTTACAGAACATCAACATTAAAATAGCCCGCGACAAATTTGTAGTGATCACCGGAGTATCCGGTTCCGGTAAATCATCACTGGCTTTTGATACAATTTATGCAGAAGGCCAAAGAAGATACGTAGAAAGTTTATCGTCTTATGCCCGGCAATTCCTTGGTAAAATAAATAAACCCGATGTGGAATTTATTCGAGGTATACCGCCCGCTATTGCTATTGAGCAAAAGGTTAATACAAGAAACCCACGATCTACTGTTGGTACTTCTACGGAAGTTTACGACTATTTGAAATTATTGTTTGCCCGAATCGGTAAAACATATTCACCTGTTTCAAATAAAATTGTAAAGAGGCATTCGGTAACCGATGTGGTAAATTACATCATAAGTTATCCGGAAAATACCAAAATATTAATTCTTTCTCCTTTTGATAAAAAGAACGGTAAACCTTTTAAGGAATATTTGGAACAACTTCAAAATGCAGGTGCTTCAAGAATAGAACAAGACTTCAATATCTATAAAATATCAGAGTTGCTTCTGGATCAGTCACCGGTAAATGAAAAAAAAGCAATTAATATGGTTGTTGACCGTATTAGTGTTTCAAATAATGAAGATTCATTAAGTCGATTTGCTGATTCTGTTCAAACTGCATTTTCCGAAAGTAATGGTTACTGCATTATAAAGGTATTTGATGATAAAAAAACATCTGAAAAATTTTCTAATAAATTTGAAGCGGACGGAATTGAATTTGAAGAACCAAATGTTCATACTTTTAGTTTTAACAATCCGGTAGGTGCTTGTCCCAGGTGTGAAGGTTATGGAAAAATTATTGGTATTGATGAAGATCTGGTAGTTCCGAATAAAAGTTTATCAATTTACGAAGAAGCCATTGCTTGTTGGAGAGGAGAAAAAATGCAAGAATGGAAAAATCGATTGGTATATAATGCAGATAAATTTAACTTTCCAATACATAAACCATATTTCGATTTAACTGATGAGCAAAAGCAATTACTTTGGACTGGAAATAGGTATTTCCGGGGATTAAATACTTTTTTTGAGCATCTCGAAGAAAAAAAATACAAGATTCAATATAGGGTTATGCTGTCCAGATACAGGGGTAAAACAACCTGCCCGGATTGCAGGGGAACTCGATTGAAAAAAGAAGCATCATATGTTAAAGTAGGAAATAAATCATTGCAGGATTTGGTTTTGATGCCAATAGATGAACTTCAAGGGTTTTTCAAAAAACTTAAATTGTCTGATTATGAAAAAGATGTTTCCAGGCGTATTCTTATAGAAATAAACAGTCGATTGGATTTCCTAATGAATGTCGGATTAGGGTATTTAACTTTAAATCGCTTATCCTCTACCCTTTCCGGAGGAGAATCTCAAAGAATCAACTTGGCTACATCTTTAGGAAGTAGCTTGGTAGGATCGTTATACATTCTTGATGAACCTAGCATTGGATTACACTCAAGAGATAATGATCGTTTAATAAAAGTATTAAAACAACTTCAAAATATTGGAAATACGGTTATTGTCGTTGAGCATGACGAAGATATAATCAAATCAGCTGATGAAATTATTGATATTGGCCCTTTTGCCGGTCGTTTAGGCGGTGAAATTATTTTCCAGGGAAATAAAAATCAAATTATCAAAAGTGATAATAGCCTAACAGCAAAGTATTTAAATGGAAAAGAAATAATTTCAATTCCAAAACAGCGAAGAAAATGGAATCATTATATTGAATTGTTAGGTGCAAGAGAAAACAACTTAAAAAACATAAATGTTAAGTTTCCTCTTAATATTTTAACTGTAATAACAGGAGTTAGTGGTTCAGGTAAGTCATCATTAGTAAAAAACATACTCTCTCCTGCTTTAAGCAAAATTTTATTAGGTACAGGTGAAAAAACAGGGAAATATGATAAATTAAATGGTGATATAAAAAGTTTAGATAGCATTGAATTTGTCGATCAAAATCCAATAGGTAAATCCTCTCGTTCAAATCCTGTAACATACCTTAAAGCATATGATGAAATAAGAAAACTTTATGCTGCTCAGCAATTATCCAAAGTAAACAATTTTAAGGCGTCCCATTATTCATTTAATATAGATGGAGGCCGATGCGAAGAGTGCCAGGGGGAAGGAGTTATAAAAGTAGAAATGCAATTTATGGCCGATGTAACATTAGTTTGCGATCATTGTCATGGAAAAAGGTTTAAAGATGAAGTTTTGGAAGTAAAATATCGGGATAAAAACATTTATGATGTCCTTGAAATGACCGTGAATGAAGCGATCGAGTTTTTTAGCGAAGGTAAAGGATCAACAGAAAAAAGAATTGTTGATAAACTTTCCCCGTTAGCTGAAGTCGGTTTAGGTTATATAAAACTTGGACAATCTTCAAGTACATTAAGCGGTGGAGAAAGCCAGCGAGTAAAACTAGCATCATTCCTTAGTAAAGAAAATGCAAAACAGTCTACTTTATTCATTTTTGATGAACCAACAACAGGCTTGCATTTTCACGATATAAAAAAGCTTTTGGAAGCATTTAATGCTTTAATAGTCAGAGGTAATTCTGTTTTGATTATTGAACACAACCTTGAAGTTATTAAGTCTGCTGATTGGATTATTGATCTGGGGCCCGAAGGAGGAAAACAAGGTGG
>JANQHE010000014.1 GCA_028282785.1 Bacteroidales bacterium | reverse complement strand
TGTTATGATTGGTTATTACGAATTAGGTTCAATCAAAATCTACGTTGTGTATAATCTTAAAAACCACAAACACTAAAGTATCCAGAGAGAATGGCAATTTAAAAAAAAATCAACCAGAGAAGCTTAAGTCAAAACAAACAGTCCTTAATACCAAAAAATGGAGAGAATAAGAGAAAAGGTGTAGTAAGTGACTAGAAAAACGTCATAAATATATTTTTGAATACCAGTTTAATTGGAAAGAAAGATTAAAAATAAGCGTAATTTCTTTAAAGAAGAAACAAAAGTCTTTAGAAGAGAGTAGAACAACTTAAGAAGAGTGTAATTGGTAGAAATTAATTTATTATGAATTTCAATATATTAATTTTATCATTGAATTAAAGACATTTAGGTTAAAGAATGACACTATTACAAAGAATTATTTGGGAAAATAAACTTAAGTACAGGCTTATACGCCACCTCTTATTTTGGATTATCGTATTGATTTATTTTACATCATATGGTTTATACTATAATATATTACGGCATCAGTTTATCGCATTTACATTGTATTTACCATTATATATAGTTGTTACTTATACTCTTTTATATTTTATTTTACCTAAAGTGTTGTTAAAGAAGCAATATTTCCTATCGTTGGTACTATTTATTGGCCTTTTAACCCTTTACACTTTTGTAATGAGAATATATTATAGAAATATCTTTCCATCTATTTTTGGAGAGTCCGAATTTGGAACGATAAGAGGGAGTTTACCATTTATGCTGTCGGTTATAGTTGAATCTGATAAATTTATAATTGTAAACTTTCCTGTACTTTTCATAAAAGCAATAAAATATTGGTATTTAGTTGAAATTAATAATAAGGAGCTTGAAAGAAAAAATATGGAAAATAAAATGGCTATGTTAAATGCTCAACTTCACCCTCATTTTTTGTTTAATACATTAAATAATTTATATACACTTGCGCTTGATGATTCAAAAAAGACTCCCGAGATAATCATGAAATTATCTGAAGTAATGCGTTATATTATTGACGATTACAGCGAACTTAATGTTGAACTTGGAAAAGAAATAGAGATAATAGCGTCATATATAGAAATAGAAAAGCTTAGATATGATGATGACCTTAAAATAACTTATACTATTGATATACCTGATGAAGAAAATAGTAAAAAGATATTAATCCCGCCTTTATTGATTTTTACATTTGTGGAAAACGCTTTTAAACATGGTGCAAGCAAAAGTTTAGATAATGCATGGATTAATATTGAAGTAGTTATGAAAGATGCATTTTTAAAAATATTTATTGAAAATAGTGTTGATGAAGATTATAAAATTAAGAACCGGAAAGGATTAGGATTGGTTAATGTGCAGAAGCGATTAGAATTGTATTATCCAAATCGTCATAGATATTCGGCAAATAAATTACATAATAGATTTAAAGTATTTCTGGAAATAAAAATATAAGCGATGAAAACAAAATGTTTAATTGTTGATGATGAACCTTTATCCATTAAATTAATAAAAGGATATATTGAAGAACTAGATGATTTTCTTATTATTGGCGAAGCAAGGAATGCCTTAGATGCCTTAAAAATAATTGAGGAGGAAAGTATTGATTTGATATTTTTAGATATTAATATGCCCAGAATTTCGGGTTTGGATCTAATTCGGTCAATGCAATACCCTCCAAAAGTTATCATAATATCAGCGCATAAGGAATTTGCCATTGATGGCTTTGAGTTAAATGTCGTTGACTTTTTATTGAAGCCGGTATCCTTCGACAGATTTTTAAAAGCTATAAATAAATATAAAAGGTCTTTAAATAAAGAGACAGTTAGAAGGAATAAAAACGATGACTTGCTTAATGATTATATTATAAGTTTAAAAGACAATAAAAAAGTATATAATATTAATTTGAATGATATTTTGTATATTGAAAGTATGCGGGAGTATGTTAAATTTTATAATACTTCAGGACATATTCTTATTAAATGTGCATTAAGTAAATTAGATGAAGCTTTACCTTCTGAGCAGTTTATAAGAGTACATAAATCATTTATTATATCGATAAAAAAAGTAAGAATTTTTTCAGCTACATCTGTAGAAATTGGAGATAAAAAAATTCCTATAGGGAGAAGTTTTAAAAATGCTGTAGTTAAAGAATTAAATAATGGAATATTATTATAAAAAAGAGGCTTTTCAATTTTATAAAAGCCTCATTATTTAAAGTGTGGTTTAATTTGGAAAACCAACGTACTTATTTTTTGGAGACATCCTTTTTATAAAAAGTTACCTATTCTTATTCCAATCCCAACGAAGAGTTTTGGTTTTCAACATTAAAAATCCTCGCATGTTGATTGCATGAATAATTTGGATAATTACTTTTGTTTGTAATTTTCAATTTCTTTGTTTAAAAATTTTAAAAGTTCATCAATATTTTCTCCGGAAACTTTTGCTACATCTGAAATTCGGGCAAATTTTCCAACGGTATTAAATACAATTGGATTATTCAGGTTCTCAAACCTTTTATTACGAGCAATGAGCCTATCCTTAAGAAAAGGGTATTTTGTAAGAACCCGGGCTATTTTGTCGTCTTTGTTAATCATTATTTTTTTGGGCTGTAGAAGGTTTTAACATCCGGGTTATTCTCACCAAATTTCTCCAGTAATTCTTTCACAATTTCACCGCGGTCCGTATCTTTTTCTTCCATAGTTTTAACAAGTTTGTATGCTGCAAATAATGCAGATGGCCCAATTTCAGATGAGAAATAACCAACACCCTGGTTCCAGGCGAACATGGCAAATAGTTCGTCAAATTCGGCTGTAGTAACACCAATTGAATATGCTTTAACAAATTCTCTGACTGCCTGCCTCATTCGTCCGGCTCCAACACCATTTGCTAAAGAAAGTAAAAGGCGGGTTTTCATATCTATAGCCGGATTTTCCTGTCCCCATATGTGATTCCAGAAGTTAACAACAGTATGTGCTAACCTCGAGTCTATTGTATTAAAATTAACTATTGCTGTTGGTTTGAAAGGTAAATCATTTTTACTTTCAGAGAAAGCGGATTCATTTTTCGATATCCTGCAGAAATAAACCCTGTATTCTGTTTCGGAAACTTTATCAGTTTCATGTTCGAACCCCAATTCTGATAATGCGGAGTATAGCGGTATGGGCTCAAATCCCTGAACAATACATAATCCTTGCCCGATTTCCAGTTCTTGTGCTTTTTTTAATATCGAAGGTAAAAAGTTACCTTTAAGTTTTCGAACATCTTTAACTTCGAATTCATCTTTTTTATTTGTCCAATCTTTCATAATATAATGTTTTAGTTTGCGATTCTTAAATCATGTTTAAATGGAGATTTATACCCATAATTTTTTTACAAATGTCAAAAAAGAATTTAAGTATTACAATACCTAAAACATGGTATTTTTATAAAAAAAAGCTTTCCATTTCCAGAAGAAAGCCTTTTTTACGCGTGAGTTTTAAAATCAATTAATTTTCTGATTAAAGATCAATGTATTTCAGGTTAATTATTTATAATAAGTTACCGATCTTTATTCCAAAGTATAAGGTTCTTGGTAATGAAGGCCCATAAAGGTAACCAGGATCTCTATTTTTTGTTACATCAAAATCATCCTGGTAAGAATTAAATATATTTTTCATCCCTACAAACATTTGCATACTGGCACCGTTTAATTTAAATTGGTAACTCAGTTTTGTTCCAATATCAAAAAAAGGATCAGATTCTCTTAATTCTCCTGCATCGCGAATATCACCTTCTGGAAGTTCTGTACCATAATACGGAACTAACATACTTCCTGTATAATTTCCGGTAGCAGAAAAACAAATGCCTTCGTAAAAGTCCCAGTCCAATGTTAAATACCCGTAATTATTTGGTGTTCTAAAAAAACTTTTTTCATTAAATTCTTCTTGTGGTTTTTCGTATTCGCTTTTTTGGATAGTAAATCCGCCTGTTAATGAGAAATCTGTTCCAACGGGAACAAGGTTTAATTCCATATTTATTCCTTGTACAACAGCACCATCTTCTGCATTTACTCTTGTGTAAATAACTACACCTTCTTCTGTTGGGTGATCTTCGGGAACACTGGCAAATGCATTTTCAAGTTTTGTATAAAAACCTTCGGCCAAAAATCCAAGATTTACGTTTCCGATCATTTTATTAAAGTCCAGAGATGCCATGTAACTCTGACTGGTTTCTTGCTTTAAGTTAGGATCATTTTCATGCAGAACTGTTCTATACGCCGAAGCTTCAATATGTAGGTCTTCATCAAAAATTTGAGGTGCACGATAACCCTGAGAATAGCTAAAACGAGCCTGAAGCGACTTAAATATGTCGTACTTTAAGGTTAATCTAGGGCTTAAAACGTTACCTTCTTTTTTTGAATCATGCTCTTTATCTTCAATCATGTAATGATCAAACCTGGCACCAACAGAAACGCTTAATTTATTAAAAGTATGTTCATACTGGGCAAAAGCTCCCCATATTGATAGATTTTGATCAGCAATTAAACGATTCCCAACATTTGGTACTACCAACGTGTCGTTAATAATTTGAGCATTTTCCAAATCCATATAACCTAGTTTTTCATCTTTCAATGTTTCACCCTTATATTCAACACCTCCTATTAAATTAGAATTTGAAAAATTAGCAGAATATTGTGCTCCCAATATATATGTAAATCCTACAGTTTTTCCGTAATCTTTTAAAGATTGTTCCGCACCATAATATGAATCGCGATTTACTTTTTGTCCGGATATATACAAAGATAATTTATCACTTTCTCTGAAGAATTGATCGAAAGAAATGGCTCCGGTTGTAATTTTATGCCCTAACGATTCTGCTATGTTTGCCTGATGTTCAGGTAAGTTAAGGCTATCGCCGCCACGCCTGTTCTCGTTAATTGTAAAAAAGTCGAGTGCAATTTTATTACGGTGGCCAAATCTATGAAAAACTCTTGTTCCAACAGTTATGTTATTGATCTGTGTAATTTCGGAGAAGCTATCGTCATTTGCATCGTAAGCATCATGGTTTCTATGATAACCATACAAAGCCATACCGGTTTTACTATCTGATGAAACCAACGAAGTATTAAAATTAACGTTATAATCAAAAGCCGGATCACCACCACCATCAACACCTAAACCGGTATAACCTGATGTAATTCCTGCTTCGTAAGAATTATTTACCGGATCTTTTAAGATCAAATTTATGGTTCCGGCAATTGCGTTACTTCCATAAAGTGCAGAACCACCACCACGGATAACTTCCATTCTTTCAATCATACTTGATGGGATTAATTCTAACCCATAAACACCTGCTAAACCACTAAAAATAGGACGGCTATTAATAAGAATTTGTGAGTAGGGACCCTCCATACCATTCATTCTTACTTGAGAAAAACCGCAATTCTGGCAATTACTTTCCATTCTTAGCCCCGGACAAAAATTTAATCCGTCACTTATTGTTGCTGTCTGCGCTACTTCAAATATTCTTGGAGTTATCGTATTTACAATAACCGAAGCTTCTGTTCTTCTTTTGTCATTTCTGTCGGCTGTTACTACAACTTGTTCGATACCCAGGATATCTTCTTCAAGTTCAAATTTAATTTCCACGGTAACATCTGCTTTTAATTCAACCTCTTTTTCTTGAGGCTTATAACCTATTGCTGATGCCTTAACTACAAATTTTCCAACGGGCATGTTAATCAAATTAAAGTGGCCTGTTTCATCTGTAGCAGAACCTATTGTTGTATTTTTTAATACAATAGTTGCAAAAGGAATGTGTTCTCCTTTGTTATCGGCAACGTGCCCTACAATATTAGCATCGGTGTGTTGTGCAAATGAGGAGCTTGTAAAAATTATAAATAGAATTAATTGAGATAAATATAGATGAATTGTTTTCATTTTTTCAATGTTAATTATTACTATTCTTTTAAATAGTATTTAGGCCTTCAGATAAGTCTGTTATCTGAAAATCCTGATTAAAATAAATATGATTTTTATTAAATAATGTTGTACAAAGCTTTATTTAAAGCAATGCATTTAACCTAAATAGATAGCGATGAAATTAAAATTCTATGCTATTTTTAAAGTTGGTGGGCCGCGAGGATTTTCGGCTGTGTAATATAAATTCGGATTAAATGAATATTCATACGAAGAAATTGTGGTAATAAAGTACGAAAAGTGCTCTATTACATAATCATTTGTATATTCAAACAGAATAGAACTGCATTCTATAAAAACAATTTCATCAGATGAATGTTGGTGAGCCGGAGAAGATTTATCCGAGTGCTTTTCATACGGGTGGGCATGTTGAATTATTTTCCCGTTAAGGCCCTCATGGCTATGAAGAAAAAATATGGAATTAAAAATATATCCTGTTATTAATCCGATTAACAGGATAAAAATTGATCTTTTTATTTTATTTGTATAATTCCACTTCATTTTGCGGACAAATCTATAAACTAATTTATATTGATTAATGAAATAGGACTAATATTATTTTGATTAGTTTAATTCAATTTTTAAAATTAAATCTTGATTTAACATAAAAAAGTTTGGTTTTAGATTAAATAACATTAGAGCGCTTTAAAAGATTATCAATTGAAATACGACTGAACTGTAGTAAATTCTGAAACTTTCACACAGAAAAAGTAGAGAGAAAAAATTAACTCTATGACCTATGTATAACTCCCTACTTTTTAAGATTGTAATAAAATAAAATTAACATTTTTAAGAATATCGCCTCGATATATTTTCATTACAAATTTTAGGAAAGTAATGATTTGAATCAATACCAACATGTTGGTATTTTATCTTAAGATTTGATTTCAAAAAAGAAGATATTTTATTAAACGTTTTCTTTACAAACATTTTAGAATTTCTTTCTCAGGATGAATTACTTCCACCGGACAAACATCGGCACATACATAACAATTAGTGCAATAAAGCAAATTATCCATTTTAAAATGATGTAGATTTGAGAGTAACTTTTGTTTAAATAATTTTTTAGTTAATAAGACTTACAAACTCCTCTATACCTGTCGCTGCAAGCATATAATTGTGTAATTCAGTATTTTTAATAAATGGAGGTAGTGCCTCGTTACCAGTGCCATACATAGCAAGTTCAACAAAATCTGCAGAATGGTTCATACCTGCCCAGTAAACCGCAGTATATGCCCGTTGTATTTCGGCAAGTTTCCTGTAAGGAAGTTTGTACGCATTATAGAGTCCGTTTTTTTCTATAGATTCATCATAATGTTTCAATAAGTTTTTTGCTTCATCCGTACTAATAGTTATATCCTGAGCATAATTGAGCCTTTCAATAACATAAGAAGGTTTACTGTTTAAGGAAATTCCATTAAGTACCCATTCATTGGTATGCTTAATATTGTGCAAGGTTTCAAACATTTTGTTTACCTTATCATGCTTTATTAATCCGGGGTTTGCATTTCCATGGTCAGTTGTAATGATAACTAAAGTATCCTGCCTGCTTTCGGCAAATTGAATTGCTATTCTAACAGCATCATCAAATGCAATTTGGTCGTACAATAATCCGGCAGCATCGTTTGCATGGGCTGCCCAGTCAACTTTCCCTCCTTCAACCTGCAAAACGAATCCTTCCTTATTGTCTTGCAATAATGATAAAGCTTTGTTGGTCATTTCGGCTAGCGCAGGAATTTTTTTTGTAAGATCTTTATCTGATTTTTGGTCAATAGTATAAGGTAAACCATCATCGAAAAAAACACCAAGTGTTGGATTACCTGGCTCAACCAAATCCATTTGTGCTTTTGTGTTGATTACATTAAAACCTTGATTTTTAAAATCACCAAATATATTTTTTTTATCTTCTCGTTTTCTACCGTCGAAATATTCCATTCCGCCTCCCATCATAACATCGAAACGGAGTTCCAGATACTTTGAAGCTATTTTATCCTGCATGTTCCGGTGTTTCATATTTACACAAAAGCCAGCCGGAGTGGCATGAGTAATGGGAACAGTAGTAACGCACCCAACTGCTTTACCTGCATCTTTAAACTTCTGTAAAATGGGTTTGTATGCAACTCCACCTGGCCCTACATTCAACCTACCATTTTTTACTCGTACACCACCACCCCAGGCAGAACTAGCCGCCGCAGAATCAGTAACCAGAGCGTTAGCAGATGCCGTATCCATTAACGCCCGTTTTATTTTATTTTGCCTGTACAAATCCATCCATTGGCTGGTTCTGCCTTCTTTTCGTTGTAACAACAGGTCGGCCATTGTTGCTGTGCCAATACTCATACCATCACTTACAAGGAAAATGATATTTTTAGTTTTACCATGGAATTCATTTCTATTGGGTGATTTAAATCCAGAAAACAAAACAGGCGATGCAACGGTACCGGCGAATGCTGTTAAAAGCCCTCTATTAATAAAATCTCTTCTTTTCATCCATTTAAAAATTTAACAACAATACTAAGGTATTTGTATGAAAGAATAATTAAAAGTAGATTAAATTTTAAAAACTTAACTTAAACAGTGGGTATTTTGGATATTCAACTTACAAGACAGATGTAAATACATCGGGTTTGTTATCTATATTTATGATGACTTTATGAAAGAGCTTACGAACAAATATTCCCTGTTTTAATCTTCTGTTTTTAATAAGTCTGTAAGACTTGTTCCTGATTATGACAAAAAACAAAGTGCTTCTTCAAATGTAATAAATAACCTCACATGGAAATCATCTTTTTCACATTTTAATGTTTCGATTAACTTGATAATTGCAGCTTCATGTGAAATTTGAGCAATCCCGGCAATTCTCTTACCATGCAACATATCGGTTGTAGCATAGAAAAAATCTACTATGGCATCAATTTCGCCGGGTTTGAAAATGAAATGTGCATTTCTAAAATCCAATAGTAGATTGTATTCATATCCTTGTTTTTCTAGTAAAGTCAGCACTTTTTCCCAGGATTCAATGATGTTGTTTCTTTTTATTGTTCCATAATGCTGATAATACAATATTTTGTGCTCGTAGAGGATATTAATGGAATATGACATAAGCAACTGTCTCAACTTAAAAACTGTATTTTGTTTTAACCCAAAACTCTGAGTTATTCTTATAGTAACCAAACATACCTTTATCTCCATGAAACCAATCATACCCAAGCAATAGGTGTATTTGATCGCTTAATGAATAATCGGCACTTGTTCGATTGAAAAAACCACCATTGGTAAGGTCATAGTAAATAAAACTCGAAAGTTTTAATGTATTTCGTACGGTACTTTTTGTAACACCGAAAGTAGATATTGCCGTGTTTGCTTTGCTTACTATTACATCGAGATAATCGGGGATTAACTTGTGTGAGTATTGTGCGGTAACGGTCCAATCCCTGCCAGGATACCAATCAATACCAAATATAAAGTTCGTAGTATTACGTTTTATTCTTTCCGTTGGATCAGTTGTTTCCTGCAATTCTCCAAAATATTCGGCGACCTCTCCACGAAATACAAATGCCCCCAGGGGAAAGGAGAAATCTGTGCCAACCATTTGCATTCGTTTATACTGCCCATGAACAAAAGCTGTATCGTTGTTTGATGAAAACTCATAATTCATTACAGGCATTTTATTCCATGTATGTAATGCCGCAATACTAAAATCTATACCTGATAAAAAGAAAGAAACTCGTCCGCCATATTCGCTGTTTTCTAAGGTCTTTTCAGGATAATCTCCTAAATTGGTTTCGTAATGCAAGCCTTCAACAGGAGGCAGTATCGACCAGGGATTGTTGCTTGATGTTGGTATAATAAAGAATGATGATATTGGAATAAAGATTGCTTCTGCCGATAGCTTTGAATTATAGTATTTCAATTTTAAAGCATTAACCGGGATGCGTATATCATCGTAATCCCTTGCAAGAAACTCGGTCATATCCATTGGCGATACAATATCGGTAACACGCATTCCGTCAGATACACCCCAAATCACAATTTGCCTGCCGGCTTTAAAGTCCCAATGATTTGTTGTGTACTGCAAAAATGCCTCGCGTAGTTCAATGCCTGTTTGTTCGGATAACAGGCTATTGTATTGCGAATTCAGGGAAACAAACAAATACGATTTCTCTTTCGAAGCTTCCAATTCGGTACGTAATCTGCTGCGTGAACTCATAAAGTCATTAGGGCTTTGGCTACGAACAGCATGGTACGTATCTACAAAACCATTAAACTTAAAACTAATTTCTTCTTGTGCTTGAATAAAAAAAGGTATCAAAAATAATGTTATTACATATCCGTATTTTTTCATTATGGTTTGAATTATAGTTTAATTATTGAACCTGTGGTTTTCGTGTTCAGGTTTAAGTTAAAGAGGTTTCATTTTGAACCCTACAAGAATTTTCAACTCTTGTAGGATTATTTGATAGTTGACTAACCTCTGAAAAAGTAATTAAACAGAATAAGTTAATAATCAATAAATACTAAAAACTACCTTTCTCCAATTTGGCTACTGTAAACAAACTTTCATTTATGTCAATATTGTATTTGGGATTTTCTATAAAAAGGTATGTTTGATGATTTGTTTGTACATTTTTCATATACATTTTTTTTGCTATCCAAAAGCCATCAACCTTAACAATTTCTGATAATTTCAGTTCCCGGTGTAATTTGCCTACTTTATCATAATATTCCACCTTTATTGCCATTAGGTTGTTTTGTCTGATCCAGGAAATTTTTTTGGAATATATATCACGGCTATCTTTTGAAACCGATTCTATAACCCAGCATTTTTGCCCTTCAACAGTTTCTTCTTTTAAAAGCTTATGATTATCTTCATCAACATTACGGCTTCCCATATCATCGTAAGTGAAATCTGTTCCCATAAAATAGTCTTTCTTAGCTGATGAACCACTTATCCGGCGGGTTTTTTTCATGGCTGGTAAGTAGAGCCATTTATCGTCATCCTTACCAATTTCATCATAATCCCAAGTTAAAAAACCTGTTCCTTTTACATCTCCAGGGTATTCAAAAAACATCAATGTTTTGATATCTTTTTTATTTACACCCAAATCCATTGAATAAGATTTTAATTTTCGTTCTCGTTCTTTTCCTTTCTTACTTATTAGTTTTATAGTCAGTTCAGAGTATCGCGTATCACCATTGGGGCGGTCTTTTACTTTTTGCATAATTTCCCTTCCGCTTTGGGACTGTGCAGATGCACCTAATGCAGCAAATAGGGTTAATGCTATCATGATGTTTATTTTTATTTGTTTCATTGTTTTAATTATTTAATAGTTACTTTTTTTTGAATTTCTTGTTTCTTCTGCGATTTACTTATTTGTTTAAGTTCATTTTCCTTTGTTTCTTTTCCAAAAGGTTTAGTTAAGCTTATAAATGCCGGAGTAACAAAAAAGTCGGCAATTAAAGCTGCAAGTAATCCTATTGGTGCCAGGTAACCGATGCGTACCATATTGGCAACAGGTGAAAACGTGAACATGGCAAAACTGGCACAAAGTATTATCGTTGTCATCGTAATGTTTTTGCCTACAGTATGGAAGGCTGCAATTATTGCCTTGTTGTAATTACCACATTTCTCAAATTCAAATTTGATTGAATTAATAAAATGAATGGTGTCGTCAACAGCAATACCCAGTAGCATTGGCATTATGGTCATGGTCATCATATCGAGCGGAGAATTGAAATACCCCATATATCCGCCAATTACGACCAGTGGCATAAAGTTGGGAATCAAACCTATAAGACCTGTTTTAACACTACTGAATACAATTACCAACAGTACTCCAATTATTATAAGTGCCCATATTACCGATTTAAGTTCCCCGGTTACAATTTTTTTATTCAGTTCGGCAAATTGAATGGCACTTCCTACATAACTAACCTTTGCTTCAGGAAAACTTTCCTGTCCAATTCTTTTTATTGTTGCCAGTTCGTATACAATATCATCGGTGACAAATTTTTCCAGTTGTACCTGTGCCCTTAACATAGAGTAGTCTTCATCTATCCAGTTAAATGTTTTTGTGCCACCGGACATTTCGTAAAGCAACAACACTTGTGCAATCATATCACTGTTATCGGGTATGGTGTGGTATTCAACACTATCGCTATTGAGGGTTTGATTCATTTCCTTAACTATATCAAGAATTGAAAACACCGAAGCTGCGTGTTCGTTCTTTTTGGTAAGTTCAAACGCTGCGACCGTATCGAGCATTGCATCGAACTTTTTGAGTACTTCCGGGTTTTTTATGGCATCGGGTTCATCGAATTTAATGGTGATATTATAGGTAAGGTACGAGCCCAGTTGTGATTGAGTAACATCGTACACACGCTTAATGTAAGGTATTTTGGTTCCTAAAAACCGGAAAATATCCATGTTGGTGCTTACGTTTCTGATACCGGGGGCAATAATGACCATGCTTATTGTAAAAACAACGAGTATCGCTGTCCTGTTTCGTAACACATAATATCCAAGGCTTTCCACCCACTTTTCGAATAGTGGCATTTTACTTTTTTCTTCTTCCGGTATTTCCTTGTTTTTACCAAAACTCATCAAAATTGGAATAAGAATGATAACAAACAGGTAATCGACAAAAACAAAGGCAGCACAGGCGTAACCTACCCACGCAATAGTGATAATGCCTGCCGAAACAAATGACAGCACAGAACCAATGGTAGTTATGGCTGTAAAAAAGATAGGCCAGCCTACTTCTTCAACCGCTTCTATTGCCGATTCTTTCCTGTTGCCCGATTTCCTGTAAATTCGTTTAAAGGCATTAATCAGGTGGATGGAATAACCGACCGATAACGCCATTCCCAGAATTACCGGAAGCATCATCATGTTTTGGTCGAGTCCGATACGGAACCAGCCCATGCCCCCAAAAACAACAATAATACCTAAAATAGTGGTGATTGATGGAACCAGTACCCCTCGCAAAGAGCGGATAAAGAATGCCAGTAGAATTATCATAACGAGAAAAGCCGAAACAAAACGTTTCATCATTTCCGGTCCGAAAAAGTCCCGTTCTTCGGTTTCGGTGTAGGGTATTCCAACAGGTTTAAGGCTGTATTTATCGCTTTGCCATTTAGGGTTGGTTACTATGCGTACGGCAACTTCGCCTGTTTGAAATAAGGGATCTATATTGGTTTCCTTTTCCCATTCTTCTTGTTCCGGGAATTCAAGTAATGAAAGGGTTAGCCACGTTTCTTTACAATCTTTTGAAACTATCTTACCAACCAATGCCTGGCGTGAAAGTACAAGTTTGCGGATTTCTTCCAGTTTCTCCTTATTTGATGGTATTCCATCCTCAAAGGGGTTTATTACTTCGATACCTTCCTCTGTTCCGACAGATATTTCCATTTCAACCAATGATGTTATTTCATCGGCATAGGGAACACTGTCGAGCAAGGCATTACCAAGTTCTTTCATCATGGTCAAAACCTCGGGGTCGAAAACATTGTCGGCTTCTATAAGAATGCTAATGTTATCGTTATTGCCAAACTGGTCTTCAAATTCCTCGGTGGCTATTTCGATAGCTTCCTTGTCATCGAACCAATCATCACGGGCATTGGCTATTTCAATATGCTTTAGCCCGGTAATACCAAAAACTGTAAGTAATAGAGCAAGAATAATCAGAGGCCACCTGTACCTTATTTGAAATTTACCCATTTTTCTAAAAAAGGTGTTAATTTTTTGAATTTTCATTATATCATTTTTTGTTTATAGACTCTGTTTGTTTTTCTATCATTATGTTTTATTAGGGTACAATACCCGTATACATGGTGTAAGTCAATATCCCTGCATAGCTTTCATTGTTTAGGATAAATTCATCCGACCTGGGATTTGTAAGGTTTTTGAATTTTTTCCAGATTTCTTTGGAAACTTGCGCTTCGGATTCGCCCCAAAACATATCAAAGAGTAATTGTAACCCTTCTTTTTCCAATTGGTTTTCAGGAGCTTTAATATCGGCTGCAAATGTTTTTATCTGAATATTGTTTAGCCCAACTTTCTTTAACCATACCGGTGTATACGTAAAGTGCATTTCGGGAGACTGTTTTTCGGACCAAGGACGAAGGGCATAGTCTGAATTATTAAGGGCAGCCTCAATTTTCGGATAACCGGGTAACAACCTTTGCGACGACCAAAATAAAATGGCAATCTTGCCTCCGGGTTTGGTGACCCTGACCATATGGTTCAGGATATCGTAAGGTTGTTCGGCAGGGCAACCCACTTCTTTTGGGCCGGGCCAAAGGCCGTCGCAGCACCAAACCAGGTCGAAAGTATTATTGTCAAATTCCAGGTTGTTCATATCACCCACCGTAAATTGGCAGGAACCACCTTTGCCAGCCTGATTAAGCTTGCTTTTAGCATATTGCACATGTTCCCGAGCAATATCCACCCCGGTAATATGAGTATCAGGATATGCCTCCAGCATCCATTTCATATGATTTCCTGTACCACATGGCACATCGAGAACTTTGCTGCCTTTGGGTAATCTCAACCACTCTAAGGTTTTGCGTATGGCTGGCTCTGTTTGTTTAGCTGTACTATCCAACGCTTTGATGTAAGATGTTTCATTCATTTTTTTATTATTTAATCGGAAGACCGAAGTTCGTAGTATCGTTGTTTGTTGTGATTATTTTCAATAAAGAACAGTGTTCAGGTTTGTTCAGAAAAAAATTATGCATTCATAATTTTCTTCCATCCAGCTGTACCAAATATTATAAACTCTGAGACAAAGGATTCCATTTCTTTATCACTTAAATCATGCGAAACGAGTTCGCTTATAATGCTAATCCACCATGAACTCATGGTATGGATAAAAAACTTTGATAATTCTCCATTTATTTCCGGGTATTTTTCTTTCATACGCTTTATATACTCTATACCTATTTCCGTACTTCGGTCTATATATTCTTTTTTAAAGTTTTCAAGTTCAGAACCATGTGACTGTAATAAAAGCAGTTTCAATTCGGTTTTATAATGCTTTACCAGGTCAACGAAATAATTTATCATTTCACTTAGGTATTGTTCAGATGTAAACACATCAGTAGTAATATACTGTTTGTTATTATGGTCTTCCATCCGTTTCTCTAGTGCTGCCAATACCGGGGATACCACTTCCTTAAATATTTCGTCTTTGTTTTTAAAATAGTTGTAAATATTGCTTAACCCAACCTTTGCATTTTTAGCAATAGTGCGCATCGAAGCACCTTTAAATCCTTTTGCAGTAAATTCATTTTTAGCTTGAATTATTACTTGCCTGCGTATATCCTTCTTTAATTTCTGCATTTATAAGAAGTTAAAATACAAATAAAGAACGCTGTTCAGAAAAAAACAATCCCAATATGTTATGATTTTCATGTAGAGAGGGGAGAAAAAATATTTATTGTCATCTTTCCCAATCTCATCATAATCTCATGTGAGGAAACTAGTACCTTATCCGGAACTTACCCATCCTTCTAAAAAAGGTGTTAATTTTTTGAATCTTCATATTATTTTACATTTTATATGATTTTTATTTTCTTCAATTATCTCAAAGTTTCTGTTAGTTATAACTTTTAATTTTGTTTCTTCTCGTGGTTGGTGTCCATCTTCGATAATTGCTATACCGTCAGGTTTTAAAATACGTTTGAACTCATTTAATAAAGCATCCGGGTTTTGAATCATATGAAACATATCAAGCGCTAAAACAACATCCGCAGTATCATTATTGATAGGAGAGTTATACCCTTTTGACAAAGCTGCTTCGGTATTTTGTAGTTTAAACCGTTTAATTTTTTCTTTTACTTTTTTGATGGCAAGAGGATGAATATCCGTAGCGATTAATTTCCCTTCATTTCCAATTGTAATGGAAATACTTCGTATGTACCTGGCAGGCCCACAGCCATAATCAACTACAGTTTGGTCTTTTTGAATTCCAAGGGTTTTAAAATTAGTATTTGAATAATTCCAGAATACATCCACTACTTTCATTACAAAGGTCATTAATTTGAAAGTCCAGTTGGGAATATTTTCCCGGTTTTTACCCATTAATTTATCGCTTGTTTTCATGACTAAACAGTTTGTTTTTAATTAGTGTTTTTCTGCTATTAAATGATGATTATCAGTACAGCATTCATAACCTATTTGTAAAGTCACATGGTGTACGTTGAATTTATTTCTTAAAATATCTTCGACTTCTTGCTTTACACGCATCATTTCGGCCATGGTTATATTATTTTTAAGGTCGATATGCGATTCAAAGTGGACCTGTTTATCATCTAATTTCCAAATATGCACGTGATGTAAGTTTTTTATCTCATTTATTTTTTCTACTTCTATTTTCAGTTCATCAACATTTATGTTGTGCGGTGTTGATTGCATTAAAATATCAACGGTTTCTTTTACCATTCCCCAGGTGTGATAGATAATATAAAGACTTATAAAAACCGTAATTAATGGGTCGAGCCAGTAGATTTGAAACAGCCAAATAGCAATACCACTTAAGATTACGGCTACTGAAGAAAGCGTATCGCCTAATAAATGTAAATATGCTGCTTTAATATTTAAATTGTGATTTTTGTCTTTGTTTAAAACCAAAACTGAAATTAAATTAGCCAACAAACCAAAAACAGCTATTACAAGCATTATTTTTCCTTTTACCGGTTCGGGATTTATAAACCTTTTATAAGCCTCGTACAACAGAAAAATACAGATGGTTATTAATACCATTCCATTGAAAAGAGCTGCAAGTATTTCAACTCTTTTATAACCGAATGTTCTATGTTTGTCAGGTTTTTTTTGCCCCTTTTTGCCTGCTAACCATGCAATAAAAATAGCAGAAGAGTCGCCTAAATTATGAATAGCATCGGAAAGCAACGAAAGGCTGTTGGATATTATTCCGCCTGCAACCTGCACCAATGTTATCGAAAAGTTAAGCAGGGTAACCCAAAGTAATTTTTTTCCTTTGAGATTTTCTGTATGCTCGTGATGATGGTGATGATGATTTGTCATAATTTTTAATGTTTATGCCTGTGGTGAATATCCGGCCAATGTGGATGCCGGTGTACAACCGGCTCATGGGTGTGCCAGTGATTATGGTAAATTGCTTTTTCATCATCAGAATGTCCATGGTTATGATGTTTATCGTGGTGATGGTGCAAATGTTTATGTTCAAGCATATCGTGCGAATGAGTATGCATATGCTGTTCTCGGAAAAGTATAATTAGGGAAATAGCTAATAATATCATTGCAGCAATTGTAATTAAGGTAATGCTTTCTCCCAATAACAGAACTGAAAGAACTACACCAAAAAAGGGAGCACTGGCAAAAATCATTTGACTTCGTGTTGCTCCCAAATTTTGTGCAGACAGAATATATAGAGTTATACTAAACCCATAGGCAAAGATGCCTACTATTAAAGCTAAAACTACAACCAACATTGTAAGTTGGCTAGATTCAATACTTAGTCCTATTATCAAATTAGTACCTCCGGCAAACAAACCTTTCCAAAAAGTAGTTTGGCTGGGTGTTATACGGTCAATTAATGCGGTTAGGTGATTATCAAGGCCCCAACAAACGCAGGCAGTAAATACCAGGAGTAAAGAATAAATTCCTATACTTTGTTCGTATTGTGATAAAAGTACTGACGCAATCACTGTTCCAACAACACCGATCCATCCGAATTTCCCCAGATGGTCCTTAAAAATAAAAAATCCTAATAATGCTGTAGCTACAAGTTCCAGGTTGAGCCACATTGAAACAGAAGAGGCGGATACCTGATCCAATCCAAATAGGAGTAGTACCGGACCAACTAACCCCCCGAAAGTTATTGCTCCAAGAAGGTATAGCATATTCTTCTTTCCGATTTTTCTTATTTCGAGGGCATTATTCTTCTTTTTTGAAAAAGGCAGAACTCCTAATGCTGCGCCTAAATACAATAATCCGGCAAGGGTAAACGGGGGAATATTCTCCAGCAAGAATTTTGCTGCTGGAGTAGATGCCCCGAATAGGATAGCAGATAATAAGGCAATTAGGATATATCTCATAATTAAATTTCTTTAATTTTTTACTAATGCAACAACATAAACCAAAGGGATTTTGTCTCTAACTTTTTCTATCTTTTTAAGAACAAATCCATTTTTGTCAACAAATTTCTTAAAACTTTTTACCGACCATCTTGACCTTACCTTAAAACCTGACAAGCTCATAAACCTTGAAATAATTTGGGTAAATAGGTTATATCCATGGCAATAAGTTGGAATAATAATTTTACCATTATTTTTTAAAACACGCTTCATTTCAACCATGGCCCAATCAGGCTTGTGGAGCAAATGCAAAACGTTAGAAGCTAAGATGGTATCAAAAGATTTATCAGGAAACGACAAGTTACATGAATCTTCAATTTGAAAGTCAATATTTGAAACGGATTTTTCTACGCTTTTTTCTTTTGCAATTTTTATCATTTCAGGAGACAAATCTGTGGCCGTAATTTTGGGTATCCGATCGCATAAGTTAAAGGAATGTATACCTGTTCCGGTTGCTATTTCTAATAAATGTTTTGTTTCTTTTGTATCAATAAGTAAATTATTGTAAATAACATCATAGGTTTCAGATGTTCTCTTATTTACAAAGTTGTCGTATTTACTCGCAAATGAGTCCCAGAATTTCCGTTCTTGTTCTGCCCTAGTTTTCATTTAAAAGATATTAAGTTCTTTTTACTGCTATTAGAAAAATGGCTTTCATTCTTTTACCCAACAATTCTGAACGTTTTATTTCAAAGCCTTGTACTACAAGCATATTTTCTACATTTTTTAAATACAGAGTTTGAGCATAGGGCGATGGTTTCCCATAAGTTTTAAGGTAACGGTAAAACATTCTTAATTTATTTATAAAGGTCATACCTTCAACAGTAAAACTTATTATGATTACCTTGCCTTCTTTTTTTAATACTCTGTATAATTGAGGGATTACTCTTTCAGGTTCAGGAACAATGTGCAGCAAATTAGCCAAAAAAACCGTGTCAAATGAATAATCATCATATGGCAAATCAAAACAATTAGCCTTTTCAACTTCTATATTTGAAGATGATTTTAGGCGAATTTTACTTGCTTCAACCATCTCATCGGAAAAATCTGTTGCTAAAAGTTTATACGCATTTAGGGCAAGTACTTTCGAATAAGTTCCGTTACCACAACCTAACTCCAACGTATTTTTCAG
>JANQHE010000051.1 GCA_028282785.1 Bacteroidales bacterium | reverse complement strand
TAAAAAGTCAATTTATCTTCTAGAGAATTAAATATTTAAAAAATTACTCGTATAGGAGTACAAAGAAAAAGGGCTGTCAAATACTTTTTGGACAGCCCCAAAATGAGAAACAACAATAATTGGACTTTAGTCCGTAATATGTTAAACAAGTTATGCCAAAATACGATGTTGTAATCATAGGAAGCGGTTTGGGAGGCCTTTTTTGCGGAAATATCCTTAGCAAAGAAGGGATGAGTGTGTGCATATTGGAGAAGCAAAAGCATCTGGGCGGAAACTTGCAAACATTTAAACGCGATGGAAAAATATTTGATACGGGAATCCATTATGTAGGCGGATTGGGTGAAGGACAAAACCTTAACCAATATTTTAAATACGCAGGTATTGTTGACCGCTTGAATTTGGAGCGGTTGAACATGGATGCTTTCGATAAAATTAACTTTCAGGACAAGACGTATTCATATGCCCAGGCTTATGATAATTTTATTGAGACTTTAGCTCAAGAGTTTCCTAATGAAAAAGAAGCCTTAATAAAGTATACAAATGAGATTAAAAAAATCTGCAACGAGTTTCCTTTATACAATGTCCGCCCTAATCTTGGAAAAGACAATGAGCATATGTATTATGAAAGAAGCGTAGGTGATTTTATTCGATCGATCACCCCAAATAAAATACTTCAAAATGTATTGGCTGGAAACAACCTGTCATATGCCGGAGTCCCTGGAAAAACACCGGTTGCTATACATGCATTAATTACCAATTCGTTGATTGAAGGAGCTTACCGTTTCGAAGATGGGAGCCACCAGGTAGCGGATTTATTAATTGAATCAATACAGAGCAATGGTGGAACATTGATGCCAGATTGTGAAGTAGTAAAACTGAATGTTAAAGGTGGCAAAGTAGTGTCAGCGGAGTTAAAAAATGGTGAAATTATTGAATCTGAACAATTTATATCAGCCATTCATCCTACTCTCACACTTGCGATGACTAATAGTAAGTTACTTAGAAAATCGTACAGGAAACGAATTCATGAGATTGATGAAACCATATCCGTATTTGCAATATATGTTTCATTCAAACCAGATAGTTTTAAGTATTTAAACTACAATTATTATCATTTTAATGAAGGTTCCGTTTGGAGTATTCCAAATTATAATCCGGAAAGATGGCCGCAAGAATACTTATTTTTAACGCTTCCTACCAGTAAATCAAAGAAGTATGCAGAAACGGCTACTGCCATGACATATATGAAATACGAAGAAGTAAAACAATGGGAAAATTCAGGCATTGGCAGCAGAGGTTCGGATTACGAAGAATTTAAAAAATATAAGGCTGAATTATTAATCGATCAGATAAACAAACAATATCCAGGATTTAAATCAGGTATATTAAATTATTATACTTCCACTCCTCTCTCTATGAAATCATATACCGGAACACGAAATGGATCAATTTATGGAATTCAGCACAATAGCAACGAACCTTTAAAAACCAGAATTGCTCCAAGGACAAAAATTCCTAATTTATTATTGAGTGGACAGAATGTTAACATACACGGTGTTTTGGGAGTAACTATTGGCTCTGTTTTAACATGTACCGAATTACTCGGTATGGAATATTTATTAGATAAGATTAAAAAATCATAATTTATTAGAAGTTAGAATTCAGAAGATAGAATGTGGATTAAGAAATGATGATTAAAAATATTAAAAGTTGGTGCGAAAGTAAAATAGCTTATTTAAATAAGTTCCTTTCTTCGTGTTTCTTAGTGCCTCCTTTGTGGTTCTCAGTGTAATAGTTTCTATAATTATACCACAAAGTCGCTCAAAGAAGTCACAAAGTGACACATAGGATTTACGGATAAACGTTTAAATCAGTAAAATATTAAATGAATGAATTCTTCAAAAGGATATAAAATATTGAAAAAAGTAGGAAAGTTAGTATTCTGGCTTGCCGCAATAATTATTGTACTTATTATAATTTTCAAAATTACAACAAAAATAACCCCGCCAGAAGTAAGCAATCCCGAAATAGAGCATTTACAGGTAAACAATCCGGATGCTAATTTTAGAGAATTAGATGGTAATTGGCTTCAGAAAAATGATTTCGGGCTTTGGGAAATGTATATTAAAGGTGAAGCTTACGAACGTGGAATTATAAATGGAAAGCTTTCTAAGGATTTAATTTACAAACAAGAAGATGCTTTTGTTAACCAAATTAAAGTTATGATTCCATCTGAATCATACCTGAAATTTTTAAAAAGCTTTATTGCTTTTTTCAACAGAAATATTGATAAGCACATTATAGAAGAATATCAAAAGGAAATTTACGGAATCTCTCAATCAGCTTCTGAAAAGTTTAATTTCATCGGGCCGAATTATCACAGGATTTTAAATTACCATGCAGCCCATGATATTGGTCATGCATTACAGAATATGAACCTGGTTGCATGTACGGCTTTTTCTGGCTGGGATTCCAGGTCAGCAGACAGCTCATTAATCATTGGGCGGAATTTTGATTTTTATGTGGGTGACAAATTTGCAGAGGATAAAATCATTCTATTTTGTAGCCCTGAAAAGGGCCACCAGTTTATGATCGTTACCTGGGGCGGAATGATTGGTGCCACATCGGGAATGAACAACCAGGGTTTGACAGTTACTTTAAATGCGGCAAAATCTGATATTCCATTTGGAGCAGCAACTCCCGTTTCGTTGGTTGCACGTGAAATTCTTCAGTATGCTTCAACAATTGAAGAAGCGTTCGAAATTGCCAAAAAAAGAAAAATGTTTGTTTCGGAATCCTTATTTATTGGATCTGCCAAAGACGGAAAAACAGCTACCATAGAAAAATCACCGGACGATCTGGCTTTATTTGAAACTGAAAATGACTACATCATTTGCAGTAATCATTTTCAGAGTACAGAAATGCAAAAAGAAGAATTTGCAGATGCAAATATTCCGGATTATGCAACTACATATCGATTAGAAAGAGTAGAAGAATTACTTGCGGAAAACCCAAAACTGGATGTAAACAATGTTGTTCAAATATTACGGGACCAAAAAGGACTGGATAATGAAAATATTGGAATGGGAAATGAGAAAGCAGTTAACCAACTCATTGCTCATCATTCTATTATATTTAAACCTGAAGAATTAAAAGTTTGGGTATCTTCCTCTCCTTTCCAGTTAGGTGAATACATCTGCTACGATCTAAATAAAGTTTTCGAAGAGGCCAAAAATATTGTAAAACCTACAATAATTTATGAAGAAAACTTAAGTATTCCTGCTGACACATTTTTATATTCGAAAGACTATACGAATTTCGTTCGTTTCAAGGAAATCAGAACCCAAATTCAAGCTGCAATAAAATCAAATATCAGAATTGTTGAAGAAGATTACCTTTTCAATGAGATTATGGAATTAAACCCTGAATTCTTTGAAACCTATGTTTACATTGGTAATTACTTTAAACATTTTAATGAACCGGATAAATCGGTATTAGCTTTTCAAAAGGCAATAACCAAGGAAATTCCTAACATTTATCAAAAAGATAATATTGTTGAAAAATTAAACGAACTCAAAGAGTTAGATAAGCTCATTACATACTAAAAACTTTTTAATGTCCGAACCAAATTCAACCGAAGTATACGATATTGCCATAATCGGTGCAGGTATTAGTGGATTAACCGCTGGTGCTATTGCCGGAAAATTTGGATTAAAATGTTGTATTCTGGAAAAACAACCTCATGAAGGTGGATATCTTGCAGGATTTAGCAAAGATGGATTTCATATTGATACTGCCATACATTGGCTAAATCAATGTAGCAAGAATGAAATGGCTGGTAGAATTTTTAGTTTAATAGGTTCTGATTCGCCTGAATTAAAACCATTGAATAAAATACACAGGTTTAAGGGAGATTCTTATGATTATGTGCTAAGCAATAATCCGGATGAACTTAAAAGGAAGTTAATTGAAGATTTTCCTCACGAAAAAACAGGAATTGAAAAGTTCTTTAGAGTAGCCAAAGGAATGGGAATCGGCACCCTGGAATATGCAAAATTATTTCGGACTGATGAAAGTATGACGTACTTTGAAAAACTTTACTTCAAAATAAAATTACTAAGATTCTATTTCCCATTAATAAGATATATTTTTTATAGCGGAGAAAAGGTTAGCAAAGGTTTAAATAAATTTTTTAAGGATAAGAACTTACACAAGCTATATAGTTCTGAAAAAGATCTTCTTTCCTGTTTGTTTCCAATAGCATGGGCATATAACGATGGATATCAAATTCCAAAAAAAGGTGGAGCAAGAGTTTTTATCAGGTGGCTAAAGCATGTCAATCAATTTTATGGGAACCATATCATTCTTAATGCAGAAGTTAAAAAACTGAACATCAAAAATGGCTCATGTGAAAACATTGAATATAAGAGTAATGGCAGTACTTTAAAGGTAAAAAGCAAACATGTCATTTCTACCAACGATATTGAAACGCTTTATACCAAAATGCTCTCCCATAATGTGATATCAAACAAATTTACAAGCAGGCTCAATAATGCTGTATTATATAGTTCGGCTTTTACCGTAAATATTGCACTAAACTGTTCTGCCGAATCATTAGGCATACATGAAGAACTCATAAGCATAACAAAAGAAGGAATCCCACGCAACGATCATGACGGAGGAGACCCATTCATAAGCGATATAAGTGTTTTGGCTCCATCTGCCAGAGATAAAACACTTGCGCCGGAAGGAAAAGGCTTAGTTACTTTATACATGGCTGCATACATTGATTATAAGGATTTTTGGGGTACTGAAAAAGACAACAATGGGAGTTTTATCCGTAGTGAAAAATACAATCAAATAAAGAAAAAAGTAGCGGAAATCTTAATTGAAAGAGTTGAAAAGGAACTTTCAATTGATTTAAAAAAACATATTTATTTTTATGATGTATCGACACCAATAACCTATTACCGGTATACCGGAAATAAAGACGGAACCATGATGGGAGCGCGCCATGGAAAGGCGAATATGCAAGCTAAGATCGCCCATTATCAAACAAGGGTAAAGAATTTAATAATTGGAGGACAATGGGCCGATTTGGGAGGTGGCGTTCCTATTGCTGTGAAATCCGCAACCAATGCAGTTTTACTAACATTAAAAAAAGAGAATAAACAGTTGTTTAAACTTCTGGCAAATTATATGGATGGAAAGATCTCTGTGGAGCAACTAAATTCATCTGAATTGGTAAAACCATATGACAACTCCTGGAGAAGCTAAATAGTTCTATAATTTATATTAATTTCTTTTTTCGTGATTTTTGATCTCCATTCTTCTATTTCCTGAGCCTTAAACTGTCTGAAGTTTTTATTACAATGATTTAAACTATTTAATGGCCTGCATTGCTGTAAATAATAGTTTCCGCTTAAATGGCTTGATATCTCTTCTATCTCTTCGAACGAATGAAAGGGTTTTACCAGGGTTGTTCTAAATTCAAACTTAATACCTGAGTTTATAATTAGATTTACCGATTCTTTAATTCTGTCTAATTCTTTCGAATTGAATTGTTCTCCAACAATAGACTTATACTTATTTATTTCAAAAGTTGACTTTACATCCATAGCAATATAGTCAACCATTTCTCTATTTATTAAGCTCTTAACTAAATCAGGATCTGTTCCATTCGTATCTAATTTTACCAGTAAATTAAGCCCTTTTATTTTTTTTATAAACTCTGGCAAATCCTGATGAATGGTAGGTTCGCCTCCTGTAATTACCACTGCATCTAAAAAAGATTTATTCTTTAACAAATAATCGAAAATCTCAGATTCCTCAATAAATTGGTTTTCTTGAATTCTTTCAGGTAAAACCAAATCAGGATTATGGCAATAAAAGCACCTGAAATTACAACCCGAAGTAAAAATTACAGATGCTATATTGCCAGGATAATCAATAAAACTTTGCTTAAGAAAACCTCCTATTTTCATGTGAGCTCTTCAATTTCTATTCGAATAATTCATGATACTAATTTTATTAAATAACTTTAACTACTTCCGCCGGATGTTCTATTTCGCCTGCATCAACTTTTGTCTTTTTATCAAATAATTTACGGTCTTTAAATTCTGCTGCTTTACCATCGTTCCATTGTTTAACAGGGCGTAAATAGCCTACAATTCTCGAGTATACGGTACAATCCTGCTCTTTGCCTTTTTCCAAACATGTTGGGCAGGTTTCATATTCACCGTATAAATAACCATGTTCAGGGCAAATACTAAATGTTGGAGAAAGTGTAATGTATGGCAACTTGAAATGATGCGTAATCTTTTTAATAATTTGCTTTACCGAAGAAGATGGCAGTTGTTTTTCACCTAAAAAAGTATGAAAAACTGTCCCTCCGGTATACTTGGTTTGGAGGCTATCCTGTAAACGCAATGCTTCAAATAAATCATCAGTAAAGTTTACGGGCAACTGGGTTGAATTGGTATAATATGGTTCTGCCCCATTTCTAACCGCTGATTCATTGGCAACAATGATATCAGGATATTGCATTTTATCAATTCTGGCTAATCTATATGTGGTCCCTTCGGCAGGTGTTGCTTCCAGGTTATAAATGTGGCCTGTTTCCACCTGAAACTCTTCCAGTTTCTTTCGCATAAATAACATGACCTTTTCCCCAAAGGCATGTCCCTTATTTTCACCAATCCCTGATCCTAAAAAATTTATACAACATTCATTCATACCAACAATCCCAATGGTTGAAAAATGATTATCCCAATACCTTTTATTCTTTTTATATAAGTTTCTTAAGTAAAACTTTGAATAAGGATATAATCCCTGTTCGGTATATCGCTCAATTACTTTACGTTTTATTTCCAGGCTGTTTTTTGCCAGTTCCATTAATCGTGTTAAACGTTGAAAGAACTCTTCCTCGCTTCCTGATTCATATCCTAATTTAGGTAAATTTAAAGTTACTACTCCGATTGATCCGGTAAGAGGATTAGCCCCAAACAATCCACCACCCCGGCTTTTCAACTCACGTTTATCCAATCTCAACCTGCAACACATACTTCTTACATCATCAGGACTCATATCAGAATTTACAAAATTTGAGAAATACGGTATTCCATATTTTGAAGCCATTTCCCATATCGGTTCATACTTAGGATTATTCCAATCAAAATCTTTAGTAATATTATAGGTTGGTATCGGGAAAGAAAATACGCTTCCGTTCGCATCGCCTTCAATCATAACCTCTGCCAGTGCCTGGTTAAATACATCCATTTCTTCCTGGAATTCACCATAGGTTTTTTCCAGGATTTTTCCACCGATAATGACCGGTTGATCCTTTAAGTTCCCCGGAACTTTTAGATCAATAGTTACATTGGTAAACGGTGTTTGGAACCCAACTCTTGTCGGAACATTAATATTAAAGAAAAACTCTTGCAAGCATTGTTTTACTTGTTGATAATTCAGATTGTCATATCTTATAAATGGAGCCATATAGGTATCAAAACTTGAAAAGGCTTGTGCTCCGGCAGCTTCACCCTGCATGGTATAAAAGAAATTAACAATTTGCCCCAGGGCTGTCCTTAAATGCTTTGGTGGTAAGCTTTGTGTTTTTCCGTCAACACCTTTAAACCCGGTTAATAACAAATCCTCTAAATCCCAACCTACACAATAAACGCTTAAAAACCCTAAATCATGAATATGCAGGTTCCCCTTTTTATGAGCTTCCGAAATTTCATTCGGATAGATCTGATTTAACCAGTATTGGGAGCTTAAGATGGTAGAAACATGCTGGTTTAGTCCCTGCAATGAGTATGTTGAGTTTGCACTTTCTTTAATTCGCCAATCATTCAGGGAAATGTAATTTTCAATGATATCAATATTTGAAAATATCTCTTTTGTTTCCCGGATATTTTGATGTTGATACCTGTAAATAATATAAGCTTTCGCTGCTTCAAAGTCCCGGTTGTCAAAAAGCGTTTTTTCAACCAGATCCTGCACTATTTCAACAGTTGGAACCTCTTTTAGCCCAAAGTCAATTTTTTGAACAACTCGTTGTGTTAGTTCTTTTGCCAATTCCCGGTTCGGTTTACCTACCGCACGTAACGCCCTGAAAATAGCAAAAGATATTTTTTCCGGATCAAAAGGGGCAATACGCCCGTCACGCTTAATAATTGATTTTTTTTCTAAAGTTGCATCCATTTAAAAAGTAATTTTAGTGTTAATAATACAACTTCGGATATCAGTAAAGGAAGGATAGTTATTACCTGCCTTTGCTTTTCACCCGAAAGCTACAGTTATACATTGGCAGGTCTTCTGGCTTGTTCTATGTTTTAACCTTCTCACATCGTTTTACAACGTGCAATGGTATTTGTAAAACATTCTGAAATCCCGGTGAACAATTCTTACTTTGGGATTCTATTTTAGTAACTTTTTTCTTAAATTCATCTGAAAAAACTAACTAAAATCAGAACTTACAGCTGCGGGGACAGCTCCTGATTTGAACAGGATTCCCTTTTAATTCTGTCTTGAAACCAATACGTGGGCAATTTTAAACAGATTTTATGTAGACCTGAAATTGAGTTTTGAACAATCATTTCCAATATTGTAATTAATCGCCTGTTAATTCAGGGTTTATCACTTGTTAATAACATTTGTTAATTTAATATATCTTACGAATTAAACAGGGTCTATTTAGCAATTTATACTCATGGATTTCATTTTATAGAACAAAAAAATGTCTTACTTTTGTCCATCTCATAAAAACGGAAAATCATGAAATTATCAAATATTCTAAAGCTTCTTATTATTGTAATCGTATTGCATTCGTGCGCATCGACAAAACTTACCGAAGAAGGGAATTTAGCGTACGAAGCTAAAAACTATGAAGAAGCATTGGCAAAATATGATCAGATTATAACAAGTGCCGAAAATACAGGTAAAAAAGCCAAGGCTCCTGTTTATTTAAATGCCGGAATGTCTGCATTAGAGATGGAACAAACCGATAAGGCGAGAAAATACCTGGAATCAGCCAGGGGACTACAACTTTCATCCCCCGAATTATATTCATCATTAGCTAAGATCTATAGAACCATAGATAATTTATCAAAAGAGATCACAGCGCTTGAAACGTACAACGAGAAATTCCCGCAGGGAGAAGAAATCAAGGAAATTAATTCACGCTTGTTAGAAACTTATATTGAAAGTGAGAACTGGGATTATGCGGTAGAATTATGGCCAGGAATTGAAGAGCAGGCACAATCGGATGTAAATATGTTAGCTAACTATTTAATAGCAAATAAGAATCTGGAGAATAATGAGGCTTGCGAGCAATTAGCCAAACAAATTGAAAAATTAGACCAAAATAATATCATCTTACTGGAATATAAAGCAGAAAAGTATTTTTGGAAAGCTGAAAATATGTATGTTAAAGAGATGAAGGCATACAAAAATAAAAGGACCAGAAGCCAGTATAACAAGTTATTAAAGGCTTTGGATAAAGTATGGCCCAATTTCAAAAAATCGCGCGATCTTTATTTAAAACTTTATAAGATAGATCCAAAACCTGAATACGCCAAATTTTTGGCACAGATATATAACAGGTACGACGATAAGCAGAAAGCAGCTTACTACGAGAAAAGATCAAAGTAGTGCCGGATTAAAGTTCAAAGTTTCGAATGACTAATTCCTTGCTGCTGATTTCAGGTTTCAAGTCAAAAATCAAGGCTATATTAAAATACATATGCACTGTACCACAAACTGTGAAATGTGAACTAAGAACTATAAAATCTCCATTAATCCATAATTAAAAAATACTAACCAAAATGTTATCTCTTTTATTTTTTAGATATTAAATTTGAAGTTCCTTAAAAATTAAGAGCATGAAACTATTTCCGGAAGATATTGATAAGCATTCAAAAGAAGAAATAAAGAAATACCAGGAAGAACAATTACAGGAACTACTTCAGTATGTAAATACAAGCTCAAAATTTTATTCTGAGCAATTTAAAGAGTATAATATTGATATTAATCATATAAAAACCATTGAAGACCTTCAGAAACTTCCTTTTACAACGAAAGATGACCTTTACGAGCAAAACGATGATTTTATCTGTGTAGATAAACGAAAAATAGTTGATTACATCACAACCTCCGGAACATTGGGTGACCCTGTTACATTTGCAATGACAGATGCTGATTTGGAAAGATTGGCATACAACGAATACATTTCTTTTAAATGTTCAAATGGTACTTGCGATGATATTTACCAGTTAATGGTAACCCTTGATCGCAGGTTCATGGCTGGCCTTGCTTACTTCCTGGGAATTAAAAAGCTGGGTGCGGGAATGGTTCGTGTTGGAAACGGTATGATTGAACTTCAGTGGGATACTATACAAAGAATAAAACCCAATGCTTTGGTAGCTGTTCCTTCGTTTATTCTTAAACTCATTGAATACGCGGAAGCCAACGGGATAGACTATAAAAACTCAAGCATTAAAAAAGCGATATGTATTGGCGAAGCTTTAAGAAATCCTGATTTCACATTAAACACCTTGGGGCAACGCATTAAAGATAAATGGGATATTAAATTATATTCAACCTATGCATCCACCGAAATGGGTGCTGCTTTTGCCGAATGTGAAAATGAAATTGGCGGGCACCACAGACCGGAATTACTCATTACCGAATTTGTTGATGAATACAATAATCCGGTTGAGGATGGCGAACCGGGCGAGCTGGTAATCACAACTCTTGGAGTTGAAGGAATGCCGTTAATCAGGTTTAAAACAGGTGATATTGTTGAACATCATGCAGAACCGTGTAAATGCGGACGCAATTCAGTGCGTTTAGGTCCGGTTATCGGGCGCAAGAACGAAATGATCAAGTACAAAGGAACTACCCTCTACCCTCCTGCATTGTACGACATTTTGAACGATATGAAAGGAATCGAAAACTATATCATCGAAGTATCAACCAACCAGATCGGTACCGATGAAATATTAATTCGTATAGCAACCAATGGAAATAAGCCGGAAAACTTTGAAAAACTGATCAAGGACCATTTCAGGGCAAAATTACGGGTTGCTCCTACTATACAATTCGAGACCAGGGAATCAATAAATAAGGTAAAATTCCCTGAATTAAAACGTAAACCGGTAGTATTTATTGACAAGAGAAAGAAGAAGTAAGGTCCGTTTTATTGATTACTACAAAATAAATTAATATCTTGTTGTATATCTTCCGGATCTTTATGAAAATTAAGTATCAAATAATCAGTGCCGAAAAACTATTACTACTTAAATTTAGCGGAGAGTGGTCCTTGGATGATTACAAAAACTCTCTGGATAAATTTATTCATATCGAAGATCTCGACACGGTAAACAAGGTCTTGTCCGATTTTAGAAGTATAACTACGAAATCTGCTGTGAACCAGATCAAAGAATTAGCAGAAATAAGGCAAAAAATCATCAAAAAGAAATATGTTCATGTCCGTATTGTGAACAGTCCGCTAACTACCGGCCTTGCACATCTTTATCACGAAGAATTAAATGTAAGAGGTTACCTGGATAACTACTGCTCGACTATTGAACGTGCAATTAACCTGTTGAATTTGAATATGGAAGCGGAAGAAATAGATGATTTACTTCATAACCTGGATAATACCTTATAACAAACCAACAATTCCTGATGATCACACCTTTGGATGGAAAAGGCATGCGCGTAAACCATTTTAGCTGGTCGGCTGTGCACCTGCTTTTATTGTACCGGCAAGATTTTAAGTCCTTTTGATTTTTTAAATACAGATTTTAACCATTAATTTTTACCTTTAAAGAAATTATTTTATGTGGAATAAAAATAACTTTACAACAAACTCTATAATCGGCATTATTTGTCATGTAGAAAGCTTTTTAACAGTTCCACATATAAGAAGTTAGCAATAATTCGCGACCGAACCTACCGAATAGATTTGAGACTAAAGAATCTATTTATGCAGTTCTTGTTAAATTCGCTTGCCAGCATAAAATGGATAGCAAAAGTGAGATGAATAATGATAAATTTGAAAAAAAATAAATAATCAACGACTAAATTTACGTTAGTCAAAATAAATTATCGATGAGACAATTTTACATATTATGTTTAGTGTTATTTGTAACACCTATTTACATTAATGCACAAACTTCTCAGATTAAAGAACAAAGAAGGAGCTTTGGTTTAAATAAACTTATAGAATCAAAAGTAAGTTTACAGCAACCAAATGATACACTTTTCTCATTTAAAGTTTCCAATATCCAAGTAATTGACCAAAGAAAATCTGATTTTAACGCTTTGGGCGCATATGATGATTGGTACAAAAATGATAGTATAGCATGGTTATTTTTTCATGGGTCGGTTGAAAGTGAATTTCAAGATTATTTGGATAAGGTTTTAATAAAAGATGCAGAAGGATATAGTCTAATATTAAAAATTGTAAAGTTTAGATTTAGGCAATATATGTTTTCAAATGGCAAAAGAGCACATTATAAATATGAGTATCAACTTGAATGGACAGATGATAGGAAACAGTATATTTCTTTAGTAAAAGGTAGTGTAAAAATTGATAATGTGGAAGGCCCTAAAAACATGTTGGATCCGATTAAATTATCACTCTGGCAATTAATATCAAATGTTGCAACTGATTAAGAGAAATAAATGAACTATTGCTAACAATGTGTCATACGTAATGGCGGGGATAGTAGCAAATATCAAGGTTTGTGGCGCGCATAAACATTATATCGGTTTGATAACGAGAAGCTCCGAAATCCGCCACTACGCATACACTCAACGTTATGCTTAATATGCAAATTAATTTAATAATTATATGAGAACTAGAATTTTGGCCTTTGTGCTTCTTTTTATTTCAATTCAATCTTTTGGACAAGAAAAAGTAATGTTTGAAGTTGGTGACAGTTTTAGAGAATATTTTTCAAGAAATGAAGTAAAATATACTTTCCCAGGTGATACAGTTAATATTTGGCCTGAAAGTAATTATCTTTTTTACAGTTATTTTCAAGGAGTAAAAGACAGTTTACCAATTTTCCTATCTATGAATGGAGAAATTACTGGAGCATTGCAAGGTGTTGACCCAAATGCACATTATATATACGACATGGACGGAGACGGCAAGTTTGACTTTGTTTCTAATGAACTGCTTTTACCTTACTGGATAATTTATAAATATGCAAACAAAGATTCAATTAATAATATAAAACCTTTTCTTGACGAGCTTTATTATACTTTTCAATCTAATCAAGGACCAGTTCCAGAGAATGAACATATGAAAAACTTCATTAACGGTTTTTATCAATTTGCTCCAAATACAGAAATTCCAAATCGAGACATTTTTTATTTATTGTACATATACACAGTTGGATACAGTTTAGAACTTAATTTGGATGCAATAGAAAAATTTAAGTATTTGTATACTGAACGCTTTAATGAGAATCACATAACGATAATGTTATACCTTGGTGAATCTTTGCTTCAGCTTGGAGAAAGAGAAAAAGCTTTAGAGTATTTTAAGTATATAAATGAAAATGCTCCAGATTTTATTCCAGCCAAATATTATTTAGCTGATTTGGAAACTGATGCTATCAAAAGAGAGAAAATGTTTACTGAATTGAAACAAAAATATTCTAATCATTGGATGTTTAAGGAGTAATAATTTGCATACAAACCATAACATTGGGTCAAACTACATGCGGGGGTTTGGTAGCTTGCTGACTAAGTTTTATCTTAGTAAAGTTGTTCAACGGTGGACAATGAAACAAGGCGGAACTTACTCACGAGCAACGCGAGTAAACCCGCACGAAACTTAACGCGGTACCGTTACCACAACATAATAATTCTAAAAAATGCTAAAAAAGGGATACTTAAAACCTACGTTGACAATTGATACTATTGGAAAAAGAAACTTCTGGTATGGAATACTTTTGTGGTTTTTAGCATCTAATATTATTTGTCTTGGAAGCAATGTTTTAAGAGAAACTCTGAGACTGACATCGTGGTCATATGATGGAGATTTATTCATGAGAAGTGTGGAAAATTTCAATAAGTTTGACTTATTTTTTTCATTCTTATCAACAACTATAGCATTTGGACTAACAATCTTCTTTTGGAATAGTCAGATAAAATATCGAAAGAAAAGGCACATTATTAGGTATGCTTCTTTTGTGGCAATTATGTACATATTTTTACCTTTAGCAATAATAAATCGATTTAGTACAATTTTGTGGTTGGTTCTTTATCCTATGGAAAGTGAAGAAAGTAGCTTAGCTCTAATGGATAATTTTGGTTATATGTTTTTATTAATTCCAATTTACTTATTCTTTAATTTTTGGAATTCTACAGTTTTTGTATTTAGAACAAGATACTGGGTTCTCATTTCTGCAGTTATTATTGTTATTTCATCATTGCTTTTTGATAGATTCTTAACTGTTGACAAAGAAATTGCTAACTCAATTTATTACAGAAAGTATTCTATTGAAAGAAGCTTTGTAGAAAGTCAATCAGAAATTGCTAAATCTTATGGAGTTGAATTTAGTAGTGAAGCTATAAAAGCATTAAAAAAGCGTGAAGCCAAATCTACATATTATCTAATTAATAAGACAAAAGAAGCATTTAATACAAAGGAAAGAGTTACATTGGAATATTTATTTCTGGAGAAGATAATAATTCACAATATGTATTATAATCAAATGTATTATTGGACAAGATTGTACCCAGTTGAAGAATATGGAGAATTGAATTGGTCTTATGCATTACCAGAACAAATCTATTATCAAATAAAGCTGTATGACGATCCTAATTGTATTGAAGTACAACTACTATTCGATATTTTATCTCAACAAATCTCTTTATTCAACGTACCTGATTATGATAAATTTGAATATGAAAGTGCATCATCTTTTGAAAGAAGAAGCTTTTATTTTGGGAGAAATTTGATTTCTTCGACTGAAACTATACTATCAAGGTTAGTCCAAGTTAGAGACAAATTGTATTCGAATGAAAAGTATTCAATGTATAGAACATTGCTTCCAGAATTGGAGTTTAAAGAAAAAAGATACCAAAAGTGGGTTGAATTAGAATTATAACGTGTGGTAACATTGGGTCATAAAGCATGCGGGTTTTCGTGGTTTTCTGACAATTTTAATTATCTTTAACTTTCGGTTACGGGGGACATTGAAACAGGGCAGAAATCCCGCACGCGTTCATACGCCAGGACCGTTAGCCTGCATAAAATTTTTGTATTGAGACTTAGTAGTTTATAATGAAAATAGAATAAATATGAAAGAGAAATTTTACCAACAAAAAGCATTTTATTGGACACTGTTAACTTCAATTTTAATAATTACAGTTTCATTATTAACTCACTATGAAAAAGTTGTATTGGGGACAGGTAATGCGAAAGTTTATGGAAGTTTAGGAATTGTATTTGCCATCGGATTGTTATTAAAATGGAAATTTGTTAGAGAGATACTTGCTGTTATTACATTGCTAGGACTGGTTGGTTTAATATTTATAACTTTTTCAAGTAAAGAATTGACACAATCGAATGGTATTTTAGGGATAGCTTTACTAATTATTTCATATTTATTATTGTTTTGCAAACCTGTGACCAGTTATTTGAAAAGTTGACATTTTAGTGAAACCGTGTGGATAGTTAATTATTACAAAAATTTTACGACACGCTAACACGCCATGCACAAAGCATGCGGGGTGTTTGGTGGTTTGACAAGGTTTTGTTACTTTTAGGTTTTCAGTGTCGGGTGACACTGAAACACGGCGAAACCCGCACTCAGCTTAACGCGGGACCGTTACTGCCAAGTTTAAGAAACGAACTGCAAGCAATGAAACATGAGTGAAATTGAAAAAATAATATCTGATTTACTACCTGATAAAAACCGACAAGGAAACTACCTTGAGATTCTTTGCGAAATTATCAGTTATGCGGATTCGTTTGGTTCTGAGAAATGGGGATTGAGTGTAAAAGGAGACGGAATACGGTTAAAGATTGGAAATTTAATAACTACAACGATTCACAAAGATTCAATTTGGATTGCTTTAGATAAGGAACTATTAAAAGACAATACTACCGAGATTAATGAAATGTTAGAATCTGATTGGGATTCTGGAGATTGGGCAGAATATACGGCTATAAAAACACGAAATTATTTTTATCGGGACATTTCAAAAGAAAAATGGGAAAAGATTAAACATCTCCATTTTGGTACAATTGTAAAAGCATCAAAAAAATATGTGCAATTAAGAACAGACAGTCAAAAAGACATTTCGTTTGAAATGCTCAATTATTTAAGGGAAAATATTTCGCCATCCTTGCCTTTTCCCGAATATAAAGAGACTAAAATTTCTGGCGATTCGTCATTTAATAGTACTGGTTATTGGATTTTCTTTTGTAATCCAAAATATTGGCAGATTGACGAATTTCTTGAAACTGACGAAATAAACTCTACGTGGAGAATAACTGATTGGCAAAGTGAATATTTTCAAAAAGGGCAATTAGCTGTTATTCGAGTAGGTAATGATTCAAGAACAAAAGACGAGTTAGCAGGAAAAGACAGATTAAAGGCTGGAATATACGGAATTGTTGAAATCATGGGTTCAGCACAACCAATGCCTGATTCTGACGGACAATTTTGGATAAACCCAAAATATGGAGAGGAACGTTTAAGAGTTAAAATTCGATATGTTAAGAAACTTTTGGATAATCCGATACTTTTAAGCGATTTGAAAAATCTAACGGACTTTCAAAATGAAAAACCATTGATAAATGGTCGTCAAGCTTCTTCGTGGTCAATTGAGAAAGATACATTTGATAAAATAATTGAAATAGCAGATAGTAATATTGAAATTGTAAGCGAAGCAACAACAGCAGAACTAAACGACTTTGTAGATTTACAAAAGCTTGAAGCAAAGTATTTTAATGCAACACCAAGAGTAAAAGAAATTGTAAGTCGAAGAATTGAGCGAGGAGATATTTCAAAAGCAGTTAAAAAAGCAAATAACTACGAATGTCAGATTTGTAAAGCTTTAGGACTTAACCCTCATGGATTCAAAAAACGAAACGGAGAATTTTATGTTGAGACTCATCATATAATTCCTGTATCAGAGTTGGAGCAAGGTTCTCTTGGAACTTTGAATTTACTGACTGTTTGTGCAAATCATCACAGACAATTGCATTACGGTGACGTAAAATTGCTTGAGAATAATGACAAATATTTCGAGTTTACGATTGATAATCAAAAGATTCGGATTGATAAAATGAAAAATGGATAAAAACCAGTCGGTAACAAAGTATATAAAACATTTGGCGGATAGTGCTAATATTAAGGCTGTTACACTTAATAATAATTGTAGCGGTTTGACAGGATTGCTCTCCGAAATGCCAAACGTTCCATATACGTGGCCGTTATATGAGCAAGGCGAGCTCTGAATTAACATAGTGCGAAATTCATAATGATTTTTGTATTTTAGATGATTCATTAATAAAAATTATGACGGATAAACCAAATCAATTAGATATTTATCTAAAGCTTGTTGATACGATTGGAAATACAATCGAAGGAGCAAGAATGAGAGCAGTAAGAGCAGTTAATAATGAATTACTAAAAGCTAACTGGGAGGTTGGAAAATATATTGTAGAATACGAGCAACATGGAAATGAAAAAGCAGAATACGGGAGTTCACTTCTTACTAATCTATCCAAAGACTTAAAAAGCAGATTCGGAAAGGGATTTAGTAAAAGCAATGTTTACCTTATGAGGCAGTTTTATCTTAAATATCAAAAATTCCAGTCAGTGACTGGAAAATTGACTTGGACTCACTATGCAGAGCTATTGGGAATTTCAGATGATAATACTAGAAAATTTTATGAAAAGCAAGCTGAAAATGAAAACTGGAGTGTTCGTGAACTTAAAAGGCAGATAAATTCATCTCTTTTTGAACGAATAGCATTAAGTAAAGACAAGAAGAATGTTCTAAAACTTTCACAACAAGGATTGATAATTAATGAGGCAAAAGATATTGTAAAAGATCCTTATGTATTGGAGTTTTTACAAATTCCTGAGGAGCAACGAATGACTGAGAACAAACTTGAACAAAAGATTATTGACAATCTTCAAACTTTCTTACTTGAATTAGGTAAAGGATTTTCATTTGTTGGACGACAATATAGAATCACCCTGGCAAATGACCATTTTTATGTTGATTTGGTTTTTTATCACCGAATCTTAAAATGTTTTGTATTGATAGACCTAAAAACTAAACATGTAAAACATCAGGATATCGGACAAATGAACATGTATCTGAATTATTTTAAGTCAGAAGAAAGTACTGAGGATGATAATCCACCAATTGGAATTGTTTTAGGGGCTGATAAAAATGATATTTTAGTCGAATATGCAATTGGTGGAATATCTAATAATATTTTTGTATCTAAATATCAATTGCATTTACCTGATAAAAAAGTACTTGAAGACAAAGTAAAAGAATTGATCGGATAAGAACGCCCAGCTGGTAACACATGGTATAGTGTATGCAGGTAATAGGGATTTTCGAAGGTTTGTAGCTTGTAAAAAGTTTGGTGCAGATTGAAAAGAAATAGCTTCGAACTCCCGCACGACACCATACCATAAACCAATATGCGTAAGGCTTTCTCTAGCGATATGAAATAAATTTATTATATTTAATTCAAATTCAGAATATGAGAAATTACCTTTAAATGTCCAAGAAGAGTAAATATAAGTTCATATTAGAGAAAGCAGTTCACTGCGCTTTATCCGCTATTGAAATTTACAACAAACCTGATTTTAAATACCGAGAAGAAACCTTTGTAATTCTTATTACAAATGCTTGGGAATTAATCTTTAAAGCTAAAATTCTAAAAGAAAGTAAGAATAACTTGAGTCAGTTACACGTAGTTGACAAAAATAAGCAATTTACCTTGAAAGGTCAACCAAGAAAGTATCCTATCTATTCAAAAAATAGATGTGGAAATTATAAAACAATTGATATTTTTAACGCTTTAGAGAAAGTTAGTAAGCTACCTGATACTAATATTGATAAAAGACTAAAAGATAATATTGAAGTACTAGTTGAGCTAAGAGACAATTCTGTTCACTTCTATAACGAGTGTCCAAACTTAAAGAAAAAAGTTTTGGAAGTTGGAACTGCAACTCTAAGAAGTTTTGTTACAATCGCTAATGAATGGTTTGAATTTGACCTTTCGAAGTATAACTTCTACTTAATGCCACTTTCTTTTTACCATACTTTTGAAATGGACAGTTTTTCTGTTAACAAAGCTGAAACTCAGGTTCAAAATTTATTGAAATATATAAATTTAAAAGAAGAATTGTCTCCGTCTGATGAAACTCAACCTCATAATATAAGTCTTCTACTTGAAACAAAATTTGTGAAATCAAAGTCAATTGATGCTTTTAATGTGAAATTTGATAATAAAGCTGATATAAGTGTAAAAGTTGATGCAGAACAACTGTTCGCTAACAAATATCAATTATCTTTCACAGAAGATTTAATTCCCAAGCTAAAGGAACGATATTCCGACTTTAAAATGGATACGAAGTTTTGGGACATTAAAAGAGAGCTTGAAAAGGATAAAGCATTTTGTGGTGAAAGATTCTTGGACATTAAGCGGAAGAAAGGTGCTACAAAGAAGTTTTATAGCACTGAAATTATTAAAGAATTTGATAAACATTATACAAGAAAGAAACTAACTCTTTTTGGTAATTAAAGAAAAAGCCAACTTATAACACGCGTTGCTATGTAAAGGCATAGGCCTTGCCTATCGGCAGGCAAGCTTTAAGCAGTTCAAATTTAGTATGATTTATTCATTTTGCCCGTTCGGCTTAGACTACCGCCTGGGTTATTTCTATTAACTAAAATTCCATCTTCCCTTATACCTGTCTTGATTTCGCAAGTCACGGTGTGAGTTCTTGAATAATAGCTATATAGTAAAATGAATTGGG
>JANQHE010000024.1 GCA_028282785.1 Bacteroidales bacterium | reverse complement strand
AACCTTACAGCAAAAACAAGCTTAATGTGTTGATTTAAAATATTTTATATGTATTTTTTATTCATAATGTTCTATTCATATTTGTGTATAAAGAGTAGTTTAGGGAAGGGGCAAATTCTGATTTTCAGATATAGATGTAAAACTAGACTTTTTGGACAGCCACTTTTATTCATATATGCTTTTCTCAAATAAACATCAGTAAACTTATTGCCATTACAAGCATGCCTAAAACTAAACCATAAATCGATAAATGATGTTCGCCATATTCGCGGGCTGCAGGTAATAGTTCATCTATTGAAATAAAAACCATAATTCCTGCTACTCCGGCAAAAAGAATCCCGAAAACAGTATCGGTCATAAATGGCATTAAAATTAAATATCCTATTAATGCCCCAACAGGCTCGGCCAATCCTGATAAAAAAGAGTTCCAGAAAGCTTTCTTCTTATTACCTGTAGCATAATATATTGGAACAGAAACAGCAATACCTTCAGGGATATTATGAATGGCAATAGCTACGGCAATAGCAATACCTAAACTTGGGTCCGTCAATGCTGCCGTAAAAGTTGCCAACCCTTCGGGAAAGTTATGAATAGCGATCGCCAATGCCGTGAACATTCCCATTTTCATCAGCTTTTTATTCTTATGAATTTTCTTTTCAGCCTCATCCATTTCTTCAACCCTATGAATTTCATGAGGATTTTCAGCCGAAGGTATTAATTTATCAATTAAAGCAATGAATAAAATCCCTCCAAAAAAAGAAGCAACGGTTATCCAGGAACCCGTTTTTTCTCCCATTTCCGCTACCAAAGCATCTTTGGCTTTAAAAAAAATTTCGATCATCGAGACATAAATCATAACCCCTGCCGAAAATCCGAGAGCCAACGATAGAAATTTGGTGTTTGTAGTTTTTGTAAAAAATGCCAGTACACTTCCTATTCCTGTAGATAATCCTGCAAATAAGGTTAATCCAAATGCAAATAATACGGTTTCTGAAATCATTTTATTGTTATTTAGGTTGATTACGCTTATAAAAATAAGAAAATTGAATTAAGAATGGAATGGTTTCCACCCTTTAGCTAAACCTCCAATTCCAGTTTCACGGTAGGCACTCTGAATATCCCGCCCGGTTTCGGCCATTGTTTCAACTGCTTTATCAAACGAAATTTTATGGCTTCCATCAGAAAATAGTGCATAAACAGTACATTCAAGAGCTTTACCTGCAGCTATTGCATTTCGTTCGATGCATGGAATTTGAACATAACCACCAATCGGATCACAGGTCAAACCTAAATTGTGCTCGAATCCCATTTCTGCCGAATATTCAATTTGTCTCAAGGATCCTCCCATTACTTGTGCTGCAGCACCTGCAGCCATCGCACAAGCAGTTCCGATCTCACCCTGACATCCAACTTCTGCGCCCGATATTGAAGCATTTCGCTTTACAACATTTGCAATTAATCCGGCGGTTGCCAGTGCCCTTAAAATCTTTTTTTCCGTAATTTTCTCTTCGCTTTTTAAATAGTATAAAATAGCCGGTAAAACTCCTGATGAACCACAAGTTGGTGAAGTAACAATTTCTCCGCCCTCTGCATTTTCCTCACTAACAGCTAAAGCATAAGAAAACAACAAACCTTGATTTTTAACAGCTCCCTTAGAGTTTTTTGCCTTCATATAATAAGAACTTGCTTTTCTGGCAAGCTTAATATCTCCCGGCAACACTCCTTCATTGTCCAACCCATTCTTTATGGAACGCTTCATAATTTTCCAAACGTCCTTTAGAAAATCCCAAATTTCTTCTCCCTCATGATCCTCAACATATCCCCAAAAAGTCTTTCCCTGGTTACTGCACCAGTCCAGAATTTCGGAAAGTGTTGTATGAGTATAAACTTTTTCATCATTCAGGATGCCATTTTCATCTCGCAAATCTCCACCACCAATACTGTAAACGATCCAATTATTAATTACTTCATTATCTTTAAAGGATTCAAGTATCATCCCGTTTGGATGTAATGGAAGATTTTCACCTGCTTTCCAAACAATTTCTACCTTTTTTGGCGAAAACGTCTTAATTATTGCAGTATCTGTATCATGTCCTTTTCCCGTTGCTGCAAGACTTCCATATAAAGTTACCCTAAACTGATCTACATCCGGATTTTTTTCTTTAAAAATCTTAGATGCCCTAACAGGTCCTATGGTATGGCTACTTGAAGGGCCATATCCAATTTTATATATTTCACGAATAGATTGCATGTGTATAAAATAAAGTTACCCGACAAAGCTATTAAAAAAACCAATGATTAATTTAATATCTCCATTAACTTGAAGTTAATTAAGAAAACCCGTATTTTTATATATTACTCTAATTATCTATATACAAATTAGTTCTACAATAAAGAATTAAAACAGTTTTAAAATTAAAAATTATGAGTAAATCATCTGCTAAAAAAGTCGAAAAAGTAATTGAATCTGAAAATAAGGGTCCCAAAAAATTAAGTTCTGAATTTTACGAAAACGAATTAGCAAGATTGCAAACTGAGTTGGTAAAATTACAGGAATGGATAAAAGCAAAGGGATTAAAAGTTGTTATCATATTTGAAGGCCGTGATGCAGCTGGAAAAGGAGGTGTGATCAAACGGATTACACAAAGATTAAATCCCCGGGTTTGTCGCGTTGTGGCTTTAGGAACTCCTACCGAAAGAGAAAAAACACAATGGTATTTTCAACGATATGTTCCACATTTACCAGCGGCCGGTGAAATGGTATTATTCGACAGAAGCTGGTATAACAGAGCAGGTGTTGAAAGAGTAATGGGATTTTGTACCGAGAAACAATACCAGGAATTTTTCAGAACCTGTCCGGAATTTGAACGGATGCTGGTAAGGTCAGGTATTATTCTGATTAAATATTGGTTCTCTGTTTCTGATGATGAACAGGAACGCAGGTTCCAATCACGTATTGATGACAGAACCAAGCGTTGGAAGTTAAGTCCGATTGATTTAGCTTCTCGAGAAAAATGGATAGAATATTCCATAGCCAAGGATGAAATGTTTAAATATACAGACATTAAGCAAGCACCATGGTATGTTGTAAATGCGGATAATAAAAAACGTGCCAGATTAAATTGTATTAATCACATTTTAAGTATTATTCCATACGAAGATTTAACTCCCAAACCTATTGAACTTCCGCCACGACAGGATGACAAAGGTTATGTCCGGCCTCCTTTTACCGATCAGACGTTTGTGCCGGATAAATATTAGATATTAACTTTTTTGGCTCTTTCGAAAGGTTTATTTCTATCGAACAAATACCGATAGGTTACATGTGTTTTTAAGACATAACCGCCAACCTGATCAAGTACCTTTAACATCGTAGGATTAAAATCTCCGATCCAGTTAAATTGTAAATGTTTGTATGGAAAATCATTCTTTAATGCTTCATTGGCAAAAGCCATTACAATTCCGCCTTCAATTCCTTTAGCCTGAAAATCAGGAACAACACCAAATATTAAACCTAATGCTGTATTACATGCTCCGGTCATTTTATAAAAAAGGAACTTCAGCTTACCAATTAAATTCATCTTGCCATTAAGATGTTTTACAATTTGATTTATTTCAGGAACAAGTAAGAAGAAAGCAATTGGATCATTTTCGTAATATGCGAACCACATGATCCGTTCATCCAAAATAGGTTTCAAACTTTTCATCAATCCCTTTGCATGAACTTTTGACATTTCAGCAACACCCGGGAAACGTGACCAAGCTTTATTAAAGACTGTTCTAAAATCTTCGGTATATTTTTCAAGTTTTTTCTTTTCCAAATATTTAAATTCGTACGTTGGATTTTTATTTAATCGTTCTGCTTTCTCTTGTATAGCTTCACTTAAACCTTTGAATTCTACTTTTCTATAATATGTAAACTGATTGAAATAATTTTGAAACCCATAATTTTGAAATAACTCTTTGTAATAAGGAAAATTGTAAGGCATACAATAGTTTGGCGGATGATCAAATCCATCTACCAGGCAGCCCCACCAACGATCACGGTCTCCAAAATTAACCGGCCCATCCATGGCTTCCATTCCTCTTTTGTAAAGCCACTCTTTTGATTTATCAAATAAAATGTTAGCGGCACTTTGATTATTAATACATTCGAAAAACCCTACACCGCCTGTAGGCTGATCATTCTTTGATGCCGTTTTTTTATCGTAAAAAGCAGCTATACGCCCAACAACATTTTTTGTATCATCAGATAAAATCCAACGTATAGCCTCACCATTTCTAAACAATTTATTCTTTTTTGGATCAAAAACAGATTCAATATCCTGATCTAATGGACGAATCCAGTTCTTTTCATTTTTATATAATTTAGCCGGAAGTTGTAAAAACTTTTTAATGGTTTTCTTATTGGTAACCTCTATTAATTCATAATTCATCATAACGGAAAACTTAACCTGGTTAGAAAATCTCCAAGGGTTAGAATCAAAAATAAATAAAAAGGATTGATTATAAAATCGAGTCTGTAAAATTAAAATGTGCTAATAAATTATTCTCCCATTTAAATCAATATAAAATTGATTTTCGTACATCTTAAAATCATTAAAGCCAAATGAAACATTATTTCTTGCAACGGTTCGAATAAGTCCTTCGCTTTTAATCGTATAAAAATCATTTGAGTTTTTTATCTGGCTGGCCAGTTGTTTGGATAGTACGGTAACATTACTTAGGTACCCGGTAATGTAAGCATTCCATAATCCTTTGTTTAATCCAAATTCATTCAATTCATTTGATGTGCTATCTTTTACAAACTCTAAATCGGTTCTATAATTATAAGTCCGTTCTTCAAATAAAATAACAGAATCTTTATAAACTGAATTTATATCGTAACTCCGATTTACAATTTTATAATTATAATTTGATGATAAATCCACACTGTCTTTGTCCAGGTTATCTTCAGTTGACAAATTGAAGAATTCAACGCGCTCTTTTTGAAAATTCCTCTCGATATATACTTGTAAATGTTCACCTTTTACGGTTATTGTATCAATATTTAAGGAATCTTTTTTTTGATAATCAATTTCTACTAAAACAATCGCCTCATTATATTTTGTATAAAATGTATCTGTTACAGAAACCGAAGAGTTATTATACGCTAATTTAGTTTTTGAAAGTGAGAAATCCTGAAACTTAGTAGAATATAAAGAGTGCTTACCGGATTCCTTCAGGTTTGTGTAATCATCGGTAATATTGCTGATATTTGATAGATTTAATATGGCAAACATTGCCTTTGCTCTTAAGATAGCTTGTTTTAACGCTAATTCCTTTCCCATGTTTGGATCGGAAAATCCAACGATTTGTACTTTGTCAGAAATAATATGTGGTGTAAAAACCCAATCGGGAAGTTTATCAGGAATTTTATCAAATAATTTTCTTTCCAGTTCAACAGAATCAACATCCTCTTTTTCATCAAACTCCTCATTAAAAACATTTTCTTCGAATTTCTTTTTATCCTCATCAATTAATTTTGATGTATTTTCCTGTGCGAAAAGTGTGGTGTTAAAAGCCAGTAAAGCTAATACAGTAATTGTTACATATTTCATCTTTTACACTTTGGTTAACTATCCGATACAAAATGCCAAGTTAATATATTTCATTACAATCTTCGAACCAAAATGTTACAATTAAGCTGAATTTTTAAAATTTCAGGTTAATGCTTAAAATCAAATTCCTTCCCGGTGCAGCAATACCGGAAGAATACGGCCTATACCGATTGTCTAAAATATTCTCTAAGCCAACATGAACAACTGCCCAATCTTTATAATAATAGGTCGTCATTAAATTTAAGGTCCACCATGCAGGAGAATAAGGATTTCCGTTAGCGTCGGTTGCATACATATACGGTTTTCCCTGTTCACTGGGTGCCAAATCCTCATATTTAATTTCTCCATTATAATTCGCAAATAATGAAGCAGTTATCTTCTCATTTGAATATTTAATACTTGTGCTTCCAAACATTGGTGCAGCATGTCTTAAGGCAACTCCATCCTGATCTTCACCATGCGTATAATTTATGATCGAATTCAGTTCAATGCTTTCAGTAAACTCAATGTTTAAAGATGAACTAAATCCGTATATATATGCCCTATCAGCATTTACGATTGCGAGTACTTTACTTGATTCTCCTTTATAATAAATGGAATCCTGACCGTTAAAGGTAAAATCCCTTCGTACAAAAGCGTTTGTTAAAAATGTATAATACCCGGTTATATCGAAGCTTACTTTTTCCCAGAATTTTTTCTGTATTCCAAGGTCAACATTATATGCATATTCAGGCTTTAAATTTTTGTTAGGTACTATGATACTTCCAGGTTCAGGATCGAATATCTTTGCTACATCATCAACATTGGGAGCATGAAATCCTGATGAAAGGTTTAAATTTAATTGCCAGTCCTTCTTTGGTTTATAAACCAAACCTAACGAACCGTTAACCGCACCATTATTAATTGATATTTCATTAAAAGGAAAATCAAAAAAGCCGGTATCCTCCACAGTAGAATTAACACTTACATAATTTGCACGAATACCTGCAATTGTAGTAAACTTTTCACTTAAATTTTCTTTATAACTTAGATAAGCTGCAAGCGTTGAATAATGGTTATCTCCATCAGGATAACGACTTTGGGTTTTAACTTTTTCACCGGTATGAATGTTTTTTATATGTGCTGTTGAATTTACCGAATTATAAACAGTCTCAATTCCATAAAATACCCGATTATCCCTTTTAAGGTTTTTGTCAAAATCCAGATTTAAAGAATAAGCCTTTACTTTTTCATACGCTTCGATTAATTCTTCACTTCTATATTTCCTATCGTGGCGACTTTCCTGGTAGTCCTGGTAAGCTACCGTTAGCCTAAAATTGTCAAATAGTTTTTTCGATTTTGAATAATTCAAATTTAAGCTATGCATCATCCATTTCTGAGGGCCATAATACCAATCCCCAAATTCTAACGTGCCATTTTTATATCTTATTAATCGATCATATCGAGGTACATCCGAAAGTTTTGAATAATGAAAAGCATAAACCAAATCAAGATCTTTGTTTGGCCTAAAACGTAGCTTTTGCAAAATATTTAGTTGATTAAAACCCGACTCAACCTGAATATTAGGGTCATTGTTATTTACAACAGAATCTACTCCATTTATTTGTGTGACATACTCCAATCTTTGATATTCTTCATTATTATAGTCTCCCATTTTCAGATCATTATAATCACTAAAACTAAGGCTGGTCATTGATGCCCATTTTGAAGATCCAATATTAAGATCAATATGTCCGGTTTTTTCAACATTTGCTGACGAATATCGCATTAATGCATTACCGGAAACTTCAATTTTTTCACTCGTAGAAAGTTTAGGCCTTAAGGTATGAAAGTCCATTACACCACCTAAAGCATCACTACCATAAGTAACAGAACCCGGACCAAAAATCACTTCACTACTTTCAATTGCATTGGCATCCAAAGAAATTATATTTTGAACATTTCCTTCGCGGAAAATGGCATTGTTCATTCTAACGCCATCAACAACTAATAGGATTGTATTTGTGGCAAATCCGCGAATCATAGGGCTGCCACCTCCCAATTGACTTTTTTGCACAAATACTTCATTGGACTTAGCCAGCAAGTCTGCTGTTGTTTGAGGACTTGCAAATTGTATCTCTTCCTGGGTAATTCTTGTAATTTTATTTGGAATTTCATTCTTGTTTTGTTCCCAACGGTAAGCTGAAATAACAAATTCTTCTATTTCAAAAACCTTCTTTTCTAAATAAACTTCCAGTTCTTTTAGTCCGGATTTTTTAAATCGTATTTCTTTATAAGATGCATGCTGAATTATAATCAGCTCATCAGAAAGAAAATCAGTTATATTAACTTCTCCATTTATATCTGAAATAGCGTACTTTGTTCCATCCATATTAAATACTGCCACATTAGCAACCACTTCTTTAGTTTCAACATCTTTAAATTGAAGTGTTTGACAGAATGAAAAAGCAGTATAAAATAAACTTAAAAGCGCTAAAAACGTTTTTTTCATAAAGATTAAAATTAATACTTTTTTAATGCGTAAATCTACTATTTGATTAGCTTTGACAATCTTGGTTTAAAATTTTACATATCAGTTATAATTTAATATTTTTGGTAAAACCTTAAACAGCTTTTATTCATATGCTTAAAAAGATCATTATTTTAATTTCAATCACACTTGTTATCGTCTCATTTTTTATTGGTTACCGGTATATTAAAAAACAACAACTTCCGGAATTTAATGTTTATAAACTGATTCCGAATGATGTAGCATTCATCATTGAAAGCAATGATTTTATAAATAAAATTGATAAAATCAGAAATGAAAACAAAATCTGGGAAGAACTGGTTCAATTCCCTAGTATAAAAGAATTTGATGGAAGTTTAAATTTTATAACTAAGCTTTCAAATGAAAATCAAATTATAAAGGAATTAACAAGAGATAACCAGGTAATTTTATCTGCACATAAGTTAGGTAAAGAAGATTTAGGCTTTTTAATTTTTGTAAAGCTTCATCATACACGTGATAAGAAATTTATTCTTGAAACGCTCTCAAACCTTATCAGTTCTAAAAAAGAAGTTATTAAAAGAGATTACAATGGTAAAGAAATATATCATTTAAAAATTGATAATAAAGAATTAAATTTTGCATTTATTAATGGAGTAATTATATATAGTAACTCATCGATATTAGTTGAAAACTCAATAAGACAGTCGGATGCAGAAGAATCAATTTTTGATGATCAGGGTTTTAACAATGTAAGGAAAACCGCAGGTAAGAATGTTGATGCAAACATATACCTAAACCTTACTAAGCTTAATGAAATAACTTCATTTACATTAAACAATAAACAAAAAGATTTAATTTCTAAATTCTCTAACTTCGGAAACTGGGCTGAACTTGATATTAATTTAAAAGATGATGCAATCCTTTTAAATGGATTTACTTTTAGTAGTGATTCATTAAACAATTATCTGAATATTTTCATGAAACAAGAACCGATTGATCATGAAATGAATAATATTCTCCCTTCAAATACCGCCTTGTTTTTATCTTTAGGTATAAGTAATGTTAATCAGTATTTACTAGACTATAAAAATTATCTTGGACAACGTGGTACTAAAAACAAATATCAGTTACAAGTTGATCAATTCAAGAATAAATATGCCATTGATCTCGAAAAATTCTTTATAGATAACCTGGATGAGGAATTAGGAATAGTTGTTATTGATGAACCAAATAATGATTTCCGGGAAAATACATTCATTGTAATCCGTACAAAAGGAAAAAGTATTACAGAAGAAAACCTGAACTCTCTTCTTTCGAAAATTGCCAGCGCAAATAATATAAATAAATCACAACTGACCACTACAATAAGAATTGATAAAGAAACAACTTATACTTCTTACAAATTACCCTTTAGCTCAGTAGTCAAAACCTTCTTTGGCAATATTTTCCCGGAATTTAAGAATCCTTACGCCACTTTTATCGGGAATTTTATGGTCATTGGAAATTCAAAAAACTCCATATCAAAATTTATTCATTCCAATATTCTGAATAAAACATTAGAAAATGATATGAAATTCGAGATGTTTACCAATTATTTATCTACCAAATCAAATTTCTATTTTTATACAAATATGTTTCGGTCTCCAATTTATATTTCAGATTTTTTAAATCCAAGCCTTAAGAAAGGGTTTAAGGAAAACATCGAAACTTTTAAGAAATTTCAGGCTTTTGCTGTTCAGTTTCAGCAAAACAACGATATGATTTATAACAACTTGTATTTACAATATATTCCTGAAATTAAAGAGGAAGCAGTTACCGTTTGGGAGAGCCATCTGGATACTTCAATTAATTTCAAACCTGTATTATTTACAAATCACTACACGAAAGAAAATGAAATTTTTGTGCAGGATTTAAATAACAAAATCTATCTTATAAATAAAGTTGGAAGAATTCTTTGGAAATTGCAACTTGACGAAAAAATAAACAGTGAAATTTACCAGGTTGATTATTATAAGAATGGGAAATTTCAGTTACTATTTAGTACCAAAAGTAAAATTCATTTGCTTGATCGAAATGGAAATTATGTTGAACGTTATCCTGTTAAACTTCGTTCGGAAGCAACTGCAGGAATGTCAATGTTTGATTATGACAAAACTTTGGACTATCGTATCTTCATTCCTTGTAAAAACAAAAATGTCTATTTGTATAACATTGAAGGAAATCTGGTTAACGGATGGCAGTTTGGACAAACAGATAACTTCGTTACAAAACCTGTTCAACATTTTAGAATTAAAACCAATGATTACCTGGTTTTTGCAGATAAATCAAGAGTTTATATTTTAAATCGAAGGGGAGAAGAAAGAATTCGCTTAAAGTCTCAGTTTTCTATATCAAAAAACAACGTGTTTATAGCAGAAGTGGGAGATAACGATAAGAAATCAAGATTTGTTACAACAGATACATCCGGTTTGATCCGAATGATTTATTTTGATGGAACAGTTGAATCTAAACAAATTCAAAATTATAGCCCTAACCATTATTTCGATTACAAAGACATTAATGCAGATGATTTTAAAGATTATATTTTCCTCGACAATCGAAAATTAGAAGTTTATAAGCAAAATGGCTCGGAAATATTTGATTATAAATTCGATGAAAACATTGATTCTTCTCCGGTTTATTACTACTTTTCATATGATGATCGCAAATTGGGTATAGTTTCAAGGTTAACAAACGAGATTTATTTATTTAATGGCGATGGAAGTATATATGACGGATTCCCTTTAAAAGGAAATACACCCTTTACAATTGGTTATTTAGAAAACTCCAGTAATCAATTTAACTTAATAGTTGGCAATCAGTATAACTTTTTATACAATTATTCCGTAAATTAGGTAATTATAAAATTTCATGATTATGAACAAATCAAAGCTCTCCGGAATATTAAAAACTCTAATTCCACTAGTAATTATATTTTTATTTTACCAGTGTATGCGAGAGGAATATAATTTTGATAAGCTTGATGATGAAATAGAAATCGAAGGAGGTTTTTTAACTCCAATTGCTTATGGATCTCTAAACCTGGAAGATATAATTAGTGAGTTTGATAGTAGTAGTTACATAACCAGTGATCCGGATGGCTTACTAATGATTACCTATGAAGACTCTCTCTTTTCTTTTATTGCGGATGATTTACTAGAAATACCTTCAACTGATTTCATACAATATTTCATTGAATCTGATTTTACAATCTTACCTGGTTTTCCCGGATGGAACCCTGGAGATACTTTAGTTTTACAGGAATCTGAGAAATTTCCATTTTCATTCGCCCGGGGTGAAAAATTAGACAGTATGATATTAGATGATGGTACATTAAATCTGAATTTATCTTCACAATTTCAACATACCGGGAATATCATACTGTTCAGTAATAACCTAAAAAGAAACAATATTCCATATACTGATACAATTGTAATAGATGATCCCAGCGGAGGCTTTTCAACAAATAATTCTTCCAGCCTGGCAGGTTATACAATATATTTAAATGATTCTGTAGGATCCGATTCCATGTTCCTGGAAATGGGTTTTAGGGTTGAACTTATTAACTCAGGTGCAGGAATAAATGCAGGAGAAGAAATTGAAGTTAATGCAACAATCGACAATATGGATTTTGATGCAATCTTTGGTTATATTGGAGATTATGAACTACTGATGCAAAGTGGAGATCTCGATCTTGGCTTTTTCGAAAATACATTGGACGGGTATATTCGATTTGAAAATCCTCAAATAAATTTCAACCTAACAAATTCTTATGGTGTGCCAGCTGCAGTAAGTATTTCCAGGTTTACAGGTTTTAAAGGTGATACAGATTCAGTACAAATGACATTTGATTCATCAATCGACACATTTGGTTATGCATATCCTACCTTAACAGACTATATTAACAACGATATTTTTAAGGATACCACAATATCAATAAACGGTCAAAATTCAAATGTTTCTGATTTTCTTGCTTTTCTTCCATCAAGATTGGAGTATGGTTTATCAGCAATATCAAATCCCGATGGTGAGTCTGGTTCATATAATTTTGTTACAGACGATAGCCAAATAGATGTAGATTTTGAATTTATTTTACCACTTTGGTTTCAGGCCGATAGTTTTGCGTTAGAAGATACTATTGATATGGATTTAGCAGACATTGATGAAGATGCAGATGTTATTGAGAGAGTAAATTTTAAGCTTGAAGTTACAAATGGTATGCCTTTAGATATTGATTTCCAGGTATACTTTGTTGATGAAAATTACAATCATGTTGACTCAATGTTTTCAGAAAATTCACAACCGGTTATTGGTTCTGCAATTATTAATGAAACAACCGGTGATGTAATTAGCCCTGGATCTAAAACTACCTTGGTTGAATTTACAGGCGATGAAATAACCGATTTAAATACAGTTAGATATGGAATAATCAGGGCCGGATTAAAAACACCTTCAGATTCAAATGACGATTTAGTTTCAGTTAAATTCTATACTGATTATACTGTTGACTTTGAAATGAGTGTAGGAGTGGATATTAAAGCTAATTCTAACGACTTTTAAAAACCGAACCATGAACCTTAAAAACCTAATATTCGTTTTCATATTAATTAGTATTCTGTTTTCAGGACATATTTACGCACAAGATAGCCAAACCTTATATTTTATGAATAGGGTTCCACAGTCTACATTTATGAATCCTGCCATGCAACCAAAGTGTAATGTATTTGTCGGATTACCTGTGATTTCTTCCTTACAAATTGAAGCCGGAAATAATCGTTTGGCATTAACAGATGTGATCATGCAACATCCAACAAATGATTCATTAATAACTTTTTTACATCCTGATGCAGAATATAACAAAAGCGATTTTCTTTCAAACATTAAAGAAAACAATTTTTTCTATGAGGACTTTAGAACTGACTTACTTTCGTTTGGATTTAGGTTAAATACCTGGTATTTTTCATTTAATTTATCAGAAAAGTTTAATGCTACCATAAATTACCCGAAGGATTTATTGGAATTAGCTTTAAATGGAAATGAACCTTTTATAAATACGAATGCCGATTTAAGTTATTTAGGAGTTAATGCAAGCTTTTATCGTGAATATGGTCTGGGTGTTTCCAAGAAAATTAATGATATGATATCGGTCGGTATTCGAGCTAAAGTTTTATTTGGACATGCAAATATCTCTTCGACATATAAAGATAATAAGCTAAATATGTATTCTTCCAGTGACTCCCTTTATCTAGAAGCAGATGCAGTTGTATATACCTCTTCACCGCTTATTGCAACAACAAATAGCGATGGAGATTTTGATGGATTTGAAGTTCCGGGATATATTGAAGACTCTGAAACTGATTCCATACTAGACCTTGCGTTTGCACATAAAAATCTAGGCTTAGGTATTGACTTTGGTGTACACATAAAACCAATGGACAGATTATCCCTTTCTTTAAGTGTAATAGATTTGGGGTACATTAAGTGGGATGTTGAAGATGTTACCAAGCTTGAACTGAAAGGGAATTATGCATTTAAAGGAGTAGATTTAAGTGATGAGGTGGGAGAATCAGATTCGGACTCTGAACCTTTTGATGACATGCTGGATTCACTTGAAAATAGTTTTACTATTTCAAATACTGCAGAATCATATAAAACTACGCTTGGGACAAAGATATATGTTGGCGCTAATTACGCTGTATCCAAGAAGTTTGATGTTGGTTTTCTCTCCAGATCATATTTCTTTAATAATAATTTGAATCAGGCATTTACTTTTTCAGCAAATGTTAAACCCGTAAATGGAATTTCTGCAAGTTTAAGTTATTCAATAATGAACGGAGCTTATAACAATATTGGATTAGGGTTAGTATTGGGAGGAGCCCCACTTCAGCTATATATCATAACGGATAATGCTTCTGCAGCACTGTGGGGACATAAAACAACTTCCGTTAATTTCCGATTTGGTTTAAATGTAGCTATAGGATGCAAGCAAAAAACAAAAAAGAAAGATACACCATTACTTAAATCTGTGTTCTAAAACTTTTAAGTTAATCAATGATTACACATAAATTCGACCACTAAATTTTATTGGTCGAATTTTTTATTTATTCATTCGATTTATTTATATCTATAAATAGCTATATGTTAATATATTAACTGATTAATAGTTATTTTGGTCCAAAGCTGTTTAAACTTTGGTCGAAATTTTTTCTTTTTTTTTTACAGAAAATTTATCTTTAATTCCTGTTAATCAAAAACAACTCACTATGAAAAGAATAACATTACTGTTAGTAGGTTTACTAAGCCTACCTTTTTTCTCTTACTCAGGAGGTATAGTAACTAACCAAAACCAAAGCGCCTCCTATATACGTATGTTTGCAAGGGACGCCTCAATGGAACTTGACGCGGTTTTTTATAATCCTGCAGGTTTAACCAAATTAGACGATGGATTTTATTTATCACTTAACTACCAGTACATTTATCAAAACAGAACAGTTTCATCTAACTATATGCTATTAGATAGAACTCCTAAAGATTTCGAAGGAGCCGTTAGTGTTCCTGTTTTCCCTGGAGTATATGCTGCTTATAAAACTGGTAAATTTGTAATTTCTTTTGCATGGAACCCAATTGGTGGTGGTGGTGGAGCGACTTTTGATGATGGGCTACCAATGTTTGAAACGCCTATAGCTGACCTTGCATATGCATATTCATCTGCAGGGGTACAAGGATATGGGTTAGATGCATATTTTGAAGGTACATCAGTATATTGGGGCTATCAGCTTGGTGCATCATATAAAATCAATGATATGATCTCTGTTTATTTAGGAGGTCGCTATGTTACAGCTAAGAATACTTATTCAGGATACTTACGATCACTAACCCTGGATGTTGGAGGTACTGATATGCCTGCAAGAACTTTCGTGGAGTCGATAAGTGACCAGGTTGAAGGATCTGCTACTACATTAGCAAATTACATATCCTTAGGAGCTGTTTCAGGAGATGATGTTTTTGCTGATCCTACAGGAATAGCAACACTTGCCGGATTAGGATTATATCAGGATGGCATGACTAATTCGCAAGCCGTAACAGCTTTAGGTACAGCCGCAGTTGTATTAGATGCTAATGCTGCATTGTTGCGTGACCAGGAAGCAGATGTTGAACAGACTGGTTCAGGGTTTGCACCGATTATAGGTGCTCATATCACTCCAATGGAAAATTTAAATATTGGTATTAAGTATGAGTTTAAAACTGAAATCGAATTAGAAAATAATACTACTCAGGATTTCTACACGAGATTAAATGGGAGTTTACAGGAAGTTGGAATGTTCCCGGATGCTGAAAAAAACAGAGCTGATATGCCTGCAATGTTTTCTATAGGGGTAGAATATAAGTTAAATGAAAAATTCAAAATTGCAGCAGGATATCATACTTATTTTGATAAAAATGCTGATTATGGTAAAAAAATAGATGGTGTACATGTAGATAATGACGAGATTATTAATAACAATTTAAATGAAATAGCTTTAGGTTTTGAATACCAGGCAACAGATAAGTTAGCATTAAGTCTTGGTTATTTATTTACTCAAACGGGTGTTTCTGAAGAATACCAATCTGGTTTAAGCTACAGTAACCACTCAAATTCTATTGGTTTAGGAGGTAAATACGCTGTTACTCCAAATATTGACGCTAATGTTGGTTTTGGTTATACGGTATATAATGACATGAGAAAAGTATATATGGCAGAAGACCAATTGGGAAATCCAACATTTGAAGTTGTTGAAGGATATGATAAAGATAATTTATTCATAGCATTTAGCCTTGACTTCAGTTTATGGGGTAAAAAGTCCGAATAATATAAAATAATTTGTTTATTATGTGCCCTTCGAGTAAATTGAAGGGCATTTTAATTCTCATCCGATGAAAAGCATTTTAACTCTTTTAATAGTTGTATTTCTTTTTTCCATCAATACTAGTGCACAAGTATTTTTCAATCCTATTGCAGGCAAACAGAGTCATCCGGAATTAGAGATCACAAAAATTAATATTACTGAGACAGGAACAATAATCTTTTTAAAAGTAACTAACAAACTAAACCAGGGAGGATGGTTTTGTGCCGATGAAAATATTTATATTAAGAATTCAAAAGGTGTAGAAATTTATAATTTATTAAAATCGGAGAATATTCCTACTTGTCCGGATCAGTTTGAGTTTTCATATTCAGGACAGGTTTTAGAATTTGTACTTTATTTTCCTCCTATTTCTAAAGAAATTAAGTTTTTGGATTTAATAGAAAGTTGCAGTAACGCTTGTTTTTCATTCAATGGAATTATCTTAGACAATGAACACAATAAAAAAATACGAGCTTTTGAGAAAGGATTTGATCTTTATAAGAAAAAACAAAATCAAGAAGCAATTCCTTATTTTGAAGAAGTGGTATCAAATAAAATAACACTGGATTCTCATATTTATGGGCTTTCTTATTATTATCTGATCATAGTTAATTATGAGTTAGGTAACCAGGAAAAAGTTGATTTTTGGTATCAAAATTTAATAAATTCTGAACTCGAAGATAAAAACACCTTTATTAAGGAATTGGAAAACTCAGGCATAAAAAAATAGGTTCACAACCATGCGAACCTATTTAGTACTCAATCTTTTTTATTACTATGTAAAAATAATTTGTGATCCTTCGCCTCCTGCCATTGAATAAAAATCTCCAACTGTGATAATATCAATAACATGGTCGCTTAAATCTTTCTTTTCTAATTTAAACATATCAACTGCTAATTTACAAGCATAGATTTCTCCGCCGCCGGCAGTTATCATATCCAGAAATTCATCAACCGGTGGTACATCAAGTGCATCCATTTGCTTTTTCATCATTGATGAAACACCCGCCTCAACGCCTGGTAACATACCTAATAATGTAGGAAAAGGTAATCCTCCCGGCATTCTCATTGCGGGATTTCCAACCGTTGCAGTATGTAGTTTATTCATTCTTTTCTTGGTAATAGCATCCAAACCAAAAAATGTAAAAAATAACTTAGCTTCCATACCTTCCATAACGGCTCCATTTGCCATTACCAAAGCAGCATATACATCCTCAACTGTACCTTTTGCACAAATGATAGCTACTTTTTTTACTTGTGTATCTTTTTTTTCAGCCATAGTATTATTATTTATTAATTAAACGCAACTGGTTGGTTTAGCAATACCAGCAATTTTAGATGATAATTTTAATGGTCCTCCTGGAAATAATTCATAAAATCCTTTAATATCAACTATTCCTGATTTACCCACTTTTCTAATTGTTAATCCTGCATCGGCATTTTCACGAATAAAGTTTAAAACTGCGAAATGCTTATCTGTAAGTTCAATACCCTCTTCTTTTGCCAATTCTTTCGCAATTTCCTCTGTCCATTGTGATGAGTCCACTAAGAACCCTTCGTCAGTTACTTCAAGGTTTACACCTGCTATTGTTTTTTGTGCCATAATTATTATTTTATTAGTTAATTATTAATTGTTTGAAATTGATTCCTTTGATAAATTCTTTAAAAATGTCATTATAAATCCTAATCCTTGTTTCATTTCCGGAGTATTCATTTCTCGGAAGGCCTTCCATAATGAATATTCTTTAATGTTTTTAGTATCAAGATTTTTAAATATGTTAACCGCATTATTAATTGCTTGTAACATATCAGGTTGAGTTAGATTTTTAACTGTATCTAAAATAGTAACAATATTATCCGCTAATGCTCTTACATCTTCAGGTGGGTAACTTGAAATTATGTTATCCATAATTCTGGTTAACTCTTTAAAAAACTTAAAATACCCTTTTTGTTCGAACTCGTGTAATTTATTTGTAAAGTCAATACCAACTTCATTTATAATTGGCCCTGCATCTTTTAATAAATCAGTAATACTTTCGAACATATCCATTACCTGAGAGAAATTGTTTACATTTCTCACCAACTTATATATTAGCAACTTAATATCATTAACATTAAGTTCTATGCCCTGATTATCAAGCTCATTTACCACACTTGAAAAAGCATCCTTACTTATTATTGAAACATCAGATACCAAATCTTCAATCGTTTCGCTTTTTAACCTTTGCTCGTTCATATAACTGAGCAACAAATCAAGCTTCTGATTTATTTCATTAATTTGTACCTGAACATTATCTGATTTAACTTCCATCACTTTCTAATTTTGAATTAAGATTTCTTCTTACCAGCCATCGACATATGGTTCTCGATAGGAAGCTCTTTCCCTTTTAATAACATATGCCAGTAAATCCAACGGAAAATTACTTTTCCATAATGGTTCATTTTAGTGTTTTGTAATAAACCGAATGGCCCAACACCTGGAAGAGGATAAGTTCCCGGGAGAGGTTCTGTTTCGTAATTAAAATCGATTAATGAACCTTTGCCAAATCCTGTTTCGATATAACAGTTAGCATGTCCATCAAATGTCGCCCTAAGTTCTCTACCTTTAATTGCACACAGGAGGTTGTCAAAAAGAACCTCAGCTGCGAAGTGTACCACAGAACCTGCTTTAGATGTTGGGATATTTGAAGCGTCCCCTAACACAAAAATATTCTCATACTTTTCAGACTTTAAGGTGTATTTGTCAGTAGGTATAAAATTAAGGTCATCACCCATACCGCTTCTTTCAACCATGTCATCACCTTTATTAACAGGAACAATTGTTAAAACATCAAATGGTATTTCCTGACCATCGTAAGATTTAATTTTCTTCTCTTTATTATCAACACTTTCCAAATAAAACTCCGGAATCACCTTAATATTTTTCTCTTTCAACAATTCACCTAACATTTTAGTAGCAATAGGTTTTGTAAAAGCCCCGGGAAGAGGAGTTACATAAGTAATATCAACCTTATCTCTTATTCCAACTTTTGTAAAATATTCATCAGCCAGGAAGACAAATTCAAGAGGAGCAACCGGGCATTTAAATGGTAATTCGGCAATATTCATTACTAATCTTCCACCTTGCCATGTTTCAAAAAATTCTTGCAATGCAACGGCTCCTTCAACAGTATAAAAATCAAATATTTCTTTACGCCATAATTCTCCTTTTAATCCTGGAGTCTCTTCCGGATCAATTCTTGTTCCTGTTGCTACAATAAGAAAATCATAATTTAAAACCTTTCCTCCTTCCAACAATACTTTATTTTCTTCATGAATAATCTTATCAATATCACTATATATCATATTTACTCCTGAAGGAATGAAATTAGCCTTTGGTTTGATTACATCTTGTTTATTGTATATCCCAAAAGGTATAAACAAAAATCCAGGTTGATAGTAATGTGTTTTATGTTTATCTACAATTGTAATATCCCACTCTTCACGATCAAGAGCTTTTCTAAGTTTATTAGCCATGATGGTTCCTCCTGTACCAGCACCTAAAATCAGTATCTTTTTCATTTTAGCGTTTTTTTATATTATTTTTATCTAGTTTTAAAATATTGTTACAAAAATAACAGATATAAACATATTTATATCTTTATATATTATGATATATATCATAAATGATAAATATCATTAAAAAGTGTGGTTAAATATGGATTCGTCAAATACTATAAGTAACTGTAAAACATGCATCTATAAATCCTGGGCATTTAAAAATCTAAGTGAAGAGGAGTTAAAACTTATTAATTGCAAGAAAACCGAAAAGTTTTATCGTAAAGGGGATATAATTTGTTCTGAAGGGGATGAGATTAAATCATTTATGTATCTTCAAAATGGTTTAGTAAAGTTATTTAAAACGGAAATTAGTAAAAGGGAGCATATTATTAGCATAGCCAAACCAAAAGATTTTATCGGATTATTAAGTATATTTTCAAATACAAATCATGTTTATTCCATTTCGGCTATTGAAGACTCAGTAGTTTGCTTTGTGGATTTGAAAATTATTAAAAACCTGATAAAAAGTAATGGAATTTTTGCGTTGGATTTTTTTGAAAGAATTAGTTCGGTTTCAGATTCTGTGATCAAAACACGTATCGATATTAACACCAGACAATTGAGAGGAAGAATAGCCTATATTTTATTACTTTTCTCAAAGCATATTTATGATTCTGAAAAGTTTAATTTACCTATAAGCCGAAAAGAAATAGCGGAACTAATTGATATGAGCACAGAAAATGTAATTAGAGTATTATCAGAATTCAGAAAAGACAAATTAATTCAAATAGAAGGAAAAAGTATTGAAATTATAGATATTAAACGTTTAGAAAAGGTTTATGATCTTGGTTAAATAAACTATATGTTTCCCTTTAATTTTCTTATTTCTTGAGATAAACTGGAAGCAAATATAAACTTATTCAATTCCTCATTGTTCGTTTCAAAAATGTCATCCTTACTTCCTTCCCACCATTTTTCACCTTTATAAATAAAAACTACTTTATCTCCAATTTCCATAACAGAATTCATATCATGCGTATTAACAATGGTTGTCATATTATATTCCACTGTTATCTCTTTAATCAAATCGTCAATTACAATTGCAGTTTGAGGATCTAAACCAGAATTAGGCTCATCACAAAACAAGTATTTTGGGTTCAAAGCAATAGCTCTGGCTATAGCCACTCTCTTTTTCATTCCACCACTTATTTCAGCAGGATACAAATTATTTGCATTAACAATATTTACCCTTTTTAAGCATTCGTTAGCACGATCCCTCTTTTCCGACTTTGTCATATCCGTAAACATATCCAATGGATACATAACATTTTCTTCAACAGTTGCTGAATCGAATAATGCTCCTCCTTGAAAAAGCATTCCGATCTGCTTTCTCATTTCTTTTTTTTCTTTGAAATTTAGTTTGTTAAACACAACGTTTTCATAAATAACTTGTCCTTCATCAACATCGTGTAATCCTACTATCGATTTTAATAAAACTGTTTTTCCCGATCCGCTTTGTCCTATTATCAAATTTGTCTTGCCTTTCTCAAAAAGCACATTTACATTTTTTAGTACTTTCGCAGCACTAAATGATTTAGATAAGTTTTTTACTTCTATCACGATAAAAGTAATTGAGTTAATATTAAATTAAATAAAAGTATAAATATACTACTATGCACTACTGCCTTGGTGCTTGACCTTCCAACTTCTAAGGAGCCACCTGTTGCATAATAACCATGATATGCAGAAATTGTTGTTATAAGAAATGCAAAAACTATAATCTTTATTAAAGAATATGTAATATAAAAAGGTATGAAAGCGTATTGAATCCCATAAACATAATTTTCGGTTGTTACAACTCCAACAGAAATACCCGCTAACCAACCTCCTGTAATTCCTACAAACATGCTTAGGATACTTAAAAAAGGTGCAAAAAAAACAGAAGCTAGAATTTTAGGTAAAATTAAATAACTTGCCGAATTTACTCCCATTATCTCCAAAGCATCTATCTGTTCGGTTACTCTCATTGTTCCAATTTCCGATGCTATATTTGAGCCAATTTTTCCAGCTAAAATCAACGCAACAATGGTTGATGAAAATTCTAAAATCATAGAGTCTCTTGTCCCCAACCCTATTAAATAAGTTGGTAATAAGGGATTTTCAGTATTATAGGCTGTTTGAATTGTTATTACAGCTCCCATAAATACTGAAATAATAACAACAATTCCCATGGAATTAATTCCCAGCTTTTGAACTTCCTTTAAAGTTTCCCGATAGTATATACTGAATTTCTCAGGTTTTGCAAAAACTCTAAAAAGTAGTATAAAATATCTTCCAATATGATAAAAAAGTCCCATAGATTAACCTTTTCAATCTACAAATATACTAAATAATAAATCCGAATTTTATGCATAACTATTGATTAATTTTTTTAATCTTAATTCTTTTTATTCCTCTTTCATTTCGTAAATTTATACATTGCTTTTAATTAAAATCAAAAAAGATGAAAAACAACTATTGTGTCATAATGGCTGGTGGTGTTGGAAGTAGATTCTGGCCTTTGAGCAGAATGGATAAACCAAAACAATTTCTTGATATATTAGGAACCGGACGTACTTTATTACAAATGACATTTGATCGGTTTAAACGAATATGCCCTGTTGAAAATATTTATATCGTTACTAGTAAAATTTACAACAACACAATACTTGAACAGTTACCTGAATTAAGTACCGAACAAATACTTCTTGAACCTGCAAGAAAGAATACAGCACCATGTATCGCTTATGCTAACTATAAAATATTAACTAAAAATCCCAATGCTAATATTGTAACTGCACCCTCAGATCATTTAATACTTAAAGAGGAGGAATTCTTAAAAGTTATAAATGAAGGTTTAGAATTTGTAGCTGAAAAAGACGCTTTATTAACATTAGGTATTAAACCGAGCAGACCTGAAACAGGATATGGATATATACAAGTGAACGGAACAAATTATGAAAAAACCAATAAAAACATTCATAAAGTAAAAACTTTTACCGAAAAACCTGATAAAAAATTAGCAAAAGTTTTCTTTGATAGTGGTGAGTTTTTTTGGAATGCAGGTATCTTTTTATGGTCATTAAAATCTATTAATAAAGCTTTTGAAACTCACCTACCTGAAATAAATTCCTTATTTAAGGATGGATTTGAGGTTTATAATACTCCAAAAGAAATTGAATATATTAATCAAACCTATTTTGAGTGTAAAAATATTTCCATCGATTATGGTGTGATGGAAAAAGCGGAAAATGTTTATGTATACTGCAGTGATTTTGGATGGGCAGATCTTGGCACATGGGGTTCATTACATGAAAATATATCGAAAGATGAAAATAAAAATTCTATTTTAGGTGAAAAGGTATTTGCTTATGATATAAAAAATTGTATAGTAAATATGCCTAAGGATAAGTTAGTTGTGTTACAAGGTTTAAAAGATTATATTGTTGTTGAATCTGATGATATTTTACTTATTTGTAAAAAGGAGGATGAACAAGAAATTAAACAATATGTTAATGATGTAAAGCTAAAATTTGGTGATAAATTCTTATGAAAAAAGAGCCATAAACGGCTCTTTTTTATATCATATATGTTATTCTATTCTAATATTCCCATAAATCATGTTCCATTTCAAACAATTCCTGCTTGATTTTCTCTGCTTCATGCAGCACATTTAAACCTTGCATATATGCTTGTACCTCTCTATTATCATAAACGTTTGTTTCCCTTACAATATAGCTATTAAATCTCCTTTGAAAAAATACATCATCGAAACTAATACGTTGTGCATCATTTCTTCTATTGAATACTTCTTGTCCAGCTAATAATGGCCTTGCTTCTGGAAAATAAACCCAAAAGGTTCTTCTTTTTCTTATTTGTCCTGTTTCAATATCCATATACCTTCGTATTGGGCAAACTCCAAGAACTCGTACATTCATTGTTGAATGTTGCTTATCAAAGTACCATTGTTCTTTAATTTCGTATTGATACACCTCATCATACTTTACTTCACCTTCAATTACAGTTTCAACTAACTCTCCCGTATTAGGATCAGGAACAAACTGTGTGTCGGGAAGCGCATCAAACATTTGATAAACTTCATCTCTTGTAGCCAACTGTTTAAATTCATCATCATGAAATACTGTTAAGCCCTCATTATTAATCCCGTAAATTAATAAACTAACTAAACTCTTTCTGTCGTCCATATCAACTATTGGATAATAAAAAGGATGATTCATTTTTTCTCTACAATCAATGATTTGCCAAATCTTTTTTGTCCACAATATATCTGCCTCACGCAACGGAGGATATGGTACCGGTCTTTTTCCAGGTATGTTTTCTTTGAGATATACTCCATCATTAACATTTTGTGCAATAGTTTGTTGTTTATTGAAAAATGTACCAACAATACCTAGTAACAGTAAGACAACAAAAAACTTTTTCATAGCTATATTTTTAAATTTTAAATTATTTCAAATACAATAGGAGCCAAACTTCTTACACTACCGTCTGGACCCACAGCTTTAACATCTTCGATATTTAATCTTTGTGATCTTCTTAAATTCTTAATTAAATCCAATTGTTGTTTTGTAAAAACATTTCCCTTTGTACTTGCATCAATAGTATATCCTCCTCTATCCGTGGTCGATACTGTAAATTCTGTAATTTTAAATTCTAAATCGAAATCAAAATTCTCCATCACTGCAAATACCCCAGTTTGAGCAGCCAATACGTTTCTTTGAATTTTTCCTCCCTTTTTCCCTGCAACCTGAACTACCGGATCAGGTAATCCCTTTACTCTAAACTGCGCCACACCCATATTTTTACGGGTACCTTCAATATCAGCAGTTACAGTTATTAAACTATTTCCAGGCCGTTTAGGTAAAACAATAAATTCTCCATCCCTTTGTTTTCGAATTACTCCATTTGTAATAGAAGGAGAAATTTTATCTCCAGGAATACCTGCAATTGATATGCTTACCGGATTTTCTACTCCAACATAAAATACATTCATCTTTGTTGGCGAAACAACCAAGTTTGGTTTTGCTACCTGGAATGACCTTTTAAAGGTTTTTGTTATGAAATTACCGTCAGGATCTCTTAGTTTAATTATTCCACCCCAAGTTTGTTCTCCTAGTGTTGAACTCAACCTGGAAAATTTACCTCTTCCATTAACAATCTCAAGCGAATCATATTGACCAATCATTTCATAATCATATAATCCTGTCTCCTCATTTAACGTAGAATCATATCTTCCGACAAAAACAATTGGCGCTGCCGTTGTGTCAAATGCAGCAATAAACACATCTGCCTTATATGGATTTCCTTGTAATACATAGCTTGTGTTTGGGATAACTGTTGCTTCAAGTTTGTTAAATGGTATTGAACCGGCGGATATTTGGTTAAACAGAAATTGAACTATCTCAGCTTCTGAATTCCTAACGTCCAGTTGTATTTTTGTTAATAGAGGAAATACTGCTGCCAAGGGTAAATGGTAAAAATGTTTAACCTCCCAACTTTTCTTTTCTCCATCTTCTGTCTTTGGTGGATCACTAGTATCCAAGTTCGTCTCCAATGAATGGATTAAAGTATGATTATCTTCTTCAACAAGGCTCAACATAAACTCCCGATATTCCTTTATTTTCTCCTTTAACTCGAAAGCTTTACCATCATTTTCACCAATTAATACATTGGTAGGAATATCATGTTTATCCTTACTTTTTATATGCTCACCATGAATCTCTCCATCTTCTGTAATAACTCCATCCTCAGGATCTCCCTGACCATTTTTAGTTAATATCTCAATTTTAATATCCTGAATGTATTGAATTAATTCATCTGACTTTCTTTTAACTTCATCTGCTTTACTTTTCCATGGACCAACTTTTTGTTGATTTTGTGCATATTGTTGATCGAATTCGGTATACAATCCCTGGTTCTTTTCTGTATAAATTTCCGTTGTTTTAACCAAACCTTCATCCACTGCAGCAAAAGCATCTAAAACTTCAGCAGAAACGTTTAGAGCCAACATTGCTGTTAGCACCAAATACATCATACCAATCATTTTCTGCCGGGGAGTTTCTTTACCGCCACCCATAATTTAATTTCAATTTAAATTATTTATTATTTAGATTCATTGCAGAAAGCATATTTCCGTAAACATTATTTAATGCTGCCAGATTATTATTTAGCTTCGCAATTTCTTCTCTATAAACATTTGTTTCTTCAACAGAACCTTTTAAATTATTCATTATTCCATCCAGTTCACTAAATAAAGTTTTTGAAGTATTTAAATGTTCATTTGTACTTTGCATTTGTAATTCATATACAGAATTTAATGCTGAAATATTTTTATTTAATGCTTCTAGTTTTTCATTATAACTTTGATTTCCACCAGAAATTAACTCGATATTTGTCTGTATTTTTTCTTCAATACTTTTGTAATTTGACAAAAACCCTTCACTGGCTTGAGCAAATTGTTCAGCTGCACTTTTACTTGATTCATCAATTATTTCCGATGACTTTTTATAAGTATCTACTAATCCATTCACAGAGCTGCTAAGTTGTCCAGCTGACTCTCCATAAGATTCTGTCATAGAAGAGATTGATTCAGAAGCAGCTTGAATATTATCTACAAATTGATTCGTTGCTTGTGCAGCATCGGCCACATTCATTAAATTCTGGGTTGTTTGATTTAGGTTTTTTAGTCCTTTCCCCAGTTGTTCAAATAATTCAGGGTTAATATCTGCGTGTTCAAGCATTTCATCCAACTTTCCATAGCCACCACCTGTTGCCGGTGCAAACTTCTTCGATCCAGGGGTAAAATCCTCATCTTCACTTATTCCTGCTAATTCCGGATAAACTAAGGTCCAATCTACCTCCTCGTGCATTGGTTCAAATGCAGAAAAGAAGAATATAACTACCTCTGTTCCCATACCAATGATCAACATAGTTGTTGCCAATGGCCAGTGATTAATTTTAAACAACGCTCCTAAAATAACCAAAGCAGCTCCCCATCCATATAATTTGGCCATAAAGTTCTTCCAACCTGAACTTTGAACTAATTCCGAAATATTAATCATAACCCAAAATGTTTAAATTTCCAAAAATGTGCTAGTTAACTCCTAAATACGAACGTACGCATCTGAAGCCAATATATGATTTTGCAGAATCCTGAAATTCATAAGCTCTTGTACCATTTTGCAAGAAATATCCGATATCTTTCCATGATCCACCTCTTACTACTTTACGTTTCATTGACGGAGGATCATCTGGCAATGCTTCATATTTATAATCAGGGTTCATATCATGCATAAAGCTATAAGCAGATTCATCAAATGCATTGGCGGTCCATTCAGAAACATTTCCGGCCATATCGAATAAGCCATATTCGTTTGGAGCATAACTACCTACCGACACAGGAATCATTCCTCCGTCATCTACATAATTACCTCTTAATGGTTTAAAGTTAGCTAAGAAACATCCGATTTTATTTCTAGTATACATTCCTCCCCAAGGATACATTGATAAATCAAGATTTCCTCTAGCGGCATATTCCCATTCAGATTCACTTGGTAATCTGTAATCTTGTACAAAACCTTCACCACTCATTGCAAGTTCATTATTTAAATACTGTGTTCTCCATACGGTGAATGCTCTTGCTTGTTTCCATGTAACACCTACTACCGGGTAATTGTCATAAGAAGGATGCCAAAAATACATGTTTGTATATGGTTCATTAAATGAATAAGTAAAATCGCTAATCCAACATAATGTATCAGGATATACATTGATTACGTCTCTAAGTACGAAAGCCGATCGATCTTCCACATCCATTCTCTCACCTTGTGCATTAGTTGCAGAACCGGTATATTCTTTTGTATCAAAATTATAACGATTCGATTTCACAGCTGCTTGTTTCATATCAACTCTATAATACTCATACATCAGTTTACGTGTATCAACTTCTTTACGGCGGTAAAACCTTTCATGTTCAGCCAAATATAACTCATCCAAGATTTCAGAAATTTCCTCATCCATCATATCAATTTCTACTTCCCAGTTGATAAGTGGCGGTTCAATTGGATTACCAAACTCATCTTCAGCAATTACAAAGTCTTCAATTTGGTCACCTAATTTTCTTCTCATTATTGAATCACGAACCCAAAACACAAACTGGCGATACTCATTATTAGTTATTTCTGTTGCATCCATCCAAAATGCATCAACAGAAACAGTTCTTTGATATGCTGTCATTGCCCAGGCAACATCCTGATCGCTTGGACCCATATTGAAACTTCCCATTGGGACAAATACCATTCCGTACGGTGTGGATTCAAACCACCCCTTTCGTCCCTGTACTCCGGTCAACTCTCCGGCATTATATTTACTACAGCTGAATGAAATTGCTAATAATAAACTAACAATAAGTAATTTTTTCATGATATTTCAAATGTTTATATTTTGCAAAATAACAATAATTCTTCAATTTAATATTAATTCTCTTTATAAAAATCTTATACTCTTATACTTTTCCGGTGTTTTATCCTTCTTTACATCAACACAAAATCCCATCATAATTTCGTGGGTTCCATCGTTATATCCGATCATATCTGATACTATAAAATCGTATGAATAACTAACCTTTACCCAGTTAAATAATTCCATTCCAAAAATACCAGAAATTGCATTATCCGTTCTTAAAGAAACGCCACCCCATATCTTTTTATTGTATTCGATCATACCATTTACTGCTAACTGAGTATTTGCAATATCTGACATTACAAATACATTAGGTTTGAAAGCCCACAATGGATTAGAAAAGGGTAAATTATACCCGGCAGAAACATAATAATGCCTTTTTAAAATTGTAGACACTGTTGTGTTTTGTCCAGAGCTTTCATCTTCCTTTTGAAATTCAAATTCAGTTTTATATAACTGTGTTGAGGATAGGCCTAAATATAAATCTGGTGTTTTATAATAAAGTCCAAAACCGAAATCCATAAATGAAATTTCATTTCCTGATTCCGGTGGAATAGCAGGATCCTGGCCATGATCAATATCAGGCGTATCCCATGAAGCATCAAGTGCTGTATTTGCAATGCCCCATTTTATTCCTACTCCCAGGTTACCGTTCCCAACAGGTAATTTATACGCTATTGAAAGATTAGCTCTTAAATCATTCTCAAATCCCACCTCAGTATTTTCTATTGATAATCCTAACCCAAATCGTTTAATCGCACCATCAACGTTAAATAAGGTTGTAGATGGCGCTCCGTCAAATCCTGTCCACTGTAAACGCTGCATAGCATAAGCACAAATTTTGTCTTCACTGCCTGCATAACCAGGATTTACCAATAATTTATTAAACATAATCTGAGTAAATTGAGGATCTTGCTGAGCTTTTATAAGCAATGAAAATATTAAAAATAGAAAAAGTAAAAAGCCTTGTTTTTTCATTTTAAATTACGTGTTCCTCAATTATATTAAAGATTACCAAAAGTAAAATAAACAAAAATTATATTTCTATACAAGTTTTATCAACAATTATCTGTTGATAACCATGTAAAGATACTTCTTTTATACTCATGAAAAATAATAAAGTTACCTCTGATTATTTTTTTTATGAATTTTTTTTGATTAATTTCTTAACCTTAATTTAACTTTTGAAATGCTTTAAGCCATTTTTGAGGTATATCGCCATTTCCAGCTTCTAAATAATCATCGTAAGTACAAGAAATTAAAAATTGTTTCGTGAAGTTTTTTTTAATAGAAGGTACCTCAACCCACCACCGATTTGTTTTTTCGCTTTTATAAAATATTAATTCATTCTCAGCATTATTGATATTTACAATAAATTTTTTATATTCTCCTTCGGTTTCTAAAGGATATTCATTTATTTTATTTAAAAATCCATCAACGAAATACCACATAATTTGTGCAATCAAATGAGCAGTTTGTAAATTAATATCAAATTGTTGGTTATAATCAAATATTCCAAATGAAGAAAGTTTGGAACTCATTCCTGCATATCGAGCTAACTGGCAAATTTCTTCACCGTAGTAGCCATTCGGTGATGCATTAGATTGACCAAAAGCATCTGATTGCCGAATCGACGAAATATTTAATCCTATTAAATCAGCATCTCTAAAGACAGGTTCGACTTCTTTTAAATTATTCCTTATGTATCCTAATCTATATGCAAAATGAAGTTGATCTGCCAAATACTTTATTATTTTGGAACTTACAAAATGGGTTTGATAGCCTATATTATAAAAATTAAATAACGAATCGTTATTTTCAACAATGATCTTCCAAAGGGACGATTTATAGCTTTTTTTTCTATCTTCAGTAATTCTGATTTTGCTATCAATAGAAACTAAGTTGATTTCTTTATCAAACTTCTGGTATGCCATATAATTAGGATACAGTATATCCTCAGAATCCCCTATTATAATAGGTATGATATTTAAGCTAAATAGCTCAACGATCACATCTCTTAAGCCAATTACCAGATCATTTGGTGTATTGCCCGATTTTAAGTTTCCCAGATCATAGATTTTTACATTCTTGCTAAATCCTGTTAACTGATAAAAGTATTTTCTGATTTCATTTAATCCAATCAACGATTCCTCTTCCTTACCGGAATGTTTATTTACTACTCCTAAAATAGCAAGCTCAAAACCTTCAATTGATCTGATAGTATGTTCTTTTGAATGAATTTTTACAAACGAAAATATCTGATCCTTAACATCATTGGATTCAGTCAATTCGATATCCATATCTATTGGATCAAAATAATCGTTTAAATTCATTTCTGGCATTATTTACTAGTTTTCTTTTTTGTAGTAGTCTTTTTTGCTGTAGTTTTTTTTGTTGTTTTCTTCGTTTCTGCCTTTTTTGTTGCTGTGTTTTTAGTCGCTCCTTTTTTAGTTTTTCCCGATTTTGTATTTCCTTCAATTATCTCCATACACTGCTTTAAAGACAAGTCTTCCGCATTTGTTCCCTTCGGAATACGAAAATTCTTCTTTTTATAAGAAATATAAGGACCCCAGCGACCATTTAGTATTTGAAGTTCAGTATCTTCTTCAAAAATCTTAATTGTTTTTGAACGGTCTTTTTCTCTTTTTTCTTCAATTAGCTCAATTGCTCTTTCTAAATCAATCTTATACGGATTGTCCTCTTTCTTTAACGAAACAAATTTAGAATCATGTCTAACATATGGGCCAAACCGACCAATTGCTACAACTACTTTTTTCTCCTCATACAAACCCAATTCTCTGGGTAATTTGAACAATTCTAATGCTTCTTCCAATGTAATTGTTTCCAAAAGTTGACCTCGCTGTAATGAAGCAAATTTAGGTTTTTCTTCATCTTCTTTGGTCCCAATCTGAACCATTGGTCCGTAAGGTCCTATTTTTGCAGTAACAGGTTTACCTGTTACCGGATCTTCACCAAGTATTCTTTCCCCAACGCTTCTGGTAGAATTCTCAAGTGTATCTTCTACATCTTTATGAAAAGGTTTATAAAACTTATCTATCATTTTTGACCAACTAAGTTTGCCATTTGCTATATCATCAAATTCCTCTTCAACAGAAGCTGTAAAGTTATAGTTTAAAATATCTTCAAAATTATCCGTTAAGAAATCATTTACAACCATTCCTATATCATTTGGAAATAACTTATTTTTCTCAGTTCCAGTTATTTCTTTCTTTTTTGACTCCTTTATCTGATTATTTTCCAGAACATATGATATATAATGTCTTTCTCTACCGGGACGATCTTCCTTAACTACATAACCTCTATTTTGAATTGTTGAAATAGTTGGAGCATAAGTTGAAGGGCGACCAATTCCAAGTTCCTCGAGCTTTTTAACCAAGCTAGCTTCTGTATACCTTGGTGGAGAATAAGTAAATCTTTCAACTGCCATAATAGAATTATAGTCCAAATTTTCACCTTTACTGACAGCAGGTAGTAATCCTTTTGTTTCCTGATCACCGGCCGGACCTGCTTTGTCGGTAGACAGGCGAGCAGGTTCATTTTCATCATCGGTAGATTCGAAATAAACTTTTAAGAAACCATCAAACTTAAGCACCTCACCGGTTGCAATAAAGTTATGTTCATCATTTGAAATATCAATTGTAATTGTAGTTCTTTCCAATTGAGCTTCGCTCATTTGAGAAGCAATGGTTCGTTTCCAAATTAATTCATATAATTTCTTTTCTCGATCTGTTCCTGAAACTGTTTGTTTGTCTAAAAAGGTAGGACGAATGGCTTCGTGAGCTTCTTGAGCTCCTTTTGATTTCGTTTTGAAATTTCTTGTCTTCAAATATTTTTCACCATATTCAGAAAGTATAACAGTTTTAGCTGTACCTATCGCCATTGAGGAAAGATTCACAGAATCAGTTCGCATATAAGTAATTTTTCCTGATTCGTATAACTTTTGTGCAATAGCCATGGTCTGAGCAACCGAAAAACCTAATTTTCTACTTGCTTCCTGCTGCAATGTAGAAGTTGTAAATGGTGCTGCAGGGGATTTTTTACCTGGTTTTTTGACAACATTTATAATATTAAATGTAGCATCTTTACACTTTTCTAATAGTTCTTTTGTTTTATCAGAAGATTTAATTCTTTCTGACAGTTCTGCCTTTAACTCCTGATTTTTAATTGTTTTAAAAAATCCGGATATCTTGTAGTATGACTCGCTTTTAAAATTCAGTATTTCTCGCTCTCTTTCAACTAAAAGTTTCACTGCCACAGACTGAACTCTACCTGCCGATAAGGAAGGTTTCACTTTTTTCCATAAAACTGGTGATAATTCAAAACCAACCAATCTATCTAAAACTCTTCTAGCTTGTTGGGCATTAACTAAATTTTCATCAATTGCTCTGGGATTCTTTATAGCCGTTTGAATAGCCTCTTTTGTAATCTCATGAAAAACTATTCTTTTTACCTTTTGCGGGTCTAAATCAAGCACTTTCATTAAATGCCACGCTATTGCCTCTCCCTCCCGGTCTTCATCGGAAGCTAACCAAACAAGCTTTGCCTCCTTTGCTATCTTCTTAAGTTCTTTAACAACGGCTTTCTTGTCATCCGGAACAATATATTGAGGTTCATAATTTTTTTTGATTTCAATTCCAAGATTCTTTTTTGCCAAATCCCTAATATGTCCGAAACTTGATTTAACCTGAAAATCTTTCCCTAAAAACTTCTCTATTGTCTTTGCTTTTGCAGGTGACTCAACGATTACTAAATTTTCAATCATGAAACATTTGATTTTGAAGAATATCTAAAAACGAGACAAAATTAATATAAATAGTATTTTAACATCAAAATTTTCAATTAAATATTATTTATTTAATTTTACGTCCAGTCGAAAATAGTCCATATGAATAAATTAAGATTTACAACAAAGTTTTACATCAGATTGTTCTGGGCATTAGCCGTAATCCCTATAATTACGGTTATTTTACTTTTTATTCTGATTTCTTTTGAGAAGCTAGGTGAAATGCCAACTTTTGAAGAACTAGAAAACCCCGAAAATAATTTAGCTTCTGAATTTTATTCATCAGACGGAGTATTATTAGGTACTGTATTTTGGGATAACCGTTCTTATACGAAACATGAAGAAATACCTCAAAATATAATTGATGCATTAATTGCAACAGAAGACGTTCGTTTTCATAAGCACTCAGGAATTGATGCAAGAGGCTTAGGAAGAGTTTTTGTTTATTCCATATTGATGAATAGGAAAGAATCAGGGGGAGGTAGTACAATAACTCAGCAACTTGCAAAAAATCTTTTCCCCCGGGATACAACAACTTATAGTACATCTATAGGAAGAAAAGTGCATTTGGGATTGGCAAAATTCAAAGAATGGGTAACTGCTGTTAAACTTGAAAAGAATTATACCAAAGATGAAATTATTGGAATGTATTTAAATACAGTTCCATTCGGTGGAATTACATATGGATTGAAATCAGCATCTAAAACATATTTTAATAAACCTCCGGATTCTTTAAAAATTGAAGAGTCAGCATTATTAGTTGGTATGTTAAAAGGCCCCAGTCGTTTTAGTCCCGTTCGAAATCCTGAAAGGTCAAGATTTAGAAGGAATGTAGTTTTTAGCCAAATGCATAAATATGGATATTTAACCGGTGAAGAATATGATTCATTAAGCTTACTTCCCATAGAATTAAATTATAAGGTTCAAGATCATAATGTGGGTTTGGCAACTTATTTTAGGGAATATCTACGATTAACATTGAATAGATCAAAACCTAATCCAAAAAATTATATTTCCTGGAGAGATTACAGAAATGATTCTATTGAATGGCAAACAAATCCACTATACGGATGGTGTAAAAAAAATCAAAAACCTGATGGTTCCGATTATGATTTATATCGTGACGGATTAAAAATATATACTACCCTTGACTCAAGAATGCAAATGTATGCCGAAGAAGCATTAGTTGAACATTTAAGGGAGGAATTACAGGGTGATTTTAATGCTGAACAGGAAAACAACCCAAATGCTCCTTATTATGAAGAGCTAGCAGAAGAAGAACTTCAGGATATTATTGATCTTGCCATAAGAAGAACCGAAAGGTATCGAGGTATGCGAAGAAAAGGTATTAAAATGGATTCTATAAGAATTGTATTTAATACTCCAGCAGAAATGAGAGTTTTTTCCTGGGAAGGAGAAATTGATACAGTAATGACTCCATTAGATTCGTTACTTTATTATAAGAATTTCTTGAGAGCAGGCTTCCTTTCTGTTGATCCTCATAATGGCCACGTAAAGGCTTATGTCGGAGGGCCTGATTTTAAACACTTTAAATACGATCACGTTACACAAGGAAAAAGACAGGTTGGATCCACTATAAAGCCTTTCCTTTATACCTTAGCAATGCAGGAGGGATATTCTCCATGTCATAAAGTTCCAAATGTTCCAAGTACCTTTATATTAAATGATACAACATGGACCCCTAAAAATTCCGGTCCTACATCTCTTGATGGACAGATGGTAACATTAAAATGGGGATTAGCTAATTCGGTAAACTGGATTTCAGCCTGGCTAATAAAACAGTTTAATCCTGTTTCTGTAATTGATGTAATGCGTAAGATGGGTGTTAATAGTAGAATTGTTGCTGTTCCATCAATCTTTTTAGGAACCTCTGATATTACCCTAGAAGAAATGATTAGTGCTTATTCAACATTTTCTAATAAAGGAGTTCATTCAGAACCAATTTTTGTAACTAAGATTGAAGATAAAAATGGAAATGTTCTTGCTGAGTTTACTTCAGCAAAAAATGAGGCAATAAGTGAACAAACTGCCTATTTAATGACTAATTTATTAAGAAGTGTCGTAATAGAAGGGTCAGGAGGAAGAATTAGATGGAAATACAACCTTTATAATGAAATTGGAGGTAAAACCGGCACAACTCAAAATCACTCTGATGGTTGGTTTGTAGGAGTAACACCAAATCTTGTGTCCGGAGTATGGGTTGGTGGTGAAGATCGTGCTATTCATTTTAAAGGAATTGGGCAAGGAGGAGGTCATAACATGGCACTTCCAATTTTTGCTTTATATATGCAGAAAGTTTATAATGATTCAACAATTGTAGGTATAAGCCAAGAAGACGAATTCGAAGAACCATTAAATTTCAATGCCGAAACTGATTGTGACAAATTAGAAAAAAATCAAACTGAACAAGAAAACTTTGATGATGACTTTTTCTAGTTGATTACCGGCACAGATTTTATTAAATTTTTAGTATAAACCGAGGCAGGTGAAGAATAAATTTCATCTGCCTTATTTATTTCAATTAACTCTCCACTTTTCATCACCATTATTCTGTCTGACATGTACTTAACTACTGATAGATCATGTGATATAAAAATATATGTAAGCTGAAATTCATACTTTAAATCATTCAATAAATTTAGAATTTCGGCCTGAACGGATACATCTAATGCTGAAACAGACTCATCACAAATTATAAATTCAGGTTCTAACATCAACGCACGTGCAATAACAATTCTTTGTCTTTGTCCTCCGGAAAACTCATGAGGATATTTATTAAAACACTCTTCATCCAATTTAACTTTTCTAAGCATTTTAATTGCTCGTTCTTTTCTTTGTTTTCCTGATTTTAATATGCCATGTACAAAAAGAGTTTCAGTTAAAGCATCGCCAATTGTAAGTTTTGGATTTAAAGAAGAATAAGGGTCCTGAAAAATAATTTGGACGTTTTTTCTAAACTGCTTTAGGTCTTTTGATGATAATTTATTTAATGATTTTCCCTTATATTCGATTTTACCTGAACTTTTATCAATTAGCTGCATTATCATTCTTCCTAAAGTAGTCTTTCCACAACCTGATTCTCCTACTAATCCTAAAGTTTCACCTGTAAATACAGAAAAACTTAAGTCCTTTACTGCATCGTGTTTTTGTTTGGGTTTACCAAAAAAGTTTCTTTTGGAAAAAAATGTCTTATTCAGGTGAGTAACTTTAAGAATTTCATTTTCGTATTTCTGAAGTTCCTTTTTCTCTTTTATGCACTGATTTTTATCTGAACTTTCCAACTCTAAAAAATCGGAAAGGACAGGTAACCTCTTTTTATTTGGATTAAGTTCTGGCCGGCAATTCAACAATCCCTTTGTATATTGATGTTGTGGATTTTTTAAAACCTTATAAGTATCTCCCTGTTCAACGATCTCTCCTCTATACATTACCAAAACCCTATCTGCTATTTGAGAAATAACACCTAAATCGTGAGAGATGAAAATAATGCTCATTTGATACTTTTTCTGAATATCTTTTAGCAGCTCCAAAATTGTTTTTTGAACTGTAACATCCAGAGCAGTCGTAGGTTCATCAGCAATCAAAACAGAAGGTTTTAAGGCTATTGCCATTGCAATCATTACACGCTGCCTCTGACCTCCTGAAATTTCATGGGGATAACTATCAAAGATTCTTTCCGGTTTCGGGAGCTTAACCTCATTAAATAATTTAATAACTTTATTCTTAGCTTCCTTTATGGATATATCCGAATGATTTTTAAGAACTTCTAAAACCTGATTACCACATTTTAACGAGGGATTTAGAGATGTCGTAGGTTCCTGAAAAACTATAGAGATTTTTTCTCCACGAATATCTAATAATTCCTTATCGCTTAAGGAAAGTATATCAAGCTTATTTTCATTATGATAAATTACTCTTCCATCATTAATAATAGCATTTTTAGGAAGTAACTTAATAATTGATAATACCGTAAGTGATTTTCCGGATCCCGATTCTCCAACTATTCCTAAAGTCTCTGATTTATTTAAGGAAAATGATATATCCTTTAAAACTTGATTGTTACCGAACTTTGTTTTAAATGATAGGTTTAAATTATTTACATCAAGTAATTTCACAAAAATCAACTCCTTTTAAATAAAGACCTAAATAGCTCTTCAACCCTGGATATTTTGATAATTTCAATTTTAAATTTTGATTCTTCTAAACCTTTGGTATTAAATTTAGAAATGTAAATTTTTTTAAATCCTAATTTGTCAGCCTCGCTGATCCTTTGTTCTATTCTTGAAACAGGTCTAATTTCTCCGGTTAACCCTACTTCGCCAGCAAAGCATATACTTTTTTCAATAGGTAAATCCAGGTTTGATGAAAGTACTGAAGCAATTACAGCTAAATCTGTAGCCGGATCATCAACTTTTATTCCTCCTGCTATATTCAGAAATACATCTTTTAAAGCAAGTCTAAAGCCTGCACGTTTTTCCAGAACGGCTAATAACATTCCTAATCGCCTGTTGTCAAATCCGGTTGACGACCTCTGAGGAGTTCCATATGCAGCTGAACTTACCAGAGCCTGAATTTCAATTAATAATGGCCTTGCTCCATTAATTGTTGAAGCTATGGATGTTCCGCTTAAATTATCATCAGATTGAGTAATTAAAATTTCCGAAGGATTTGGAACCTCAACAAGTCCTTTATGGCCCATTTCAAAAATACCGAGCTCAGAGGTAGATCCAAAACGATTTTTAGCTGTACGTAAAATTCTGTACATATGATTATGGTCACCCTCAAATTGTAAAACAGTATCTACAATATGTTCCAAAACCTTTGGGCCTGCCAGGTTTCCATCTTTAGTAATATGACCAATTAAAAATACCGGGACATTTTTCTCCTTTGCAAATTTTAATAATGATGTTGCAGTTTCTCTTATTTGAGAAACCGTTCCTGCCGAGGATTCGAGTTTCTCAGAATACAAAGTCTGGATCGAATCTATAATGATCAAATCAGGAGAAACATTCAAAGCTTGTGTTATTATATTTTCAAGTAAAGTTTCACTTAATATCAGGCATTTATTATTTTGAAGATTTAACCTGTCGGCTCTCATCTTAATTTGCTGGGGGCTCTCTTCTCCTGAAATATAAAGCACATTTAAATGATCTAGCTTTAAAGCAACCTGTAAAGAAAGTGTTGACTTCCCAATGCCAGGCTCACCACCAATTAATATCATTGATCCGGGAACTAAGCCCCCACCAAGAATTCGGTTTAATTCATTTATTCTTGTAGATATTCTTCCTTCTTTCTTAGCTTTTATCTCCGATATTTTTTGTGGAACCTGTTTCTCAGATTCATATATTGCCTGACTTTGCTTTGCTGGCTTAGAAACAATCTGTTCAATGTATGTATTCCATTCTCCACACGACGGGCACCGGCCGATCCATTTTGCAGATTCAACACCACAATTCTGACAAAAGTATACCGTTTTTGACTTTGCCATATTAGCACATTTTCAATTTCTCTATAATGGAACTAGTTGAATAACCTTCGATGAAATCGATTGTAACAATTTCACCCCCTTTTGCCTTTACGATATCATAACCAACAATATCTTCAACTTTGTAATCACTTCCTTTAACTAAAACATCAGGTTGAACCTTTTTAATTAATTCATATGGAGTATCTTCATCAAATAAGATTACAACGTTTACAAAATGTAATGATGCCATTAACATAGCTCGTGCATATTCATCCTGCACCGGTCTGGTATCCCCTTTTAATCGCATTACAGAACTATCTGTGTTTAATCCAATAACTAAAACATCACCATGGTTTGCTGCCTGGGCCAGATACTCAACATGCCCACGATGTAAAATATCAAAGCACCCATTTGTGAATACAATTTTCTCACTTTTTAAATTCCAGTAAGTTAAAAGTGGTTCAATATTATTTATATCAACAATCTTGGATTGAATAACATTCAGTTTATCCATAAACTAATTTTTAAAGATGAATCAGTAAATTTAAATATTATTTTTTCTTTTCTTTCGAGAATCCAGAAATAACATCATAACAGAAAATGCTCCGAGTAAAATTGCAAGAATAGCTTGCGATTCATGTTGGATAGTTGCGAAAACCAGTCCTTCTTCGCGTGAAATTCCATATAAAGAAAGCGCTAGAGAAACGATCCAGTGAAACGCTCCAATTCCTCCCTGAACAGGAGCTGCCATTCCCAACCCTCCAATAACCAATAAAAATAATCCATCGATGGGTTTTAATGATTCAGTGGCTGGAATTGCAAAAACAACAACATAGGTCATTAAAAAATACATAAGCCAAATTAACAAGGTATGGAAAAGAAAAGCAGTACGATTCTTCATTTTGGTTACTGTCTTAATTCCTGATATCACTCCACGGATTATCCTTCGGATTTTAATAATTATTTTTGATCTTTTATATTTTTTTCTAAAATAATAGGCTAAATAAATAAAAGTAACAATGATAGCTATAATAATGAACCAGTAAAAAACAGGAAAATCTACTGTTTTAATAAATTTCCGAGAGATTGGTATAAAAACGTTTTCTTTTATAAAAAATCCGAATGATTCAATCTTTGCAATGAAGATTACAAATAATAAAATTAATAAGGTAACAAGATCTATTGCACGCTCGATTATTACTGTTCCAATAAGAGCATCCATAGGTATTTTATCTGATTTTGCCAATGATCCACATCGGCTAACCTCTCCTATTCTAGGAAAAGCAAAATTCGCCAGGTAACCAAACATTACTGCATAAAATACATTCTTTACCGGCGGATTATAATTAAGGGGTTCAATAAGAAGTTTCCATCGATACGCACGACTTACATATCCTATTAAAGCAAAGAATAAAGATAAAAGAACCCATAAATAATTGGCGCTTTTTAAATCATCAACCAAGGTATTAAAATCAACACCTTTAAATGCAAGGTATAAGAGAAGAATACCAATTGCCAAAAAAACAAAAAAATTGACTGCCCTAAGTATCTTACGTTTCAAGGATCTAAACTAATTTATTATTGGCTGTATCAGGAAATATTAATACGGGCTTAAAGTTTTTAGCTTCTTCAAAGTCCATTGAAGCATAAGAGATTATGATAATAACATCGCCAACTGTTGCTTTTCTTGCAGCAGGACCATTCAGGCATATTTCACCGGAACCTCTTTCTCCCTTAATCACGTATGTTTCGAGTCGTTCTCCGTTGTTAATATTAACAACCTGAACTTTTTCATTTTCAATAATATTGGAAGCTTCCAATAAATCCTCATCAATTGTAATACTTCCTACGTATTGCAAATTTGCTTCTGTAACAGTTACTTTATGTATTTTTGACTTTACAACTTCGATATTCATAATTAGCTAACTAATTTTGGCACAAATTTAAAAATAAAATCTAATATTATCTATGAGGCGTATATTGCCAACATGTACTGCAATGCATCCCACTTTTTCTTCATCCTGACCCCAATCATTAATTGGCTCAAGGTTAGATCCATCAACTATTTCAAAATATTCAACATCCATATAAGGATTTTCGTTGATCGTACGAATCACCCAATCCTTTGTTTCTGAAACAGTCATTTTTTTTGGCATTTCTCTTGCTTCAAAAAGAGTTTTTGAAATTAAAGAAACATTTGCCCTTTGATATTTTGATAATAACATATTTCTTGAACTCATTGCAAGCCCATCGTTTTCCCTGATAATCGGGCAAGAGACTATTTCAATATTGAAACCCAACTGTTTTGTTATGTGTTTAATAACTGCAACCTGCTGAAAATCTTTCTCGCCAAAATAAGCTTTATGCGGTTTTACAATTTCGAAAAGCTTACTTACGATTAAAGCTACCCCTCTGAAATGTCCCGGGCGATGCTCACCTTCCATAACTTTGTCAAGCTTCCCAAAATCGAATTCCCGATTATCTTCTTCAGGATACATTTCATTTTCTTCCGGTGAGAAAACAAAGTCACATTTAACTTTTTTTAACTTTTCAATATCTTTTTCCAATATTCTCGGGTATCTGTCATAATCACCTTTATCGTTGAACTGTGTGGGATTAACAAATATGCTTACAACAACAATATCATTATCACGACTTGCGTAATCAATTAACGACAAATGCCCTTTATGTAAAGCTCCCATAGTAGGAACAAATCCAATAGACTTACCCTGAGATTTTAAATTAACGACCTCCTCAGTTAATATCTCTGCACTTTTTAGAATTTTCATATTCGTTCTTATAAATCGAATAAAATGTTGCGGCACAAAGTAAAAAATAATATTTCAATTATTAACAATATATGTACTTGTTAAGTTTAAGGAGTTAGTAATTTGTTGATGATTAATAAATTTTTACTAATTTTGCGATGGTTTAAATTAATTTGAATTTCCAGATGGAAAATACGAAGGTTTTATTTATCTCGCAAGAAATTACACCATACTTACCGGAAAGCAAAATGTCTTTAATAGGACGTCATTTGCCTCAAGGAATTCAAGAGAAGGGAAGAGAAATACGAACATTTATGCCCAGATACGGATTAATAAATGAACGACGCAATCAGTTACATGAAGTTATTCGCCTTTCTGGTATGAATCTTATTATAAACGATACAGATCATCCATTAATTATAAAGGTAGCCTCAATTCAGGCTGCCAGAATGCAGGTTTATTTTATTGATAATGAAGATTATTTTCATAGAAAAGCTACTTTTTATGATGAAGAAGGAAAGCAATTTGAAGATAATGATGAGCGAGCAATCTTTTTTGCCAGAGGGGTTTTAGAAACGGTGAAAAAATTAAGATGGGCACCTGATATCATTCATTGCCACGGATGGTTTACAAGTCTTGTACCTTTATACATAAAAAAAGCTTATAACGAAGATCCTTTATTTGCTAATTCAAAATTAATATACTCTGCATATAATGATGAGTTCAGCTCTCCGTTCAATAGAGAATTCAAGGATAAAGTATTATTTGAAAATATTACTTCAAATGATGTTAAAATCTTAAAAGAACCTAGTTACCTTAACTTGAGTAAGCTTGCTATAAATATGTCGGATGCTACAATCATAGGAAGTGAAACAATAAATCCGGAATTAGAAAGTTTTATTAAGGATTCTGGTAAACCTTACCTGAATTTTAAATCGGAAGAAGAATATGTTGATGCTTACTCGGAGTTTTATGATAAAATACTTTAAGAAATCTATGAATATGAAATTTGTCCACTCATTTCCTAGAAATATTTTAAGTCTATTTTTAGGAGCTATTGCTATTATGACCACATCATGCGAAAATGATCCTAGCGCATTGGGGTCAAATCTTTTACCAGGTAATATTGAATATATATACGATACCACTTTAACTTTTAAAGCGTCAGTTTTCGAAGATGAACCATCAAATACCAGCAATTTCCAATTTTATTCGCTAGGTGTAATAGACGATGAGTACTTTGGTAATTTTACCGGTAAATTTGTGGGACAATTTTTACCTTCCCGATATTATGATACTGATTCCACGGTTTCAACTTTTGATATAGATTCTGCTGTAATATATCTTTTAATTGACTCCATTTATGGATCTCAAAATAGCGATTTAAAACTCAACGTTTATGAGCTTAATAATGATATAGATAGAGATAATAATTACAATTCTGATGAAGATTTATCGAATTTCTATTTAGAATCAGATTTGATCAGTACCAGTAGCAAAATTCAAGGAGATAGTTTAATTAGAATAAAACTTAGCTCAGAATATGCAAATAAACTTATTCCGGAAGATTATAATGATACAATATATAAGAATTCAACTAATTTTCTAGATTTTTTAAAAGGAATAGCTATTGTTCCTGAAATAACTAACTCTCCAGGAGAGTTAGTAGTAGCTAATTTTTCTAATACTGATTCAAAAATCGTAATGTATTATAACGATACATTAACGTTTAATCATTATTTCCTTTACGGAGCTCGATTTGGTAATTATACTAATGATTACAGCATTTCAACTGCAAATGATTTTTTAATAAATTCGGACAATGAAAATGATAGTCTTATTTTCCTTCAAGGAATACACGGATTAAGTTCTAGTTTAACTTTTGAAGATCTGGATACCTGGATCGATAATGATTCTGCCTATTCTGTTATAAATGCGGAACTATTTATTCCTGTTTACGAAGATCCTAATTTCGAATTATTCAATCCTCCTAGTAATCTTTATATGTATTATGAACCTAACGATACTACCAATGTCCTTATAAAGGATTATGCTGATTTTTTGTATAATAAGGGCTTTTTTGATGGCAGTTATGATTCAGAAAACGGTTATTATAGATTCTTTATACCTAAACATTTAATGAGTATCTTAAATCAAGATATTGCAATCCAAACAATAAATTTAACAATAAATAAAAAAACAACATACCCTAATAGAGTAATATTAAAAACCGGAGATAATATTAAACTAAAAGTTACATACACTAAACATTAAAAATATGTGTGGAATTGTAGGATACATAGGAAATAAGCAGGCATATCCAATCTTAGTAAACGGATTAAAGAGGTTAGAGTATAGAGGTTACGATTCAGCAGGTATATCATTGTTGAACGAGGATGTTAAAATTTATAAGAAAAGAGGTAAAGTTTCTGATTTGGAAAATTATGTAGTTAAAGAGGATATATCCGGAAATATAGGAATAGGTCATACCCGTTGGGCAACTCATGGTGAACCAAACGACGTAAATGCACATCCCCATGTTTCGATGAATGGTCATTTTGTTTTAATTCATAATGGAATTATTGAAAATTATAGTCGTTTGAAAGAACGATTAAAGGATAGAGGTTATGTATTTAAAACCGAAACAGACACAGAAGTTTTAGCTAACTTAATAGAATATATTTATGTAAAAGGTAATGTAAGTGCAGAAATCGCTGTTCGACTTGCACTTTCAAAAGTAGTTGGAGCATACGGCCTGGCTATTATTTGCAGGGATGAACCGGATAAATTAATTGCTGCAAGAAAAGGGAGTCCTCTTGTAATTGGAGTTGGCGAGGGTGAATATTATATCGCTTCAGATGCTACACCAATAGTAGAACATACAAAGAGTGTTATTTACCTTAATGATGATGATGTTGCAATTTTAGGTCGTGATGGCCTTACATTAAAAACAATTAAAAATGATCAATTAACTCCAAAAGTTCAAAAAATTGATTTAGACATTGGAGAAATTGAAAAGAACGGTTTTGATCATTTTATGCTTAAGGAGATTTTTGAACAGCCACGTTCCATCCTTGATACATTCAGAGGAAGAGTTTCTCTTGATAAAAATGAAATACATTTAGGCGGCTTACATCATGTCATGTCAAAGTTGATTGATGCAAAAAGGATCATCATAATAGGCTGTGGTACTTCTTGGCATGCAGGACTTGTTGGAGAATATTTAATTGAAGATTTAGCCAGAGTTCCCGTTGAAGTTGAGTATGCATCTGAATTCAGATACAGGAATCCTGTAATTAATGAAGATGACATTGTTATTGCTATTAGCCAAAGTGGTGAAACAGCGGATACTTTAGCTGCTATTCGTTTGGCTAAACAAGCAGGTGCAACTGTATTAGGTATTTGTAATGTTGTTGGTTCCAGTATTCCCAGAGAAACACATGGTGGTGTTTACACCCATGCCGGCCCTGAAATTGGCGTTGCTTCAACAAAAGCATTTACTGCTCAGGTAACGGTTCTTGCGATGGTTGCTATGTCATTGGGATATCAAAAAAAGATATTGGACAATGAAACTTTTTCAAAACTTATTTCCGAGTTACATGATATTCCTGCAAAAATTGAAAAGATACTAACTAACAACGATGAGTACTTAAAAGTAAGTAATTTATATAAGGATGCTACTAATTTCCTTTATTTGGGAAGAGGTTATTTATATCCGGTTGCGTTAGAAGGTGCTCTTAAGTTAAAGGAAATCTCTTATATCCATGCAGAGGGTTATCCTGCAGCAGAAATGAAACACGGACCTATTGCATTAATTGATGAAAAGATGCCTGTTGTAGTTGTTGCAACCAAAGATAAATCTTACGAAAAGATTGTAAGTAATATCCAGGAAGTAAAAGCCAGAAAAGGTATTGTAATTGCTGTTGTTAACGAGGGTGATAAAACCATTGAAAGCATGGCAGATCACGTACTTGAAATTCCTGAAACAAGAGAAGAACTTTCTGCTTTATTAACGGTAATTCCACTACAATTACTTTCTTATCATATTGCAGTATTGCGTAGTTGTAATGTTGATCAGCCAAGAAACCTGGCAAAATCGGTAACGGTAGAGTAATTTTTAATATATAAAACAGAAAAGGTAATCCGTTGGATTACCTTTTTTTATTTCTAACATATTTTTCCCAGTTCCAGGCCGAAAGTAAGGTTTCCTTCAACCCCACTTCTGCTTTCCATCCTAGTTCTTTGTTTGCATATTTTGTATCAGCATAAACAGATTCTACATCGCCAGCTCTTCTACCTACGATTTTATAATTTAGCTTTTCTCCCGTTGATTTTTCAAAAGCGTTAACTATTTCCATTACAGAAGAACCTTTACCGGTTCCCAAATTGAAAATCTCGAGATTACGTTTACTTTTTCCCTCGATCATTCTTTGAATCGATACAACATGAGCTTTAGCCAGATCAACAACATTAATATAATCACGTATTGCTGTTCCGTCCGGAGTATTGTAATCATCACCAAAAACCTTTAATTCATCACGAATTCCTATGGCTGTTTGTGTGATAAAAGGCACCAAGTTATTAGGCACTCCTCTCGGAAGTTCACCAATTAATGCCGAGGGATGCGCACCAATAGGATTAAAATATCTTAACGATATGGCATATAAATCTTTATTAGCATTTACCACATCTCTCATAATTTCTTCTGCAATTTGCTTTGTGTTGCCATATGGAGAGTCCGCGGATTTAAAAGGAGCACTCTCTGTTACCGGCAAAACATCCGGTTGTCCGTAAACTGTTGCTGAAGAAGAAAACACAAAATTTGATACGTTAAACTCGATCATACCTTGCAATAAATTCATTAAAGTAGTCAGGTTGTTCTGATAATACATTAAAGGTTTTTCTACAGATTCTCCTACTGCTTTATAAGCTGCAAAATGTATAATGGCATCCAGTTTTTTATACACCTTAAAGAAGTCTGCTAAACGCTCCTTATCACAAATATCAAATTGTTCAAAGAACGGCCTTCTTCCGGTAATCGCTGCAATACCATCCAAAACGGATTTATCCGAATTTGAAAGATTATCAATGATAACCACATCAAATCCTTCGTTCATTAATTCAACCGCTGTATGAGAACCAATATAACCGGTTCCTCCTGTTACTAAAACTAATCTATTCTTCAAAGTTGTACAATTTTATTGGGCTAATTTAACCATAAATTTTTAATAAAAGTTAATGGATTGTTTATTAATCAACCATTCCATGATGTTGGTCAATTCATAATTTTCCATATATTTGCTTCGGTTAAGAAAAAAGTATTGAATATAAAGGAATACATCAAGGATTTATTGTTTACAAACCAGGGAGTGATCGTTCCTGGGTTGGGAGGATTTGTTTCTGAATATGAATCTGCTGCATTTGATGTTAGTGAAAATAAATTCCTGCCACCAACCAAAAAAATTACTTTTAATCCGGAATACTCTTACCAGGATAATCTTTTATCAGAACATATCGCCAACAAAGAAAAAATTGATATTGCCGAAGCCCGAAAACAAATTGATGATTTTGTAAAAGATACCCAATTCAAATTAAAAAAAGGAAAAACTATTGATTTTCCGGAAATTGGTAAATTATCTCAAAGTTCAAAAGGACAAATCGGTTTTACACAAAATAAAGAATCTAATCTATTAACCGATTCTTTTGGATTAATATCTATACAAGCCAAACAAAATATTGCGCCGAAATCTGATTTTAAAAAGGTTAAACCAAAAAAGTCGTATAAAAAGTTAATTATTATTAGCTTGTCAACAGCTGTATTTCTTTTACTTGTAGCATCTGGGTGGTATTTTACCCATGGTTTCTCCGATTTTAGTATATTCTCTTTTGGTCAAAACGAAGAATTTGTAGCAGATGAAAGTCCTTTAATAGAAACCACGGAAAATAATCTTGACAGTATTGCTCGTGCAGATAGCTTAAAAGCATTAATTGTTCATTCCATTGATGATAATACCCATAAAAAAGATGCTCTTTTCTATGAAGAGCCGCCAAAGGAAGAACCAAAGCCGGTGTATTCCGAATTTCATATCATAGCAGGTAGTTTTAAAAGAATAGAAAATGCCGAGGAATTTTCAAACCAATTAAGATCTAAGGGTTATGATCCCAAGATCATCAAATCAGGTGAAAAATTAATTCGAATTTCCATCTTTTCATATACCAATGAAACCGAAGCTTTAAAAAAGCTATATAAATTGAGAGAAACTTCCGAAATAAAATCCGTTTGGATCTTAAAATCCATTTAATCTCGTTAAAATATCATCACCTTTTTCCTGGTCAAGCCAGATCGTTTGTAATCCTGTTTTCTTTGCAGCATCAATATTTACCTTTAAATCATCAATAAAAACAGATTCTTCGGGAATTAAATTGCTATCGGCAATAACATGCTCATATATTTTCGAATCCGGTTTTCGATAACCAACCTGGTGCGAATAATAGGGTTTTACAAACAAGGAATTAAAATCAAATCCATATTCATCATAAAAATCCTGAATATATTGATGATAATGGATTTCGTTGGTATTGCTCAATAAATAAATATTATACTTTTCTCCAAGCTTCCTGATCAGGTCTATTCTTTCTTTTGGAAAATCAAGTAACATAGCTCCCCAAGCCTTATCAAATTCTTCATCCGTAACATGCCTTCCGGCCAGCCTGTCTGCCGAACAGGCAGGCAAGGCAGGATTTACCAAATGTTCTCGAAGTTCATTTCTTAAATAGTCAGGAGTAATTTCACCTTTCTCCAAACGATCGAACAAATCGGTTTGTTTAAATAAAGTATATGATTTTTCGAAATCCTTAAACCCAAGTTCTTTCATTGCCTGAGCCGTAAGAACACTATCCACATTGATGATGACATTACCCAGGTCGAATATGATATTTTTAATTAGTTCTTTTTGCATACTTTTTATATTTTAAATTGCAAATTTAAGAAAGATTTGATGTGTATTGTTCTTTTTCCTTTCTTTCTCCTTGATGAGAAAGAAACAAAAGAAAAATCTCCGCCACTGATAAATTTGCTAAAATCTACGTCGAATTTGGTTGCGGACCATGAGCCTGCATGAATTGATAATTATTTGAAATAGCTATAAAGGGGTTTATCCCACTTTATTAAGTATTTCTATAATTGACAAGAGAGGGTGGACGCGTTCTTGCCTGCTGCAAGCAGGATTTTGCAACGTCCCGATAACTATCGGGATTTGCCTACTTTTTGATCTTTCAAAAAAGTATGGTATAAAAATGTATCAAGACAAAAAAAGTAAGTAAAAATTTACAGCTCTTTTTGTACTTTTATGAAAAATCATTTTAAATGAAAATAAACGAAAAACATTATCATACAATCTGGGTAAATGAAAACGATCCAAAACTTGTTGAGATCATTGACCAACGGTATTTACCCTTCGAATTTAAAATACAGGAATTAAAAAATATTAAAGATGCTTACATCGCAATAAAGGATATGTGGGTGCGAGGTGCCCCATTGATCGGAGTTACAGCAGCTTATGGAATGTATCTCGGATTATTACATTTAACAGAAAACGAAAACCTTGATAATAAAATAAAAGAACTTGCGCAATACCTTGAATCATCGCGACCAACGGCTGTAAATCTAGAATTTGCAACAGGTTTGGTTTTACAAAATATTCGATCAGCAAAATTGTTAGAGGATAAAATCCGGATAGCATTTGAAACTGCTAACCAGTTAAAGCAAAATGAAATTGAAAATTGCCGGTTGATTGGTGAAAACGGACTTCAGTTCATTGAAAAAATATCTCAAACTAAAAAAGGTGAAACGGTAAATGTTTTGACACACTGTAATGCCGGTTGGCTGGCTTGTGTTGATTATGGTACGGCAACTGCTCCTATTTACTTTGCACACGAAAAAGGAATTAAAATTCATGTTTGGGTTGATGAAACCCGCCCACGGAACCAAGGTGCGCGCTTAACTGCTTTTGAACTTGAACAGCAAGGAATTCCGCATACAGTAATTGCCGATAATACCGGAGGTCTTTTAATGCAAAAAGGAATGGTTGATATGGTTATTGTTGGTAGCGACAGAACCAGTGCCAACGGAGATGTTGCCAACAAAATCGGAACATACCTGAAAGCTTTGGCTGCGCATGACAATAACATTCCGTTCTATGTTGCCTTGCCGCTTTCAACTATTGATTGGGACATGAATGACGGGATCAATGAAATTCCGATCGAACAGCGAAACGAAGAGGAGGTAAAATACATTGAAGGATGGCATAATGACCAGATCACGAAGGTACGACTAACACCAGAAAATAGTCCTGCATTGAATTATGGTTTTGATGTTACCCCTGCAAAGTATGTTACGGCATTGATTACGGAGAGAGGCGTTTCTAAAGCTAGTGCAGGAGAAATAAGTAAGTTAAAAGAGTTGTGAGTTACGAGTTATGAGTTGCGAGCTTGAAATCGCAAATAATAAGTTAGATGACCAGACTTGGCGAAGGATACATAAAATTTAATCTGAATTGGGAGGAAAAAGCTTTTGAGTTGGATGGTGATGTCTTTTTGCTTCTGAATTCGTATCGGAATAAGCTGTATCAATTGGGATTGATCGGAGTGTATGACAATGGAATTGGTTTTGGGAATTTAAGTGTTCGTCATAATCAAAAAGAGTTTATTATTTCGGGTTCGGCAACCGGGAATATTCCGGAACTGGAACAAAAGCATTATGCCCTGGTAAAGGATTTTGACATACAAAATAACAAAGTTTGGTGCCAGGGATCAACCAAGGCCTCATCAGAATCGATGAGCCATGCTGCGATATATGAATCAAACAATAATGTGAATGCTGTAATTCATATTCACCACAATAAGGTTTGGGAAAAGTTGCTGCATGTTCTGCCAACTACAGATAAAAAAGCTGAATTCGGAACTCCTGAAATGGCTTTCGAAATTGCCAGGTTATCTAAAACAGATTCAGGAATCATTATTATGGGAGGGCATCCCGAAGGAATTATCAGTTACGGCAAAAACATGGAAGATGCATATCAATTATTATTAAAACAATATAACGAATTATAACATGGCAAAAGTTGCAATCATTGGCGGATCAGGACTGGAAGACCCTGATATTTTAAAATCACCGGAAACGATAAAAGTGGATACTCCATACGGAGAACCCACATCGGAATTAACCTGCGGAAAAATTGGAAATACGAATGTGGCGATCTTATCGCGCCATGGGAAAAAACATACCATTCCTCCTACGCAAGTAAATAACAGGGCAAATATTTGGGCGTTGAAAGAACTAGGATGTGATTTTATTTTAGCAACCACCGCCTGTGGAAGTTTACGCGAAGAAATTGATCGAGGACATTTTGTAATACTGGATCAGTTTATTGATTTTACCAAGCATCGTAAAACCACTTTTTTTGATGAATTTAAGCCTGGCGAAATGAAACATACTCCAATGGCCGATCCTTTTAATACAGGCCTAAGAAATGCCTTAATTCAGTCGGCAGAGCAGCTTAATTTAAATTTCCACAAAAAAGGTACGGTAATTAGCATCGAAGGACCTCGATTTTCGACCCGTGCCGAATCGAATATGTTTCGAATGTGGGGAGCGGATGTAATTAATATGTCGGTTGCCCCGGAAGTTATTTTGGCAAACGAAATAGAAATACCTTATGCAGCAATTGCCATGAGTACTGATTACGATTGCTGGAAAACAGACGAAGAGGCAGTTACCTGGGAACAAGTGCTGGAGATTTTCAACCAAAATGTGCATAATGTAATTGACCTGTTATTGACTGCTTTGAAGAAAATTGAAAAACTTACCTGATTTTTTCTGAAAAGTATTGGTAAATTGATAACATTTATTTAATATTGCACTCCGAATTTATCAAATGATAAATCGGGCCCATAGCTCAGTCCATGACAATTCTGACTTTGTCAGAATGTCAGGATGCTGACCGGAGCGTCAGCACTGGTTAATGTGAGAACATGGGACAATGATTTACACAGGATACAATTCGGGCCCATAGCTCAGCTGGTTAGAGCACCTGACTCATAATCAGGGGGTCCCTGGTTCGAGCCCAGGTGGGCCCACAAAATGAAAAGCCGCTTATTGCGGCTTTTTCTGTTTTGTCACATCCTGGGCGAGAAGTTTAGGATCAATCCAAAAACTTGGGGATTTCACTTTATCCATAAATTTTAGCTAACCTAAAAAAGTACTCCGAAATTTCCACGAAGCTTTTACAAAAATATAATCCAAACTCTTAATCAGGGCCCCGAAAGCTTTCGGGGCTGGTTCGAGCCCAGGTTGAAAATCCCATTTACCTGAGGTACAATGGGATGGACCCACAACCCTAACGATTCTGTCAGGGTTTTTTATATCTTAAATTTATAATGTTTCAAAAATAGCGAATCCTTTAACAAATTATATACGGGATTTACAACCTTATCTGCTAAGGAGAAGTTGAATAATCATAATATCAAATATTATGATAATAAAATTTGATTAAATTGATATTAATGATTGAGTTACGAATAAAACCACACGCTTTTAACCTGATTTTTATACACTTAATGCAACTTTTTACTGATCTTATCGTCCTTATATCTATAGATATATTTACTAAAATTGGTGAAAATGAAAAAAGTATTTAACATTTGTCTTATAACCATATTAGTTTTTTGTAGTTGTAGTAATCCAAATCAAAAAGATTATACGGTTAAAAAATTAAATTCCATATCTAAGATACCTACGGAAAAAGGAGATTCCATAACAATCCGGGAACTAATGTATCAAAAAGGGCTTAAAGGAATTAGTGTCGCTGTTTTCGAAGATTATAAAATTGTTTGGGCCGATGCCTGGGGAGTAAAATATGATTCTGTACCTTTAGATTTGAATACGGCATTTTCAACTGCTTCAATTTCTAAACCAATTACTGCTACCTTATGCGCCATACTCGAGGAAAAAGGACTGATAGACCTAAATGTTCCGGTCAATAATTATCTCAAAAGATGGAAAGTACCTGAAAGCATATATACCAAAGATATTGAAGTTACCTTAGAACATCTGTTGAGCCATACGGCCGGCACAACGCAAGGAGGATTTAGAGATTTTTATGAGGGAGATAAAATTCCGACAATATTAGAATCTGTACAAGGTAAATTGCCCGGATATAATGAAGAAATATCATTTACCTTTAAACCAGGGTCAAATTGGGGATATAGTGGTGGTGGTTATACTATCGCCATGATGGCTTTAGAGGATCACCTTGGAAAATCATTAGCGGATCTGGCCCGGGAATATATTTTCATACCATTAAATATGCAAAATACCACAATGAAACAACCCAATGAAGTTGGGTTTTTGGAAAATGTAGCAAAAGCACACGACAATAATGGAAAAGTAATTAATACAGGAATTCCTATTACCCCTCAAGTTTCAGCTTCGGGAATGTGGTCTACACCAACCGATTTGGCTAAATTATCAATTGAAATTCAAAAAGCTTTAAATGGAAATAAAACAAAAGTGATTTCAGAAGATGTTGCAAAAAGAATCACAGATATTGTTACGTTAAAAATTATGCGGGGATGGAGCCTGGGTTGGGAGCGCAGATATGCGTATGGAAATTTAGACTGGTTTTCTCATGGAGGTGCTAATACAGGAATAGGAGGCCATATGTATGCAACCATGAAAGAAGGAAAAGGAATAGTTGTGCTTGGTAATGGCCCAAATTCTGTTCGCATACCAATTATTGATAAATTAAGGGATCAAATCATTAGAAAACATCAATGGGGAAAACCGTATGAATGGAAAAATAAAAAAGAGCTTCCGGATTCTTTAATTTCAGAAATAAAAGGCCGTTATCAAGATATTACTTTTGGTGAAGTATTTGAAATTAAAGAGATAGATAGTAAACTTTATATTCCAAAATTTTGGAACGGTGTAAGAAATAATTTAATATATATTGGTGATAATACATTTATAACTAATGAAGTTCCCGGTAAATTTAAATTCATCGACACCAATGATGGGATAAAAATTCAATATTTAAGGGATTTGCAGGTGCCCCCGGAGGTTATGTATGAAGAAGTGGTAGGGAAATTACCATATGAAATAGCGCTTGAAAACAGATACCTGGAAGCATTAAGTGCTTATCAAGATCTAAAACGCAGTAAACCTCAAAGTTACATTGTTAAGGAATCAACAATTAATGGTTTTGGATACCAGCAACTTGGCCAAAAAAAATATGATCTGGCCATTCTTATTTTCAAAATCAATACGGAATTGTACCCAAACAGTGCAAATACCTACGATAGTTTAGCCGAAGCTTATATGCTTTCAGGTGATATTTCAAATGCTATCAGGTTTTACAAAAAATCATTAGAATTAAATCCGAATAATACGAATGCCATCAAAATGATGGATCAAATGACCAAAAAATAAAGACTATTATCAGCTGAGAACCTTAGATAGTTAGTAAGAAAATTTAGAACTTATTTATTAATAAAAAACTAAACTTGACAGTATTAAAATTATAGCTTACGAAATTTGATTTCAAGCTATATTGACGCTGATAAAAAAGCGAAAACAGTTTATTTGAGCTTATTGAGATGTGATGAAGAATATTCGATATCAACGGAACAAATCCTTTTTTCAACACAAACAATAGAAAAACAAAACAATATGGACAAAATAATAATAGAAACCGCAGTGCTTAACTTTTCAACAAAAGACAAGGCGTTTGAAATGTTCACAACCAACAAGAATTTAGAAAACTGGTTGACTGCAAAAGCAAATGCTGAAGCAAAGATTGGAGGTAAATACGAACTGTTTTGGGAACCTGATGACCCTGAAAATAACAGTACAATAGGTTGTAAAATTCTTGCGATTGATAGTCCAAATTTTTTAAATTTCGAATGGAAAGGGCCCAAACAATTTAAGCATTTTATGAACGATGTACGGCCATTGACAAATGTAACCGTTATTTTTACCGAACAAGGCGACCGGATACTTGTAACCTTGATTCATACCGGCTGGAGAGACACGGATGAATGGGAACAGGCAAGGCAGTACTTTATTAATGCCTGGAAAGGAGCATTTTCTCAACTGGAAAAGTATGTGAATGAACAATAAATAATTTAACATATACATTACCAGTAAATTTTTTATTCTATTACAAGATGTCAAGACTCATATAAGGATATCTTGATTAAAAATTAAATGGTACTAACGGGTAATAATTGATCAGAAAAGATTAAAAAGCACACCAAGAATCGCACTCTTCACTATTCTTATGTTCCCAGCGATTTACTTTAACGCTACCACATTTAGCAAACGTATCTGATTCACAATGAGGACATTTACTTTTAGCTGCTTTGTAGCTTAGTTCATTATTTACTAATGCTTTGAACATAAGTATTAAATTTACCAAGTATTAATCAAATTTTAAAGCTATAAACTAGGAGTCTTTTTGAATATTTCCCTAGCAATTTATTACCTTTATTTTACTTTCAAATAATTAGAAATATGGAAAAATTCGTAAACCCAGTCAGTCACTACTTACCGGTAAACGGAAATTGTATTTTCGCATATTTCTTTGAAAAAATCATATTTTTCATTCTAATAATAAAATTATCAAATTTATAATACTTTGCATTATGCCGAATTATAAATTCGACAAAAAAGAAAGTGCAATTACAAATTACGTCTAACGGAAAGATACGAAAGTGTCTCGTTTTTGTATATAAATAAAATTTTTCCATTCAGCGAGGCATAAATTGAATTTGTTATAAGTTGATGAATCTTTATAAATAATAATTTTATAATTTTTAAGGAGAAGGTCATTACTCGCATTCTCTTTACCTATGACCTGCCTATATCCTTCGGAAATACTATTTCCTTTCCGTACTATTCTCTTATTATGTTGTTTTTAACAGATTTTTTGGTTAAATATGATGGTTGGCTAAAACAATAAAAAAATATAGCATTATAACGACTCATATACCCTCTCTCATATTTAACCTATTTTCAGTTTATATTTTATAACTCTTTATCCATAGTATCAAAAATATCCTTTACCGCATTTTCTGAATATCCTTTTTGATTAAATATGCACTCTCCTTTTTTATCAAAGACTAGGAAACTTGGCGTTGAGTTCATCATCTTATACTTAGAAAGGATATAATCTATTTGCTTTTTATTTAGCCTATAGTGAATCCCTTCAATCTGAACCGCTTTATTCTCCCAACTTGGGTATAAAAAACTATCATCCGTTAAATAAATAAAAACCACTTTCCTATTTTTATATTTCATTTTTAATGGTTCAATATTTTCTATTGCAATATGGCAAGCTTGGCATCCCATAGACCAATAATTAACCATGATAATATCCCCTTCATATGAAGACAATATGTCTTCAAAATAATTGTCTTTTTTTTCAGCTGAAACATCAAAAATAATCGAAGTAGAATTTTTTCTAAGGTCTTTTAAATTTGATGATAACAATTCGTTTTTTCTTATTACATAATTATAATATACCAGCTCTTTTAACTGCATTAAATTCTCAATTTCCCATTCATCTAAAGTCATTTCTTGTTTTATCTTTGACGTAAAATTTAACACTTCCAATAAATCGAATGCAGGCCCATTATTTTCCTTTAAAATCCGAACTAAATAATTTTTCTGTCTTTTTATATCTTCGTAAACCAATGCTTTCTTGGGCATACCCTTTTTTTTTATTAGCTCTCTTAAAGGCATAATATAATGTTCTATTTGCTGACATTCATTAATTATATTAGAATAGAAACGTCCGTAAAAAGAATAGAGGGAATTTATATTCATTTCTTCTAAAAATGAAAAATAGCCTATGTCAACAGCAGGTATTGATAAATCTCCGTTATCGAAATGGGTTTCCAGTAAATTATTATTATTTAGCAAGCAACGTATCGCTTGCTGTTGGAGGTTTATTGTAATTAATTCTTTTGTCGGTTTTGATATGTTTGCGTGAAGGAATTCCTTTAATGATTTTTCTAATGTAGATAGTATATATGCTTTGTATTGAGCTACATTTTTATATTCATTTTTATAGCTAAAAAGATTAATACTATTTGACCAAAAACGTAAATAATTCAATTCATTATTTATTTCCGCGAAAGCTCCGCTAAAACGGACATATTGGTTATCTATATTGCCTCTTTTTCTAGGGTCAAACTCATTTATCTCCCTAATTTTTTTAGCATCTATATATATATAACAAGTATCGCCAGTTGATAATAAAATATATTCTTTGTAATAATCAGAAATAAAAAGGCATGTAGCATTCGAAAGAATTGGCACCTCCATAAAAAACTTACCATTTCTGGAAATCTCGACAACAAATGCTTCGGGTTCATTCATTATTGGGTTGTTGTATGCTATTCTAACGCTGCTGTTTGAAACAGGATTATATCCATACACTTCCCCTTTTATAAATGCCTTCCCTTCCTTCAATGATATTACAGGAAGGGAAGCTTCCATATTTTTTATAACATCCTGTTCATTTTTTAAATTGAACCGATCAGGGTGCGGATGAGTATAAATGTTATTAGTGCAAATAAAAAGAAACAATAATACAATAATCATTGTTAACATAGTATTTACTGTAAAAAACTTTATTCTTCCAAACTTGATTTCTGAATGTTTAGACATATTCTAACAGATTATTAATTTCATATATCATCCAATACTAATCTACCCGTAAATTGGCTATCATATTTCAAGAATAATCTTTTTACGGTTAGTTAAATAATATCGAAACATGTTTCAAGTTATCAATTGCACCCTGAAATATCAGAACCACATGAAGGGCAATCTCCTTTAGGGTTACTTGCATTTCCGTAACCACCTATTGCTTCTAATAGTGTTCCACAATAGCAACAAGTAAATTGACATTTGATGACCACAGAATAATGGTCGCATTCTATAGTTGCAGGTTCGGATTTAAGAATTTTCATCTTAATTTTTTTAATTAATTCAACGGGTTCAAGTCCATATCTTTCTTTAGTTGACTCCTTTTGATTTTGTGCATATAAAAATGAAGTCATAACAAAAATAAATAAAAACGCCGTTAAAATAATTTTGATTCTTGTTTTCATTGTAATTAATTTTTAGTGCGTGATAAATATTAACTTACGTTTTTGCATTATATAAACTATATTAATATCAATATAATTATTTTTCTCATAATAATAGTTATGAAATTCTACCTCCATTCAATCTTGGCATAGTTTTCTAATTTCTATTATGTAATAAAATATTAAATAACTATAATTTCTCCATTTCGAAGTTCAAAATGTACGTTCTTAACTGCTTATTAGAAGCAGTTGGTAAGTGCCCTCCTCTGCCATGTCTTCAGCGGACTAATTTTGTTAAATTAAAATAATATTTTAAATTACCAAGTGTTTGGTTTACAATATAAAAGACGTTATTGTCCGGTATTGTGATAATGGTTTTAAATAAAGGTTTTGCTATTTTAAAGAAATGGAGGTTTTTGGGGTGGGTTAAGGAAGTTGGCATGTTTCTTCATACTTTTTTGAGAGACCAAAAAAGTAGCAAAAAAGTCTTTTGCAAAATCCTGCTTGCAGCAGGCAAGAATGCTTCACCCCACTCTTGCCAATCATTGAAATAACTAATAAAGTAGGATAAACCCCTTTATTGCTATTTCAAATAATTGTCAATTCATGCAGGCGCATGGCCCGCAATTTTGCATGGCCTACCCCTCTTTTTACAAATTCTCTGTCGTATTGGGAAAATATCTTTCCCCCTTGGAGAAAGTGGTTAGGGGGATGAATTTAAAAATGTGGCTTACATAATATAGCACGGACATTATGCCTGCAATGTATAAAGCAGTCAATTTATATGGTCAAAATTTCCTTTTTGGTTTATTGTAAATATTGAAGAATGGAATATCAACTGAAATAAATGCACCAAACCTCCAGTTCGGAGAATTTACAACTGTATTATTGCCAGAATCAATGGAGGTTAATCCAGGCCCGTATTGGGCTCCTACTCCAATTGATATAGGAAAATCCCATGCCATTCCGTAAACAATATACCCACCGGGAGAAAATAAGTTGCCAAAGGTTATTTTACTATTGATATAAGTACTATCATTGGATAACTGGTAATCTACAATTGCTCCAACATCAATTAAAACGCCTGTAAGTGATAAGGACCCACCTTTTCCGAAACCTGTGCTTAAAGATATTCCAATTGGAGCAGAAACCGCCCATTGCGCATTCCATGCTATTTCTGCTTTTGAATCATAATCAAACCTGTAACTAGCACCAAGATATCCATTAATACTTACGTTAAAGTTTGAATTCTTTTTAATAGTAGTACTCCCTGAGGGTAAAGCAACAGACTGAATTAAGTTTTTTGCTTCTTCCGGCGTATCCGCATCAACCAGCCCAGCCATAAAGTTGCCGTATTTTACTAAATCTTCTAACCATTTTAGCTCATTCTGCTCTACAACAGCGTAATCTTGTATAAGTTTTTTCACATCTTCTTCAGGATAATTTTCTATAAAAGATTTTCTCAATTCAGCTCTAGAGCTAGTAGGAGGAATCTTTGCCCGTTCAGTTTTTATATAATACTGTTTTTCTTTTCTTATCTTTCTTTTAACATCGCGCTTTACTCTGCATATTTGCCTTTTTTCTTTCTTCAGTAAAATATTAAATTCGTCTGATTTTATATAACCGGTAACGTACTTCGCGGTATTGATAATATCAAATTCATTATCAGGAATATCAGCAGTTTTTTTAATGTTAGGTAAAATAGCTTTAAACAACTCAACCGAAGACATTACTGCAGAAGAATATTGCTGTTGATAAGTATATTTATATATTTCATTAGCATATCCTGCATATTCAAGGTAATCATTATAGGCTGTTTTATTGGAATTATAATACATGATAAATTCATTCCCGAATGATGCTATTTCAAGAAACGTATTGATGTAAGAATAGACCTGATTATTATCTACCTTTATATTTTCTTTCTTTGCCTGGTTTATTTCATATACCGTATTATCTATCTTATTGATTAAATAGATAAATTCTTTAATTCTATTTTTGTACCATTGAATATCTTTATCGTTTTTTATACGTTCAGTTATTAATGTATCATTTATTTTTAAGGATTCTCTTTCGATTTGTTGATATACCAATCCAAGAAATATTAATGTTGTAGTATCATTTTTTAACACATTACTATAAAAATCAGAAGAAGATACCCAATATCTATCATCTGATAAATGAGTTAACGATTCAGAAAAAACTACAGCAAGTTCAACCGAAGTTTTAAAATTTTCAAGATTTTGTTTTTGGGCAGTGCTAAAATCGCTAGCATCGATTTTTGAATATAATTGAGGTAGCTGCTTTATTAGGTCTGGCGGTGAAAGATACTCTATTTGCCTAATAAGTTTAATGCTATTTATGGCTATAACTACCTCAGGTAATTTATTTAACTCTTTAAAATTCCCACCTTCCTCAAGAAGTTTTATGACATTATCAGGTAAATTATTTAAATCTTCATAGAATGCCTCTCTCAGCTGTGTTAACATTTGCGAATAATGAAATGACAACATATTACTTAATCGTTGGGTTGTTATTGGAAATAGTAATTTTATTTCATCATTCTCTTCAGTGAATTTTTTAAACCTTTCGAAGAAGGCAACATTCAACTCTTCCTTTGCACGTTCTATCATAAATTGAGATAGTCCTTGTGAAAGTGAGGTAACGTCTAAACCCGCAAGGTTTTTTACATCAATTTCATCAAGGTTAATATTATCTTGTGGATCTTTTGTAATTGTTTCTATTTGAAAAAAGGGATTTTTACTGAATGCATTCTGAATATCAGCCCTGGTCATATTTTTTTTATTAACATAATTTCCTAATATTTTTAATGCATCATCATCAGGCGTTATTTTTAGGTTATTATTTTTATCATAAAAATGAAAATCATCATCAACTATTTTAAAAGCATCGTTATGTGCAAATTGGCCTAAACAATTTGATGATAAAATTGAAAAAAACGCGATAAGGTAAAGTACTTTTTTCATAATTTGGGATTTATTAGTGTTAACTGGTGGTTATTTTTTGCTTCTTTTATGGAAATACAATGTTCAAGGAGTTTTTTAAGTATATTTTTTTTATTCAAAGAATTTGTATCTTCATTTAATGAAGAAAGTAAAAGACTAATGACACCTGAAACGATGGCTGTTGCTGCACTATCTCGTTGAATAACGTCATAAAAATTATTCATTTTGTGCGTAATTCCAATGTAGGTAAAGTCTTTAATAATTATATCAAGTTCATTACTAAATATTGGATTTTCATTTTCTTCTAAAAATTCTTGATTGATCACTCCAACAGAAATTATATCTGTCAATCTTGATGGAAACTGCAACTGATGTGCAGTTAATAACTGCTTATTTTCTCCGGCACTTGCAACAATTATATGTTTTTTAGCAAAGTTATTGTAGAAAGATATAATGTTATCAGTAATTTCATTTTCTACATATGCCAAACTTGCATTAATAATTATTTTTTCGTTTTTAAAATGTTTATTTAAAAAGGTTAGAATTTGATCTTCATCTATGTTTTTACCTTTATAACTATAAAATATTGGAAGTTGTATAAGATTGCAAAGTGGAGCTATTCCAGTTATACCAATATTAGCTCTTTGATTAGCTCCAATAATGCTTGCTAATAAAGTGCCATGAGATCCACCGATTCTTTTGATATCAAAATCATCATCAAATATTCTTGAGTTAAAAATCTCACCCCACTTTTTTATTGGATAATCTAAAATTGCAACCTTCGTATCTACACCTTTGGTTTTTTTAATGCTATCACTAATATTTAATAACTCATTATAATTAATTGACCCCAGAAGCTTTTTAGTACTTCGATTAAAACGCCCTTCAATAAACTCTTGAAATGATTTATTTTTTATTAGATCAGTTTTTTTTGAATAACCTTCAAACCCACCACTCCAATAATAGTCTCCATTTCTGTCTTTAAACCATATGTTATTGTCATCGATATTTTGTCCTTCAACCTGTTCAACTACTTCAATTTCAAAGCCGGTATAGAGTACTCCTTTTTTATTATTATTGTTTTGATAAGGAGTTCCTTCCCTGATATGTACTTCTTTATCTGATTTTACTTTCATCTGAGGTTTTTTTGGTTATTAATTAAATGGGTGACTATCCAACGGGTTTGCTTTTTGATACTTTTAAATTGGTCTTTTCCTTAGTGCCAGTTCCCCTTAGTTTTATCAATTTATTCAATAGATCAAACCAAAAGGAAGAACCTAATGAAAGAGCTATAGCCGTAATCAAACAACCAAAAATGTATTTTAATATAAAAGCCCATGATTCTGCTAGAATCTCTTTAGTTTCGCAAATCAATCCAAAATTTTCAGGAGGATACCAATCTATGATTGTACCTATTATTTCATCCTGAACTAAAAGTGAATCAATCCTATTGTTTAGAATTTCAAATTTTTCATAATCGTCTTTACTTAAAGAATCATTAGCTTCAAAACTGCTCACATATCCTGATGCTGCTTCAACTAACGCCAACCTGGATTCTTTGTCCTGACTCAGCTTTTTACTTATGGAAAGAGTATCTACATTTAATGTTAATGCGATTAGGAAACCTGTTATGAAGGTTAAAAGACTAATATGTTTTCTATACCATCCACCAACTCGGTCCATGGTTTCATTAAACCAATCCTCCGCCAGTGATTTAAACCTTTCTATATTAGAATTGGCTTCATCTATTAGGTTTGCAATAAAGATATTTGTAGGAGTTTCTTTTTCCTTAAGACTCTCTTTCAATTTATTTAAATCTTTATTGAAGTTGTGAACATCTTCTAGGCTGTTTATTAATCCTTTAGCAAATGTTTTGGATTTAATATAGGATGGAAATTTTTCTTTTCCTCTTATATTCTTCCCTTTTCCTAAAAATTTTATTTCTGGTCTTCCAATAAAGATTTCACTTAATTTAGATGATGATTCAATTGATATCGAATCATCATCTAACATTCGTTTGATTCCTTTTCTTAGGTTTTTTCCTCTTAAGCCGATAAGGGTTGCTATTAATTCCGTTAATGTTGTCGCAAGCAAACTATAAATGGCATAGATAAAGACTAAACCTATCGCAATATCAAGAGCCGGATTATTAAGCATATTATAAGAATTAAGGTATTTGTTAATATTAATTAACCCCATTCCGAAGCCAAAAGTATACGTTCTTCTGCCACTTAAGCAGGATGCCTTAGTGGGGGTCTCCTTCGCAAACCCTGCCGATAGGCAGGCAGTACTTCGGAGAACGAATAAAGTAGAATAAATATACGAAATAAAACGCCCGAAATCAAGTGTTTGTTATTGAGTTATTTAAGGCGTTAGCATCTTTTATTGCGCCCAAGCTGTTATTGTGTAAGGCATACAATATTAAACGGTTTCCAGAATAGATTTTTGCGGATTAAGGAAGTTTATCCCTTCTCTTTTTTAGAACAGGGAAAATGAGGGGGGTAAAACTTAATTTATCAAATCCCCCGGCCCCCTTTTAAAAAAGGGAGTAGTTTTTTTTACGTCGAATTTGGTTTCGTATGCAGTCTAGGTCTTTTAACTATACTTTTTTTGTCCTTAATTAAGTTCTTTGTTTCTTTCTTCTTGATGAGAAAGAAACAAAGAACTATTCTCATGACCGGAGGGAATAATCAACCGAAATGAATCCTGCCCGTCCGGCAGGCAAGCTTGTTTTTCACCCAAATTTCTCAATGTAGCAAAGCGTCCCAATAACTATAGGGATCATGGCAGAAAGGAATAAATGCAGGTTTCTTTCTACCTTTTTCAGGGCCTGGAGATATGGTGCCCCACACACAAAGGGGAAATATTTCTAAAAAACAATAAATAATGTTTACTTTACGTATTAAATGCAGTATAAATTTATAAACTAAATGTTTTGACTATGAGAAAAATAATACTCCTTTTTGTAATAGTAATTTATTGCCTTACCATTAATTTGGCAAATGCACGTGTTGAATTTTCAGACAGTTCTGTAATAAAAATTAAAAAAGGCAGTGTTCCGGTTATTGATGGAAAGATATCAGAAAATGAATGGAACGATGCTTATGAACTAAAATTAACTGATACCACCTCTATTTACTTAAAGTATGATGAATACAATTTATACGTTGCCAGAAATTCTATTATTGGAAATGTACATTTCATTATAAACAACAGAATGTATGTTTTTCATGCATCCTATTCATTAGGGTTGGCTGTGTATGAGTATGACGAAGCTCATAAGCTTTGGGTTTGTACAAAAAAGTATCATTGGGAAATGAGAGGTAGTTTTGTTCGTAATGCAAGTGAAAGTGAGTTAAAGGAAGCTATCAACACCTATATGATGGAAAATGGATGGGTAGCCAGCACGGTACCTATGGCAGAGGAAACGCATAATGAGATGGCAATTTCATTAAATAGTTTAGGAATAAACCCCATAAAAAAAGCTCTTGCCAAAGAAGCTTTAATTTCAAATATTTTGATTGACCACCATGAAAATTATTGGCCGGTAAAAATAGAAGCCGATTCGCCCATAGAAAATGTAAGCCATGGCTGGAACCCAAATATTATTGATTTTGACTATTCTGGTTGGGGAAGTATTATTTTGCATTAATAAAGTAAAGAAGTTTTTTTCTGCTCTAAGAATGGCTAAATAGACATGGTATGGAGTGTTTAATCTTATTTTTTTTCCTTCCTAAAAGGAATGAAACAAAGAACTATTTTCATGACCAGTGGGAATAATCAAAATTTTCTATGGTATTAAATTCTTTCTTTTTCTTTGCCTACCACACAAAGAAAAAAAGCAATGAACCAGCCACTGATAAATTTATTAAAACCTACGTCGAATTTGATTTCGTATGCAGTCTAAGTCTTTTAACTATACTTTTTTTGTGTTATTCGCTTTGCTCATGAGATCGCTTCGCTTAGTTGACACAAATTCTTTTTCCTTTCTTTCTCTTGTTGCACGCATTATAAACCCGTGTGAGGGATATTTTTCAACCCTTTTAATCCCCCTGTATCCCCCTTTTAAAAAAGGGAGAGTAATGTGTCTTGTCCTGAAATAGGTTTATACAAAAAGTAAACTTATGCCAGGATCAATAATTTATAATGAAAACTTTAAACGAAAGGCTGTTCATGAAGTTCAAATGGGCTTCATTTCAAAATAATTAATATAGCGGTTCATATAAATAATGCTTACAAACTTCAAAGGCATTAATTATATGCTTTTTGATTATATTTGTTACATAGCAAATCCATAGAATATGCTTATTAAAAAAGGAATATATGGCTAAAAAAGAAAAAAAATCAATCCCGGAAGAAAAACGGAAACTTTACGAAATATTAGTAAAAAGTATTCCCGGATTAGAAATTAATGAGAATTTTGGTTTTCCTTATACTTCGCTGAATGGCCATATGTTTTCGTTGTTATCAAAAAGTGGTTATGTGGGCATTCGATTACCTAAAGAAGAAAGAGAACATTTTTTAGAAAAATATCAAACGAGCTTGTATAAGCCCGAACCCGGACCATTGCTGAAAGAATATGTTACAATTCCCGATCACTTGTTGAATGATGTGGATCGTTTAAAGGAGGTTTTAACAACAAGTTTGGAATATGTAAAAAGTTTAAAACCCAAACCTCCCAAAAAATAAATATTTGTTGCATTGTGTAAATTGAATTAAATGGCATTTTATATTAACCTTTAGGTGTCAATGTAAGAAAGGCATCATCTTAAATAAATCATTAATAAAAGAAAAAATGATATTACTTCTATTTTATTTGTTCCTGGCACTTTTTGTATCGTTTATCTGTTCCATTATGGAAGCGGTGCTTCTTTCGACACCCCAATCTTTCCTGATGGCTAAACACGAAAAAGGAAATGTTTGGGCTAAAACATTTATTGACCTGAAAACGAATATTGATAAGCCTTTGTCTGCCATTTTATCATTGAATACGGTAGCCCATACCGTAGGCGCAGCCGGAGTCGGAGCACAGGCTATTAAAGTGTTTGGTGAAACTTCTTTTGGGATCGTGTCAGCAATTCTTACCATACTAATTTTAGTCATTACCGAAATTATTCCTAAAACCATTGGGGCCCAGTATTGGAGAAATCTGGCAATGATCTCATCCCTGATCATAAAAGGTATGATAGTTATTACCTACCCTTTGGTTATTATGTCTGCGATCATTACAAAGTTGATCTCAAAAAACAAGCATGAGAAAACAACAAGCCGGGAAGAAATAGCTGCATTAGCAAATATTGGTGCGGATGAAGGAATTTTCTCCAGTAAAGAACATAAAATAATTCAAAATCTACTGAGGCTTAAAAATGTAAGGGTAACGGAAATAATGACTCCCAGGGTTGTTGTAACAGCTGCTGACGAAGAAATGCATCTAAGTAATTTCCTAAAAAACAAAGATTTCCTTAAGTTCTCGCGCATCCCGATATTTTCTGAAAATGATGAAAACATAACAGGGTATGTTTTTAGTCAATCGGTTTTTGCGAAACTTGCGGAAGATCAACATAAATTGAAATTGAAAGATATTAAAAGGGATATAATTATTGTTCCGCATTCTACGGCTTTATTTACTTTGTGGGAAAAGCTTTTGGAAAAAAAAGAGCATATTGCCTTAGTTGTAGATGAATATGGAGGTTTGGACGGAATTGTTACCATGGAAGATATTATTGAAACCTTGCTGGGTCTTGAGATTGTTGATGAAAAAGATACCATAACGGATATGCAGGAATACGCAAAACAAAGATGGAAAGCAAGGCAAGCCAAATATAACTTATTGGAAAAAACAGGTAATGATAAAAATATCTCCTGACACCATTTAGAAAACGAGGTGAATAGCCCTAAAATTGTACAATAAATATAACAGGTTGTATAAGTTGTTTTTTTTTCTTTAATAACTACTTTGGGAACAATTTTCTGCCTATCTATCCGTTGTTTTTATTTAGTCACTTTATTTTTGCTGCTCATCTTTTATGAGGCTGAAAATCAAGCCTATATGTGAATCAGCTATTTAATTTCGAGTTAAACAAATAATAAATAATTTTTTAATAGAAATTATGAAAAATCGATTTTTTGCCAAATTCCTAAATATAGTAGAAAAAGGAGGGAATGCTTTACCTCACCCTGCTACTTTATTTGCCATTTTTTCCTTTTTAGTAATTCTTCTATCCGGATTTTTAAGTTTATTCGACATTCAGGCTGCTCATCCGCGAACAGGTGAAATGATCGCACCGGTAAACCTGATGTCAAAGGAAGGGCTTGGGAGGATCCTGAAAGAAATGGTAACCAATTTTACAGGTTTTGTTCCATTAGGTACGGTTTTAGTTGCTATGCTTGGAATCGGGATTGCAGAAAGCAGTGGGTTTATTGGGACTGTTTTGCGCCTGTTAGTGACATCGGCACCTAAACGTTTACTTACTTTTGTGGTTGTATTCTCGGCTATTTTATCGAATACGGCGAGCGAAGTTGGTTACGTTTTACTTGTTCCTCTGGGAGCCATTATATTCTTATCTGTGGGCCGTCATCCGCTAGCCGGAATGGCAGCTGCCTTTGCCGGAGTTTCAGGAGGGTACAGTGCTAATTTACTTTTAGGGACCATTGATCCATTGTTGGCAGGTTTAACAGAAGAAGCAGCCCAAATTATTGAGCCCGATTACCTTGTAAATCCTGCTGCCAACTATTATTTCATGTTTGTTTCTACCCTTTTTATTGCCCTGGCAGGAACGTGGATCACAGAAAAATTTGTGATACCAAGGCTCGGAACTTATAAAGGTGAAGAAAAACCTGAAGAACTTCAAAAGTTATCAAAACTGGAAAAAAGGGGGTTGCGATTTTCTGCAATTGCCGGTGTAATAGTTTTTGTGATCATTTTGTTGGGAGTAATCCCACAAGAAGGGTTTTTAAGAGGTGAAAACGGAGATATTTTACGTTCGCCATTTTTAATGGGAATTGTAGCCATTATATTTATCGTTGCTGCAGTTTTGGGTATCGCCTATGGAATCGGTGCACGTACCTATAAAAGTGATACAGATATAATGAATGGAATGGGTAAAGCAATGGAAACATTAGGTATTTACATAGTACTAACCTTTTTTGCTGCCCAGTTTGTTGCATATTTTAAATGGACCAATATCGGGTTGATTTTTGCCATTGAATCTGCTGGTTTTATTAAGACTCTGAATCTAGGTTCTATTCCATTAATGATCGCTTTTATTATTCTGGTTGGAATTCTAAACTTATTTATGGGAAGTGCCTCGGCAAAGTGGGCCATATTGGCTCCTGCTTTTGTTCCTATGTTTATGATCCTGGGATACTCGCCGGAGCTTGTCCAAAACACTTATCGGATCGGCGATTCCGTAACCAACATTATTTCTCCAATGTTGGCATATTTCGCATTAATTGTGGCCTTCTTTCAACGTTATGACAAAAAAGCCGGAATTGGCACAATTGTAGCTACTATGCTCCCGTATACTTTTTTCTTTTTTATTATCTGGGCAATTATTCTGATAATTTGGTTGGCATTGGGTTGGCCTCTCGGACCCGATTCCGGTTTATATTATCCGTAAATTATAATATAATTTGATTATAAATTATTTTACGTATTTTTTTCTCCAGGGAATATTCATATAAAATGGCAAAAATACAGAATGGCGTGCAGAAAAAAGTATTTATAGTTAAAATTGACTTTTTATATGTATTTAAATAAATGATGGCGTGTCTAATGAAAAAATACAAAAACGTATTATTATATTTTGTGTTTTCACTTTTGATTACAGGCTATTTTAATGAAAATGTCCTGAATATCTTTAATTCTCAATTCACACATATAGAACTTACTTCTTTTAATACCGAACCTCAAGAAAATAAGGAAACTATTTCCGAAGAAGAGTTGTTTTTTGGAGAACATATTAAAAAAATGGCTTTTAATATTTCAATAAACGATATTGATTTCATGTATTATAGTTTTTTTCCAAACAAATTAGTTTATACTATTTGGGACCCTCCAAAGGCTTCTTGATTAGTTAAACTTTCTTTGACTTATCTCAATATGCTAATCTTAGCTTAATAAGGTTAGTACGTATAAAACTTTTGTTTCTCTGCAGATTCAGGGTGAAAGTGTTTATTTAAATTAAAACCTTTTGCCCGGTATGAATAATAACAAAGTATTTAAAATTAATAACATAATCAGACTTCTTATGTATTTTGCCAAGATATTAGCTTTTCTTAATAAGAATAGTTTTATTCGGTTTTTATTAATAATTGTTGCAATGCTTTTATTAATAATTATTTATTCAAGGTTTGCCTTGTGGATTCATCGATAGGTGCAAGGTTTAAACCGAGAAGTAGGGTGAAAAGGTTGTACTTCCGGTTCCTCCGGATATATTAGGGATTTTTAACTCAAAAACAAATAATTATAAACCACCATTGGAGAGTTCGAGTTATAAAACCCTTACAACCTTTCAATCCTACTTTTTATCAAAGTCCTAAGTAAAACTAAGCCATTCTCAACTAGTGTAAATCTTAATTTTACTTTTGATACTTATAATTTAAAATTCTTTCAATATCATAAACAATAACCTTACTGAAGGCGGATTTATGAATATTCCCAAATAATCTCATCAATAACGGTCGAATATAGTACAGTTACTTTTTCTTTATATTTTTTTATTAGCAGGCTTTTAATATTCTTATAAAGATTATAATGTGTTATGCATTTCAAAACAGATGATTTTGCCTCTATAACATTTTTATTTTCATCTAACCTGTAATATTCATTATTATCCAGTTTAAGAACATCCATCACTAATAATTCCTCAAATAATAACTCAATTATTTCTTTGCTTTGTTCCGGCGTTTTTGTTATAATCGTAAGTAAAATCATTTTCAATAAATTAATTGTATAACTGCTAATACGTATTCTTATGTTTGGTTAGTTATTTTTTAAACCGCACAAAGTTCAGATTTTCCTCATTACCGGATAATAATTCGGCAATAACCTTTGTTCCAGGAAATTGCTCCAAAATAATTTTTAAGAAAACGGTTATCGGTATGGACATGATCAAGCCAGGAACACCCCATAAATAGCTCCAGAACATCAACATAACCAAAATTGCAATCACATTTATTGAAAAGGACCTCCCCATAAAAACGGGTTCTAAAATTCCACCCATTAAAACCTCAATGCCTGTTAATACTATTATAAAAAATAACAAAGTTCCTGTAGAATCAAGCTCAACAAAAGCAAATAAAGATGCTATAATAACCGAAACAAAAGAGCCTACCATCTGAACAAAATTAAATACAAATGCAAACAGGCCCCAAAAAACAGGCCAGCTGACATCAAATAACAGGCAAGTAAAAGTGAATCCTATACCTGTTAACAGACTAATAAAGAACTTAACGATTACAAACTTTATCAGATCTTTCTCTATCCTCATAAAAACTTTTATTGAGGAAAATTTTTGCTTAAGAATGGTATGATTTAATAACTTCTGAAAATTTATGGATTCTGAAAGCCAAAGAATGGTAAAAAAAACAGTCATTAAAGTCATGGTAAGAGTATCACCAATAAATTCAATTGTTGAACCAAAATTATTTATGATACTACTTTTTCGAAAATAATGTAAGATTACATTTTCACCCTCAAGACGTTGTATTCCAAAAAAGTTTTCGATTAAAACAATTAATTCAACAAACTTTAATTCCATTCTTTCGATTAAGCTGGTGTCCGCAAGAATTTCTTTACTGGTAAGTTGAATTAATTCAAAACCAACTTTTAAGATGCCACCGATTAACAGGACAATTATCAAAACGCTAACCGGCCTTGGTACACCATGCTTATTTAACCATCGTTTTACCGGTAAAAACATCAATGCTATAAACATTGATAGTATAAGCGGGACAAAAATAAAAGATAATATCTTTAAGAAATAAAATACAACCGTAATTACTATGGTTAATAATAGAATATTTGTTGTTTTAGTGTTGTTCACAATGTTCTTAATTACATATATATCTAGTATTTAATAACGCCTAACGGATCCATTACTGCTTTAAAGAAGTTTCCATACTTTTCTTTTGCAGCCTGTTTTGTTATACTAATCACAGGTATAGTTGATTCATTTATTATGTGTTGAGCAAAAGCTCCTAAATAATTATCAATACCTTTTTCATTATGGGTCATGATGAGAATAGCATCATATTCTTTTTCTTCGGCTATATTTAGTATTTCCTTATAAGCCATTTCTTTCCTTTTCTGTAAAAGTTGTACCGAATAACCAATACCTCTTTCCAAATAGTTATTCTTATAGTCCTCAAGTTTTTCATTGATCTTTTTCCAATTTACCCTGGAGTTACCAAATAGCACTGATGCCAGATGTATTTTTGAATTAAAGTTCAAAGCAATGGAAATTGAATTCCTGAGCTTAAGCTGACAATCTTGCATTAAATCCAAGGGTAATAATACATTCTTAAATACAGTTCTCGTTTCAGATTTTGTTACAATTACGGGGAACTTTGATGAAATAATTATTTGCGACAGTGTTGAGCCCAACTTTTTCACTCCTTTATTTGAAGGATATTTATCTGATAAGATTATAAAAGCAGGATTTATAGAACTTGCGTATTCCAAAATCACTTTATGCCTTTTTCCGGTTTTTACCTGAATAATGGTATCTTCATTTAAATCATACCGTTTTATATAACGTTGTAATTTTTCCTTTGCATAATGAGTAACTTCATCAGTTAATACTGATTTTGCCCACCAGGATTCTTTAAATACTACATGTAACAAATGCAACTTCCCCTTTAATTTATCTTGAATTTTACAAGCATATTTCAGTACATTTTTTGTATTTTCTCCAAAATCAACTGGTACAAGAATATCTTTTCTGTCTGCTTTCATCTATTTAATTTTTATATTCTTCTAATATTTTTCGTTTTTTGTATAAGATGCTTTTCTTAATCTATCCATGATTGCAACTCCAACTCCTACTTCAGGAACAGGGTCCGCAACAATCATATCAACATCCGAATCTTCCAGACGGTGTAGGGCTCCAAAAAGGTTTACCGCAGCTTCTTTTAAGTCTCCTTTTTCGGATAGGATTTCTACAGTACTGTAATGGAGAGTCAAATTGTTTTTTTGAAAAGCAAGGTATCCGATTTTCTTTGATTCGGGATAATAATCACCATCTTTAAAGATAGATAGTGGCTTAATTGGGCTGTAATGAGATTTTAAAAGGCCCGGAGATACCAAACTGCCATCATTTATTTTAATAGAATTATCCCGAGGAATAATAAACTCGATTTCTTCCTCGGTTATTACACCGGGCCTTAGAATTTTAAACCCTGCCGGGCTTAAAGATATAACAGTTGATTCAATTCCAACCGTTGTTTTTCCACCGTCGATTATCAAATCAACATCCGAAAGTTGTTTCATTACATGTTCTGCTTTTGTTGGGCTAAGTTTACCAAATTTATTAGCGCTTGGTGCAGCAATGGGGCAACCGGCTTTATCAATTAACTGAAGTGCAACATCATGGGCTGGCATCCTAATAGCTACGGTTGATAATCCTGAGGTAACAATATCAGGCACAATATCTTTTTTTGGTAAAATAATTGTTAAGGGGCCCGGCCAAAACCTTTTTGCTAACTTATATACTCTTTCATCAACATTTAAACATAAACAGTCGATATCTTTAATATCACAAATGTGTACAATCAAAGGGTCAAACGATGGCCTTTGTTTTGCTTCAAAAATCTTTATGACAGCATCGGGATTAAGAGCATTGGCTCCCAACCCATAAACAGTTTCAGTTGGAAAAGCAACAAGGCCTCCATCCTGAATAATTTTTGCAGCTTTTTTTATATGGTTTTTTTTTGTCATTAATGAAATACTTTTTTACTATTAAACTTTTTCGAGTATAACAGCTATACCTTGCCCAACTCCTATGCACATAGTGCAAAGGGCTTTCTTTGAATTCGACCGCATCAATTGATATGTGGCTGTAGTAACCAGCCGTGCTCCACTCATACCCAGTGGGTGTCCTAAAGCAATTGCTCCTCCCAGGGGGTTTATTCTTGGATCGTCGTCCTGCAGGCCAAGCTCGCGAATACAACCTAAAGCTTGCGCAGCAAAGGCTTCATTTAATTCAATAATATCAATATCTTTTAAGCTTAACCCTAAATGTTCCAAAAGTTTCCGGGTTGCAGAAACTGGCCCCATGCCCATAATACGGGGGAGAACACCTGCTGTTTTCATTCCCAGAATCTTTGCTTTTGGTTTTAAATTATATTGTTTTACCGCATTCTCAGATGCAATTATTAATGCTGCAGCTCCATCGTTTATTCCTGAAGCATTTCCTGCAGTTATAGTCCCCTTTTTTGGTATTATTGGTTTTAATGCAGCCAGTTTTTCAATCGTAGTTGATCTTGGGTGTTCATCTGTTTCAATAACTACATCATCACCTTTTCGTTGTGGAATTATCACAGGATTTATTTCTTGTTCAAGTAAACCGTTTAATTGCGCAAAATGTGCTTTCTTCTGACTCTGAAATGCGAATTTATCCTGATCTTCCCGGCTAATATTAAGATCAGTCGCAATGTTCTCAGCGGTTTGAATCATTGATTCCGTACCATATTTTTTATCGAACAATGGATTAATAAACCTCCACCCAATTGTTGTGTCATACATTTCATTAGATCGGGAAAATGCACTGGTTGCTTTACTCATTACAAAAGGGGCCCTTGACATGCTTTCAACTCCACCGGCAAGAATCAAATCTGCTTCTCCTGACCTAATTGCCCTTGCAGCAGTACCAATCGCATCCATTCCCGAACCACAAAGCCTGTTAATAGTTACACCGGAAATAGTTTCAGATAAGCCGGCAAGCAATAAAGACATTCTAGCGATGTTCCGGTTATCTTCCCCGGCCTGGTTTGCGCAGCCTAACATAACATCATCAGTATCCAGCCAATTAATACCCGGGTTTCTTTCCATTAGTGCCTTGAGAGGAATTGCCGCCAGATCATCGGCTCTTACCGGCGAAAGAGATCCTCCATAACGACCAACGGGAGTTCTTATGGCATCACATATATATACTTCTTTCATAATTAATTTTTCATATGTTACTGTAATCTTCCAAGTTTTGGTTTAATTAACTTGAATGCATTCAACATACCTTCAGAAAGCCTGTCAACTTCAATTTGTGTTATGGCTGTTGAAAACATACAAGCACATGTATTTATCATCATAATGTTTTCTTTATAAAAAAGATAATCCAGTATTTCGTTGATGATGATTTTTTTTTCTTTTGACTGGTAAGCTTCACGATAGGTAATTGGAGGCAATGACCTTAAATGAATACGAAACATTGACCCTGCTCCCGTAATTGATACCGGTACACCTGCTATTTTAATAGCTTCTTCAATTTGATTAATAGCCTTTTGGGTTAATGTATTTAGTTTCAGGATGGCCTCTTTGTCAAAAAACTCCATAGCAATTCGTCCGGCTGTCATAGTAACAGGATTTGCAGAAAAAGTACCTGAGTGTGGAAATAGCAACTTGCTCCCAGTAGGGTCAAGTATACTCATTATATCCGAACGCCCTGCAAATGCACCAACAGGAAAACCTCCTCCTATTATTTTACCTAAAGCCGTAAGGTCCGGCTTTACGGAATAATATTCCTGGGCACCACTGTAATTAGTCCGGAAGGTTACAACTTCATCGAATACAAGTAAAGCTTTATTCTTACGCGTCCATTTATATAATGCTTCCATAAATTCAGTTGACCCTTTTAATAAACCAACTCTGTGGGGTATTGGGTCTATAAGAACACAAGCGATCTGATCTGCATATTGGTCCAAAATAGAGATTGTCCTTTTGATATCATTGTACGGAAAAATTATTACATCATCTAAAACTCCTTGTGGTGTCGCATATGCCAATGGAACACTGTTCGGTTTGTTAATATCGCCCCAATTAGTTGGATCGGCAAATTGACTTACTTCTGCAAAATCATAAGTTCCATGGTAGGCACCTTCGGCCTTTGCTATTTTAGGTTTTCCAGTAAATGCCCGGGAAGCCTTTATCATAGCCATAACAGCCTCGGTGCCTGAGTTAACAAACCTAATCTTTTCAAATCCTAAAACCCTGTTACATAATAATTGTGCAAAATCCACTTCTACCTCTGTAGCCATGGTATAAGCCGTACCATTTTTAATTTGTTCAATAACACCATCTACTATTGGTGTGAAAGCATGCCCATGGATTAATGCTGCCATATTATTGGCAAAATCAATTCGCTGAACACCATCTATATCGATAACATAGCATCCACTTGCATGGTGAACATAGTGCGGGTATGGTTCATGAAATACAGTATTTCTACTTACCCCACCCGGTATAACTTTACATGCTTGTTGGTATATTTCTTCGTTGGTACGTTTTTTTATTTCTGTATTAATACTATGCTCCATACTAAATAAACTCTATGAAAATTTATGACATCCTAAGTTTTGCTCCTGTTCTTTCCTGCACATATTCAAAATTAATGCCCTTGGCTAATTCTTTAACAATAAGCCCTTCTTCAGTGATATCAATTATTGCAAGATTTGTATAAATACGGTTAACAACTCCTTTACCAGTTAGAGGGTAGGTGCAATTTTCAACAATTTTTGGTTTACCGTTTTTTGTTGTATGCTGTGTTATAACCAGGATGTTTTTTACTCCTGCAACCAGGTCCATAGCGCCACCTACAGCAGGTACAGCACCAGGTTCTCCGGTCGACCAGTTTGCAAGATCGCCTTTTTCGGAAACTTCAAATGCTCCTAAAACGCAGATATCAATATGTTTTCCTCTTATCATAGTAAAACTATCGGCATGATGAAAAAAACAAGCACCCTTAATAGCTGTTATATTTTTTTTACCTGCATTTATAAGTTCGGGATCTTCTTGTCCTTTCTCAGGTGCCGGTCCCATACCAAGTAAGCCATTCTCGGTATGGTATATTACTTCACGACCTTCAGGGACAAAATCAGCAACCAGTTCAGGAATTCCTATTCCAAGATTTACATAAGAGCCATCGGGAATATCCAGTGCCACCTTTTGTGCCATCTCATTTCGGCTCCATCCTTTTTTTATTTTTTTTTCTACCATGGATACCTCCTGTTTTCTTTTACAAGTGTTGATTCATCAGCAGGATTACTGACTTCTACAACTCTTTTTACAAATATGCCCGGAGTAACAATAGATTCAGGGTCAATTTCTCCTAACTCAACAATTCGTTTTGCCTGAACAATTGTTTTTTCTGCTGCCGTACACATAATCGGGCCAAAATTTCTGGCAGTTTTGTTGTATATTAGATTACCATGGCGATCTGCAGCCTCGCATTTTATTAATGCGAAGTCGGCTTTAATACCATATTCCATTACATACTGAGTGTTATCGAACACACGAATTTCTTTTCCCTCAGCCAATGGAGTATTTACCGATGTAGATGTATAAAAAGCGGGAATCCCTGCACCTCCGGACCTTATTCTTTCGGCTAAAGTTCCCTGTGGTACTAATTCAAGTTCAATATCTCCTTTTGAATATAGTTCGGGAAAAACAGTCGAATTAGCTGTCCTGGGAAAAGAACAAACCATCTTTCTAACCTTTTTGCATTCTATTAGGGCAGCTAATCCAACATGTCCGCTTCCTGTATTATTACTTATTATTGTCAAATCTTTAGCACCTTGATCAATGAGGGCATGAATTAATTCAATTGGACTACCTGCTTCGCCAAATCCGCTAATCATAATAACAGCACCATCAAAAATATCTTTGACTGCTTCAGAAGTTGATTTTACTATCTTATTGATCATTACTAAATAGTTAAAACATGAATCGATAATTCCAAGCTTATTTTTGCAGTTGATTCGTTAGAGCTTCTTCAAGTATTTTTTCAAGATTTCCCAGTTCTTCTTCGTAAAAATATTTTTCAGAATCAAATGGTTTAAGTCTTTCTATTGTGTTTTCTTTCTCATCATAGATTGCCAGATAAACTTTATCCATCCATTCCATATTTCTACTTTCATTAAATTTAAGAGCAAAGGCTTTTTTACCATTAACTTCTGTAACACCAAGCAAAGAAGTTTTCCCTGCGGAAGAAGTCATTGTAATATACCTTGAGGGCCGGCTGATTGATGGCAGTGACCTGTAGACTTTGCTAAATACCTTGTTCATATCAGCTAATGGAACCGTGAAATAATGATGTTCGCCTGTTGGCCGGGCACAATACATTGAGTGAAACCCAATTGTTAACATGGCAAAAATGTTCCCGAGGTCTATCCAGTTTTGAGCAGATTTGTCCACATCAATTGTTCCATCCGGGTTTGTAAAAATGCTAATATGGTTCATAACCGGACTTTGGCTTTTTACTACTATCCCTCTTTTTCTTAAGCGACGAATAGCAGCTATTGTACTAATATTAAGCACTTCCCGAGGAGTAGAAAAATGTGTCATCCATGCAACCTGAATCCCATTATCTATCATCTTTTTAAATAGACCCAGTATTTTAGTGTATTCAGTGGTTAGAATTAATTCAGGATGAAAAGTCAAAGCACGTGATCCCAGTCGCAATGTTTTTATATGCGATAATTCAGGGTCATCAATAATAGGCAGAACATATTGTTTAAGCCGTTCATATGGCATATAACCAGCGTCGCCACCCGTAATGAGCACATCTGTAATTTCTTTATGTATTTTTAAATACTCATGAACCTGATTGGCATCCTTTTGTAAAAACATATCTTCGTCGCCACGAACTTGTGCATGTCTAAAGCAATATGTACAGAACGCAAAGCAATTTTGAGTAGTTTTATCGAATATCAGGTGGCATTGAGGATATTTGTGCTGACCTCCTTCTACTACCTCAACAACCCCTCCCTGATTTTCAAAGCACGGCCTGTTTAATTTTTGTTTACCATCATGAGGATTTGTTTCTTTTATGTAATCTTCAACAACTTTTTTTCTTTCATCTTCATCCTTTGCATTACTATAGGTTTTAACTACTTCATGTTTTATCATTCCGGGCTGTGGGAAAACTAATTGAAAAATTGAATCGTTATTAAAATCCTGCCAGTTAATAGAATTTAGAACATGCTTTGTTGCTAAAAAGCGGTAAACCTTTATAAAAAGCTCACGTTCTTCTAAATACCCAATTTCAATTCCATTTTTTTGCAGTATTTCTACTATCTCTCTGAACCCGTTTAAACCCGCATAATGATTTTTCCTCTTAAATAGAAATTCTGATAAAGTTAAGATACCTGAATGTTGTGGGTAAACATTGTGTAACCTGCTTAACAGCCTTGCGGGGATAAGGTTTTCTATTTCAAGAATTGAAACAATTTCTTCAGAGAACTGATAACGTTCCATCATTTTTTCTATATCTGATGACTGAATGTTACTTGTATTTGTTTTTAACATTTTGTTTTCTGCCTTGATGGTATTCAATTAATTTATTTGATATAGGTTTTTATTTCTTTCGTAATTTCATTAAGAGTCATAGGTACATCAAACCATTGCTTTTCTGTAATTTCGTTAGTAACCTTACAATACATGAAAGAAAGCAGATCTCTAAATCTTGCCGGTAGAGGTTCCGGTTGCAGTTTACATTCTTTTTTCCAATTTTGCCTGTCTTTTTCTTTTGCCCTTTCTGTTTCATGATACCAGTCAGAATTTCTGTAATAGATGCGTGCAACTTCTTTACTTAAGTGTAAACCGTTTAATTCAAACCTGCATTCATCCAGAGTACCCAATACATCTACAAGCATTATTTTTCTTTTTGTATTGAATGCTGTTTCTATTTTACCATCAAGGTTAACAGCATTGATTTTCGAATATTCCGAAGAAATAATTTCATTGATTTTCAAGGCTATATCTGCTAAAATATCTATCTCAAAATTATCCATGTCCGAAATTTCCTGTGCTTCAAGTTGAGGTATATATCGATCGGTTATTTCCAGTTTTGTTGAAAAATCGATAAATGGAACAGCTAACTTTGTATCAGGTTGGGGTTCCGAATTTAATCCTAAATCAGAAAATTTCAGTTCTCCTCTGGATAGTCTTTTAAAAACACTACTTCCCGCAGGTAAAGTATTACGATAAATAATTTCCAGCGGAATAAGAAAATTGCCTGTTAACTTTTTGTAAACACTATAATTATAGATATCATTTTTAATAACCGGTTGATGTACGTTAACCATGTCAATCATCATGAGATTTGACGGAGTGGTGATATCTTTTAACTTATTTGGAACATTGTTTTCCAGAAGCCCCATATAGTGGGTTTCAATTCCAAGCTTCTCGATCTTTTCAAAAAAGAAAGCTCCAAGTATGGCAGTAGCAGCACCTTTGTGAGGTATAGTGTCTGGCATCTCGCCCCAGTCAAAAACAGAATACCGGTCAGAAAAATTAAATACACCAACACCTGAAGAATCTTTTTCAGGTGCTTGTATCACTTCTAAATCTTTTACGCTTCCCATAATTTAACTCTCCTTACTTTTCTGTAACTCCTCATCGGCTTTTTCCAATTCTTCTCTTTTTTTGGCTTGATATTCAGTAACCTTTTTTTGTATATCGGTATTTTTTAAGCCTATTATTTTAGCCGCAGCCAGAGCAGCATTCTCCGGACTTAGAATGGTTAAGGGAGCAACACCCGATGGCATACGAACACTTGAAAACAAATCAGCACCGCCAAATTTGTCACTGTATGGAGGACAAGCAATTACCGGACAATAGGTTTGCGCATCGGAAAATCCGCTAAGCGCATTACTCATACCTGCAATTGTTATGAAAACCACATTTTCTTTTTCATACTCCTTTATTAAGTCGTAACATTTTAAAGGAACTTTATGAGCCGATGCAACATGTATTGCGCTTTTTATTTCAAGCTTTGTTAATGTATTAGATATTTTTTTTGCCCAATCAAGATCACTTTTTGACCCCATTATAATAACTACTTTTTCCATTTTATTAAATTTATTTTAGTTTATTAAGTATTATTTAATATATCATATAAAAAAATTTTACATTCTTTATCAATTTTTATTATATTATTCTTCTCATTTAAGTATTTTTTCTTTAATTAAATATTATTTAATTATATACATAAATTTTTTAAGTTGTATTTTGATTTACAACCCATAATAATTGAGCATCTTCATTACTTACATTTGTAAATAAATGATATTGGTTTGAATTAAAATAAAAGCTGTCACCTTCATTTAACATATATTTTCGGTTACTCAATAGCACTTCAAAACTTCCTTTAATTACAAAACAATATTCCTGACAAGGATTAATGGTAGTCATTATATCCTTAGAATCTGCATCCTTATTAAACTCAATGATAAAGGGATCCATGTGCTTATGTGGATCATGATGTGATAATAGAAACAACCTGGCTCCATTGCCATTTTCCTTAACAAACTTTCTTTCTTTATATTTCAGTAATGGGTTTTCTATTAAGGTTTCTGTTTCGCCTATCAGTTCTCCAACCGTAGTTTGAAGAGCATCTGCAATTTTTTTCAGGGTAATTATAGATGGGAAAGCTTTTGCTCTTTCTATTTGAGAAATTAAACTGGAAGTAACACCTACTTCTTTTGCTAAATCATTCGTTTGAATGTTTAAGTTCTCCCTAATTTTTTTGATTCTATCACCCATTCTATGCATTATACTAATCTTATCATTAAAAATTAATAATTAAATATAATTTCACAAATTAAATAATGTTTAATTATATTTGCAAATATTTTATTATACAATTACAAAGTTATTACAAAAAATAATTTGACATAATTACACAACAAAATAGATAGCATCTATTTTTTTATCTGGCTAATTAAATATTATTTAACTAAATAAGTTCTGTTTAATAGCGTTTCTAGATTGAAACTACTAACTAAAATGATGTTATTATTTTGTATAAATTCCGGAAATTCCAAACTACTTAATAAAATTAGTGTAGCTATATCCTTGATTGCCATCTTTAAGTTTATACCTGCAACAACTTCTTTAATTGAAATTAGGAATGCAATAAAGTATTATCTATATCTTTTTGTGTATTGTGGACTAATCCTCGCCTTTACTTTTTCAGTTAATCTTATGCAATTATGGATTTTTACTCATTTAGCTATTGCCAGTGTCATATTTCTTTTAATTCGTATTATAACTAAAACAGATAGCGATGAAATTACTTAAAAACATATTAGTAGCAGTAGATTTTAGCGAACCTTCTGATAGGGCAATTGATGTTTCAATTCAATTAGCAAAAGTATTTAATTCCAGTATCTCAATAATACATGTATCATCAGATGAAACCCTCACCAAGGAAACAGAAAGAAAAATTGAAATTTATACCTATAATAGGATCTCCGAAATAAAAGTAAAAATTTTTAAAGAGAATCTTGATATCCCGGAAGTTATCATAGAAAAAGGAATAGCTTTTGAAAAAATTATCCAGGTTGCTCAAAAGAAAAATGTAAATGTTATTATTGTTGGATCTGGTTCAAAATCGCATGATAATAAATTCAAATTAGGAACAACCGTCGAAAAACTTATGCGGAAGAATCAGATACCGCTTTGGGTTGTAAAAAATGAACCGGTGAAACCCATAAAAAGTATTTTATGCCCGGTTGACTTTTCAAGCCCTTCCAAACGTGCATTGCAAAACGCAATTACTCTTGCCAGGTCGTTCAATGCAAATTTATCTATAATACATATATTTACACCTTACGCGGGAAATTCAATCAGGCTGGGTTCGCATATAAATGTACAGAATGAAAAGCTTTATAAAGAAAGAAAAGCTGCTTTTTCTGATTTCCTGGCCCATTTCAATTTAAAATCAATAGCTTACACAAAAGAATTATTAAAAGGGAATCCTAATGTTGAAATTATTAAAACTATTGAAAAACAAAAAACGGATTTATTACTTATGGGCACTACAGGAAAAACCGGTATTAGTAGATTATTAATGGGAAGTACTACCGAAAAAGTTACCAGGGAGCTGCCTTGTAGTTTAGTAACAACTAAAGAGCAGGATATTACCGATGATTTTCTGGAAAGTCACTTACAAGGGGTAGAATCAATTCTTATTCCTGCAAAAGAACTATTAAAAAAAGGAAAGTATAACGAAGCAATAGATAAATACCTAATGGGGCTTAGGCAATATCCTGATAATGTTCCTATTATTAATGGGTTAATAAATTCATATACATCCATAGAAAATCAACAAAAAGTGAAATTTTATACAGCCTACAAAAATGAGATTTTAAAACGCTATTGGGATATATGAGGCATTGAAGTTATTAAAATACAATATATGAATTACATAAAACATAACGGTTTATATCTTGTTTAAAAGAAAACAATATAAAAGTTTTGTTTCGATTCGTATGTCTTTACTTTTAAGTTTTTATTAAATTCATTTGGTATGAGGTATTTTGCAGATTTTCATCTCCACTCTTATCATTCAAGGGCTACGAGTAAAGATCTTAATCTTGAATCGCTTTATCAATGGGCTAAAATAAAAGGTATAAATGTTATAGGTACAGGCGATTTTACACATCCTGCATGGATACAGGAATTGGAAGAAAAACTCGAACCGGTTGGAAATGGACTGTTTCGATTAAAAAATCCACCAAAAGAGCAAGGCCTACCAAATATTAAAACCAGGGACATTGATATATTTTTTTGCCTTAGTACAGAAATCTCATCTATTTATAAATATGGCGAAAAGGTTAGAAAAAATCATAATATCGTATTAGCTCCAGATATTGATACCGTAAAAAAGATCAATGCACGGTTAAGCGAGATCGGCAACCTGGCTTCCGACGGCAGGCCAATATTGGGATTACAGTCACGAGACCTGCTGGAGATTATACTTGAAGTGTCGGAAGATGCTCATCTTATTCCTGCTCATGTTTGGACACCCTGGTTCTCCACTCTTGGATCGAAGGCCGGATACGACAGTATTGAAGAATGTTTTCGGGATCTGTCGGAATATATCTTTGCATTGGAAACAGGTTTGTCTTCCGACCCGACTATGAACTGGAAACTATCCTCTTTGGATAAATATGCGCTGGTTTCGAATTCCGATGCACATTCGCCCCGGAAACTGGGAAGGGAAGCCAATATTTTTGATACTGAAATGTCTTATTACGCTATTTTTGAGGCATTGAAGACAAAGAAAGGTTTTCTGGGAACATACGAGTTTTTCCCTGAAGAAGGAAAATACCATATGGATGGGCACAGGAAATGCGATATTTGCCTGGAGCCACAGGAGAGTCTTAAGCTTAACAATATTTGCCCGAAATGTGGAAAACCTTTAACCATAGGAGTATTACACAGGGTCGAAAAATTGGCAGACAGAGAAAAACCACAAAAACCAATGAATTCTCCCGGGTTTGAATACATTATCCCTTTGCCTGAAATTATTGCGGAATTTACGGGTACAGCACCAACAACAAAAACAGTACAACAAGCCTTTACACAGATCATCTCAACTTTTGGAAATGAGTTTGACTTACTGCATACAATTCCTTATGAGGAAATAAAATCTAAGTCGGGCGAATTGTTGGCAGAAGCTATACGCCGGTTGCGTAGACATGAGGTAAAACCACAAAGTGGATTTGACGGAGAATTCGGTATAATTTCGATATTTAATCCGGGAGAAATAAATCAGATAATCGGGCAAACCGATATTTTTGGAGGAGGAATGATTGAAAAAATGGCTCAGAGAAAGTCCAAAAACAGGACTATGAAACAAGTTGTTCAAGCTGATAAAGAGGAAAATCCGGAGATAAAACCAAATGAAGAGCAAAACAGTGCCATTCAATATCAGGAAAATGTGTTGGTAACTGCAGGACCAGGCACTGGTAAAACAAACACCCTTATTCAATGGATTGTCCATCAGATTGTAGAAAAAGGAACCGATCCTGCAGAAATAATAGCAATCACTTTTACTAATAAAGCTGCTGACGAATTAAGGAACCGCCTCCTGAAACAAATCGGGATAAAAGCAGAAGACGTACTTATTGGTACGTTCCACTCGGTTGCTTACCGGTTTTTGAAAGAGGTAAAACCCGCAACCGGATCTATTTATGATAAAAGTAACAGGATAAGCCTATTTAATATACTTTTTCATGACCATAAGATAAATACACGGAAACTTTCGCATGCTTACGAAGAATATTATGAACAAAATCGCTTGCCGGAAGAAAAAGAATTTCAGGCTTGTTTTGAAATATATGATAAATATCTTGTCGAAAATAATGCTGTCGACCTTTCAGCAATCATCAGTAAGGTAAATGAGTTGATTAAACCTGGCTCCTCTGATATAACGAGTAAATATAAATGCCTGGCCATTGATGAATTTCAGGATATCAATCCGGTTCAATATAAGTTCATTAAACTTGTTTCAGAAAATAAACATGTGTTTGCCATTGGTGACCCAAATCAATCTATCTACGGGTTCAGGGGCTCAGACGTTAAGCTGTTTTACCAGGCAAAGGATGACCTAAAAGCTACGGAAATCTTTTTACGAAAGAATTACCGCACTCCTCCCAATATACTGAATGCGAGCAATATGCTAATAGAATGCAATCAACTTAGGTCCAAAGTAAATCCTGAAGCAGTAAAAACGCAGGATATCCGTATCAAATATTTCCTGGCAGAAGATTCTAAACAGGAAGCAGCATATATTGCCGACCAGGTTCTTAATTATGTGGGAGGTGTAGATTCCATGAGTACAGGCCGAGCCAGGTCGGATTATAATTATGCTTTCTCCGATATAGCAATCTTATACCGGACGCACCGTATCGCCGGTGAAATTGCCAACCTATTAAAACTAAAAGGTATTCCTGTTTTGTTAAGTGATGCGACTTCATTTTTCTCAGAACCTCCTTTTGATATTATTGCAAACGCCTTGCAACTATTTCAAAACAAAAGAAATGTGATTGCTTTTTCAGGTTTAGCAGACAAACTCCTGGAATTAAATGCCGTTCAAAAACAAGACCTGTTAAAGAGGTTTGTTGAAAAAGAGATTGATATGGAAAACATCTCACAGCACGAAAACTGGAAAAAATGGATAGCTCTGTACAACCGCCTGCATGCTGATTTTGAGAAAAACAAGCTTATTCATACGATCAGGCAATTACTCGATTTCTTTCTTCCTGAATCAGTATTGTCTCCTCAGGATCAGGTTAAAAGTGAAATGCTTATTAAGTTAGCGGCCGAGTCAGACGATCATCCTAATAATTTTTTACAAAAGTATATCTTATCTCCTTATACAGATACAGGAAGGTTAAATAGCGGAGGTGTACGCCTGATGACTTTTCACGCAGCCAAAGGACTGGAGTTTCCTGTAGTGTTTATTGCCGGTGTTGAAGAGGGAATATCTCCTCTGGAGAGAAAAAATACTGATATTGAAGAAGAGCGAAGGCTATTTTATGTAGCCATGACACGTGCAAAAGATGAGTTACAACTAGTTCATGCAAAAAAAAGAAAACTTTACGGCCAGGAAAAAGAAATGTTAGCGTCGCGTTTCCTGAGCGAATTTGATCAGAACCATTTACAACCAACGAATTTTGAAACTACAAAAAAAATCAGGCTGCCCGAACAGCAAATGAAGTTATTTTAAGTCAAGGTTACATGAAGATTATCAACCTGTCTGCCGAACAGGCAGGTAATTTCGCACTTATTTCTAAAATCCAACTTGCTATTTATTCGCATCTTAGAGATTTGTGTTGAATAGTTTACTTCTCCTTCATTGATTTATTATGGAAAGCAGTCTCACGACTGAATGGAGAATAAGAGAACGGAATGTGGGCACCTATTGGCGAAGAATCGTGTTATTTTTTATATCTATCTATTTAATCTTTTTATCTAAATTGATCATATGGAGATATTCCTCACCCCAAATCCTTTTTACAACTTCCGTAATATAGTCTTTGTAATAACTAGCTTTCTTTTCATTTCCTAAAGCCTCATATGCTTCTATTATTCCTTTTAACATCGGAATATTATCCGGATATTGTTTTATTCCAATTAAAAACTTTTCAATGGATTGCTCATATTTTCCTTTTTTAAGCAAAGATTTTGCCGGATTTAATATTGATTCTATTCCTTTCAAATTACTTTCAAGGTAATTATCGGTTATATCTTTGGCTTTTGTAGTAATAAAACTACAAGGTAGCTCCCTGGTAACTTTTTCGGTAACACTACCCATTAAAAGTTTACTTAAACCAGTTTTCCCTGTTGTACCCATGATCAATAAATCGGAATTATTTCGTTTGATATACCTAAGTATTTCCAAAAATGGAACTCCCATTAATAAATCTTTAGTTAATCTTATATGATCAAGTTGGTAATTTGCTAAAAAATCATTTAGTTCTTTTTCTTTTAGTTCTTTCCGTTTTTTGTTTTCTTCTTCAGCGTTTACGCTTAGCCTTGCTGAAGTACTCATAACCGGTTCAAAAACATGTATGAGATTCAACTCAGCATCAAACCTTTCAGTTAAGGTAACAGCATTTTGAAATGCTCGTATGGAAGAGTTCGAAAAATCAACCGGACAAACGATCTTTTGAATGGGTTTAATCGCTCCGTTTTTAACAACCCAAAGTGGTATCTGATTTTTGCGCATAAGTTTTTCGACTGTTGTGCCTAACTTAAAATTATCATTTTCTTTTTTACTACCGGAGCCAACCATAATTACGTTAACATCCCTATCCTGGGCAATTTGAATAATCTTTTCAAATGCTACACCTCTTTCCATCATTATTTCTGCTACCTCAATATCAGCCTCTGTAATTTTAGTTTTAACTTTTTCCAGGTTATCTTTAATTGCAATTTCAAGGAATCTTTCTGTTTTTTCGGGAAAATGTTCTTCTGAGTACACATGCAACAAAGTAATCCTTGATTTAAAGGTTTTGGCTAACTGAACCGAAGCATCAACAACTTTTTCCGATGAGTCGCTAAAATCGATTGGTAATAATATATTATCCAATAATTTCATGATAATTTCCATTAATAATTGTTATTAGAAAATTAAACAATTAATTTTAACATATGTTTATCAATTAAAATGATTCTTTAAACGAAATGTTAAAGTTTATTAAAAACACAGAGAAGTTATTAATTTGGGGGATCCTAATTGTTATGCTAACTATTATACTGTTAGCATTCATTGATATCATTTACGAAATAATACAGGAAATTGTTAAAAAACCCATGTTTATTATTGATGCCAATGGTTTAATGAACTTGTTTAGTTTATTTTTGGTATTGCTCATTGGGTTAGAGCTATTAGAAACCATTAAGGCATACCTTAAAGATGACATTGTACATGTAGAATTTATTATACTGGTAGCTATCATAGCTATTTCAAGAAAAGTCATTATTTGGGATTTCAAAAAATATTCCACGGAAGAGTTAATCAGCCTGGCAGGAATGATAGTAGCTTTAGGTGTAACTTATTTTCTGATAAAAAAAGCAGATTTTAAAATCAAACTTAAAAGAAAAGAAAAATTGCCCTAATTATTATTCTTTTCTCTATCTCCGAAAGATTTGGCAATGGAATGCGCTGAAAGTGGTGCTGTTAAATATATAAATACCACCACTAAAAGTGCTTTAAGCCATATAATTGCGGTGTTAAAAAATAATCCAATTCCAATTATAATTAGTAAGATCCCAAATGAAGTAGCTTTTGTACTGGCATGCATCCTGCTATATATATCACTAAAACGGAATAACCCTAATGATGCTATAAATATAAAAGCAGTTCCTAAAAGTATTAATATTGAAATAATTATATCAGTCATTTCTTTGTTTTTAAATAAGTTGAAATTGAAACGGTTCCAATAAAAGCTATTAATGAAATAACTATTACTACATCAAAATAAACGGCCTTATTTACAACTATACTGTACAATAAGATAAACCCCATTACGATCGAAGCAATTAAATCAAGAGAAACGATCCGGTCGTAAATTGTCGGGCCTGTTATTAACCTAAATAAGGTAATGATCAATGCTCCTAACAATAATAGAAAGGATATAATTAAACTTATATTTGGAAAACCTGTTTCCATAACTAACTAAAGATTTTATTTATTTTTTGTTGTACCTGGCCTATTTCAAACATCACAGCTTCCTTATTTTTACTATATAAAACATGCACTACAATTTCTTTTTTATCCTCGCTGACATCTATTGTCAAAGTACCTGGAGTCATAGAGAGTAAATTAGCAAAAGCCAATATGCCAAAATCGGAACTGATGTACAAAGGTACTTTCACAATTCCGGGAAAACTTTTCAGATTAGGTGTTAATATATCGTATGCAATATAAATATTGGATTGCACTAGTTTTAAAAAATAGAAAAGCACAAATTCCACCACATAATATATTTTCTTTAATATCTGCATTTCAATCTACCTATTTAAAACATTATTAATATAACTCGTTCCTTCTATCAATTGATCTGCTGCCTGCATTGTAAAATCAAACACTTTAAATGCAAATATTCCCATTAAAATACTTATAGTCCCTAAAATTATAGATGGCAACATATCCAGAAAGCTTAAGCTTGTGTTTTGGCCTGAAAATTCATTATCAGGCTGTTTTTTAAGGAACGCTTCGTTCCATATTTTTATCATAGAATATAGCGTAAGTAAGGCAGTAAGTACAGCTATTATTGCAATTACAAAATGACTATCATCTATACTTGCTTTTATAAGGATAAATTTCGCGAAGAACCCGGATATAGGCGGCACTCCGGCTAAAGCGAAAGCCGGTATTACAAATAAAATTGCCAACACAGGGTTTTGTTTTATGATTCCACCCACGTCTTTCAGATAAAAAGATCCTTTTAATTTATAAATTAATCCAGCCACTATAAATGTATTCGTTTTAGCTATCATATTGTGTATGGTAAAAAATATTGCTCCTGCAATTGCCAAAGGAGTATATATGCCTAATCCCATAATCATATATCCGATCTGACTAATAATATGATAGGATAAAATTTTTCTTGTATCGTAATGTACTGATGCGGACATACCACCAATAATCATAGTAAAGCCTGCAATGATTAATAAAAACTGATGCCAAAAGGCCTGGTCGTGTACAAAAAACAGTGTAAAAAAACGAATAAATGCATAAACTCCTACCTTGGTTAATAAGCCTGCAAACAAAGATGAGATGGTTATATTGGCTGTATGGTATGATGCAGGCAACCAGAAAAATAATGGAAAAACAGCTGCTTTAATTCCAAATGCAATAAAAAACAAAATGGCTGAGGTATTCATCAATATTGCCTGATGGTCATTTCTAAGTATATCTGCCAGATGAGCCATATTTAAAGTGCCCGTTTTGCCGTACAGCAATCCTAAGCCTGCCAAAAAGAATAATGACCCCAATAGGTTCAGTGCCAAATATTTGATTCCGCCTTCGAGCTGTTCTTTCGATTTTCCGAAGGTTATTAAAACAAAGGACGAAATAAGCATAACCTCGAACCAAACGTAAAGATTGAAAACATCACCAGTAATAAAGGCTCCATTCACTCCCATTATTAATGAAAAAAAGAACACATAAAACTTAGTAACCTGTTTCTCTTCGTTTAACGATCTGTATGCATATATTGCAATGGCAAAAACTATAACAGATGAAACCATGAGCATTAGACTACTCATAAAATCAATCACCAGTGTAATTCCATAAGGCGATTTCCATCCCGCCATATTAAGCACCAGGAATCCCAGTTTATTAACCTTGTAAAATATGATCATTGATAAAATCAATAAACCAAAGCTCCCGACTATACTCGTTATTTTAGAAAATACCAAAGACCTTGAGATAATCAAAATAATTATCAGTACAAAAGGAATTAATATGGGAAGTGCAGTAATGGTCATATCAATTATCTGTTTTTTTCAATTGATCCAAATCGTCGGTTCCGGTAAGCTCAAAAAACTTATATTTTAGTGCCAATGTAAAAACTACTATTCCAAAACCGATAACAATTGCTGTTAAAACTAAAGCCTGAGGCAACGGGTCTGCCATTTGAGATGCATTGGCCGGTTCTTCGCCCACAAATACCGGCTTTCCCGAAACTACTCCCGAAGCGAGAAAAACCAATAGATTTGTAGCATTGCTCAAGAAAATAATCCCAATAATAAATTTTACAATGCTTCGACGAAGTATCATATAAACACCGGCGGTGTATAATATTCCAACCAATATGGCTAATAAAATCTCCATTATTCAACTTTTGTTAATGAGAAAAAAAATAAAAATGTAACACCTATCACTGTTAAAAACACACCCATATCGAACAAGAAAGGTGTTCCTAATTTTAACTCGCCCAGAACCGGTATCTGAACTTTAAGCCATACTCCTTGCATCAGTTCTAACTGATTTAATATAGAAGGAATAAAGCTTAAAACGACTAAAAATAATCCTATCGCTATATAAGTTGCCGGGTTAACTTTTAGTTTTTCGCGAACTTGCCTTACATTGAATGCAAAACCATAATAAATAACTGACAATGCTGCCAACAAGCCACCAATAAAGCCGCCTCCCGGGTAATTATGCCCCCGTAATAAAGCAATCATTGCAAAAAGTACTAACAATGCTTTAATATACCTGGCTGCTATTTGCAGAATCACCGAGTTCATGCTTTTTTCTTTTTAAGTAAAACAAATACACCTAAGGCAGCAATGGTTAACACCGTAATTTCACCTAATGTATCCAGTGCTCTAAAGTCGACTAATATTACGTTAACTACATTTTTTCCATAAGCTTTTAAATAGCTATTCTCAACAAAGAAATCAGAAATTGTGTGGTTAAATTCTACCTGAACCGCTTTAAGGGCCAAAATTGTCATTACAGACCCAAAAACCAATGCAATGGCTAAATCACGTATTTTGGTTACTTTGGATGAGAGTTTAGCAAAACGTGGTAGTTTCTGCAATACAATCACAAACATTACCACAGTGAGAGTTTCAACGATGATTTGGGTAATAGCCAAATCGATAGCACTGTAATATAAAAATATAAGCGATATCCCGTAACCGGCAACACCCATTGCAATAATGGTTGCTATACGAGACTTATTTATTGCGCTAAAAATTGTTGATATTATAATGATACCTATTAAACCTGAAATGTAAAACGGGTTAAAAGATAATTTGGTTGGCAGCTCCCAACCCCGTGTAACAAATACTTGGAACCATAATAAGAGTGCCGTAACAACTATAATAGTTAATAGGTAATACCTGTGGTATCCATGCTGAATGACCCTGGTATTTCGCTTAGAAAACTCAATAAAGTTATCCAAGCCATTGGAAAATACATCGGCTAACTTTATGGTAAATATTTTATTGTTTAGTTTTCTCCAGTTCTCAAGAAGTTTAGGGTATTTATCAATTAAATAAAATAATAAAATACCTGATGCAACTGTAAACAGGCTTAAAAAGAAAACTTTATTGAACCCATGCCATAGTTTTAGTTTAACATGGTAGGTTTCTAGAAAAATACTTTGTATTGCCGGTTCGATTATTGAATTACCTAAAATATTTGGGAACAGTCCAAAGAACAAGCTCAAGGTTGCTAACAAGGCCGGGCCAACAATAAATAAACCCTTTTCGTTTGGATTTTTACTGTAATTATTCTTTTTTCCAAGAAATACTTTTTTTAAAAAAAATAAAGAAACGGCAATCATTAAAACATTTGCTGCCACACCAAATATTAAAATCAGGGATGCTATTCCGGGTGATTGAACTTTAGCTTCGTAAACCAATTCTTTACCTAAAAATCCAAGCATTGGAGGGAAGCCAGCCATAGAAAATAATGCCAACAATGCCACTATAAAAGTTATAGGCATGTAATGAGCCAAACCTCCCAGTTTTGATAGATCGCGTGTGCCTGTTTTCTTATCGATTAATCCAGCCACCATAAACAGAGTAGCCTTATAAAAGGCATGAATGAATAAAAATAAAATAGCGGCTTTAATGGATAGTTTCGTATCAACCCCTATCAGTAATATTAAAATTCCTAAAGCTGTAATGGTTGTGTAAGCCAGTATTGCCTTTATATCTGTTTGTGTAATGGCAAAATAAGCTCCAACCAACATGGTAATAACCCCGAATAATGGAATGATGTATGTCCACTCTATGGTTCCGCTCAAAACCGGGTTTAAGCTTGCGAGTAAAAAGAACCCTGCTTTTACCATAGTAGCAGAATGCAAATAAGAGCTCACAGGAGTAGGTGCCTGCATAGCACCTGGCAACCAAAAGTGAAAAGGAAACTGGGCCGATTTGGTAAAGGCACCGATCAGTATCAAAATTAAACCGGGCACATAAAATGCACTACTTCGTATTTCATCTGCCTTTAGAATCCATTCGGTTAAAGAATAACTTTGGGCAACGCTGCCAATAAGTATGATCCCTGTTAATAAGATTAAGCCCCCAAATCCAGTAATAAATAACGACTGAAAGGCAGCTTTTCGTGCCGGTTCCTTTTCGTGGAAAAATGCAATTAACAAAAAAGACAGAAAGCTGGTAAGTTCCCAAAAAATAAAGAGCTGAATTAAATTCTCAGAAAGAACCAAACCCAACATGGCACCGCTAAACAGGAACAGGAAGAAAAAGAACCTATCTGTATTTGCATAACTTTTCATATAAGCATGGGCATATATAAATACCAAGGCTCCAATTCCAGTAATTAGTAACGCAAATGCAAGGCTTAGACCATTAAGGATAAAGGATAAATTTAATCCTAACTCCGGAATCCAGTTAAGGATCGAATTAATGGTTTCGCCATCTGTTATGATTGGAATCTTTGATGCAAAATATATAAATGCACCTACCTGAACCAAAGCCAGAACGATGGCTTTGTATTTAAAAACCTTAACTGGAATGACAAAGATTCCCAATGAAAACAGGAAGTATATGAGTAAGATATTCTGCATTAAAATTATTTATTTAAAAATGGTAAATGGGTCTACAATTGGCCCTAAGAGGCTTTTAAAATCTACGCTTGTTGCCGATGATGTTAAACTCATTACAGAAACATCGGATTGGTTAATAATGTGGTGCGCAAATGCCCCTATGTAGTTGTCGTAGGTATACCCTTCCTGGTGTGTCATTACCAAAATCATATCGGCATTTACTTCATTGGTATAATCCAACACCCTTTGAAAAGGTTCAATCTCCGAGCGCTCAAAAAGTTTGATCTCGCATTCTACATTATTCTTATCCAATGTTTCTTTAGCCTGTTTTAATTTCTTATAAATTCGGCTTTCTTTAAGTTTTATGCCACCAATTAATGCTGAAACCAGATATATCTTGGAATTGTAATTGCGACCATAAGCCAACGCACTACCAATTTGTTTTTTTGTTTGCTTTGTTAAATCAAGTGGTACAACAATTTTATTAACTACATTTTCATGAGAACCTTTGTAAGTTATAACGGGAACGGGCGATTTTAAGGTAACTTGATAAACTGTGCTTCCCAGGTTTTTGGATTTTAACTCCCCCTGATGGTTTTCACCCAGGATAATAATTCGTGCCCTAATTTCATCCGCTATTTCCAGAATTTTCTTATAAGGTTTACCTCTTTCTACCCTGGTTTGAATGTGAACCTCATCATCTTCTTTCTTTAATTTTTCGGTTAGTTCCTGAAGCTTATCTTTGGTTTTGCCTGTAATTTTTACCAACTCATCTCCGGACGAAAACAAATCTATTAACACTCCAGAAATTTCAATTACATTTAAAAGCACCAAATTAGCTTCTATCTTTTTTGCTACCCGGAAAGCAAACTTGACCGCTTTAAAGGAGGAATCTCTAAAATCAACCGGAACCAATATATTTTGTAATTCTTTTTTCATAATAATATTTTTTGAATAAACATCAATTATAATTGAATGTTCATGCTTTATTTATTTTTTGTTATTAAATTAATAAAAACAATTAAACAAACACAATAAATCACTGCAAATTAACAAGATAACCCAAACGAATCCAATAATTATGAACCAGGGGTTCGCTCGAAAAATCAGTTCTATAATCTATACCTAACTGCAGCTTACTGCTATTCTCAAATAAATAACCTATATACAAGGCCAGGCGATTCTCATATTCTTGATCCTTATTCTGATAAGCATAAAGAAATTCATCGGAAGTAACCATATAAAATTCATTATAATCAATGGATTGTCCTTGTAATGGAATTTTTAAGGATAGCCGATAACGAAACCGAAATTTGGCCGCCTTACTTTGATAAAATGTTTGATCTGTTCTTACCCTGTGTCCCCATTTTAAATTACCTGGTTTAAAAACATAGGAAAATTGTTGTATGCTTCGGTGCGTGTTTTTATCATTAGCCTCAATACCGTACTGATAACCCAAGGCTAAAAAGATAAAAGGATTTATCTTTTTGCTTACAAAAAGCTGTATGTCAGTTTGTTCATATTGATAATCCCATGCCGGATTATCTGCATTTGTATGAAACAACTGAAAGGACTCTGCTTTCAGATTGAATTTAATCGTTTTCAATTTATAGCTTAGATTAATTTCAGGAACTACACCCAGGTAGGATTCTGAATCCTGAGCCATAATAATCCCGGAAAGGAAAAACAGTATGAATAAAAAACGTAATCTCATTAAAATTCAAGGTTATTGGCAGGTTTAAGAATGATTTTCTTTTTTTGAAGCAACTCTCCATTGGAGCTGAAAAGACATTCCCATAATTCGTTTTCTGTTTGCGTTTTACCGTGAAACTCAATCTCATAATTCACGGTAATTCCTTCCTTCTCATTTTGCCTGATATAATTCTTTAAATCTGTAGCCGTGCCTACATATTGTTTTTGAATTTTAATGATCTTATATTTGATATAATTGGATCTAAAATACTTGGTTAGATTGGTTTTAATATCCGATTCCAGTTCATTCCACTCATATTTTTGCTCAACATCTTCAATTACACCCATTGTATCGAATTCAATACTGTAAACCTTACGATCAGATTTTAACTTTGCTTCATAGCTGGCTTTTCCTGAAGATTTCTCATAGTACCACTTTATTCCTTTCATTTCACCAAAAGTTCCGTGGATCCACTTTTGAGCTTGGACAGGAACCTCACTTTCTTTCACCCTGTATTCTTCTTCCACTTTTTCCTGTGCATTTAGATTGATAACCGCCAGGAAAAAACTAAGAAAAGGAAGTACTACCTGTATCTGATATTTCATTTAATTTCCTTTATGTATTCATTCTAATTCTTTGCGTAAATATATTCTTTTATTTGTGTTCTTTTACACTATTTTTTAAAGTTTAATCTCTTTGTTATTTTAATTTGCTGATTTTAGGAAATACCGGGACGTATGGCCCGCAATTTTGCACGGTTCTCGCTCTTTTAAACCTGCCTTTAGTTTGGAAATTAATAATCTATCCTATTCTTAATACACTTATTTTCTTTGCATTATTCGCTTTGCGAATATGAAGCTTAGCAAAGGTCAACTCTTAAATCTTCATGAAAATCTAGTACTTAAAACCTCCTTATAGTGGAAAATATCTTATATCTCCCTCATTAACTTCTCAGCAGGTTTTTCTTTGCTATCTTTTAATGCAATTAAATCCGAATAAATGATCAAAATATTATTGCTAAGTCCTTCACTTATTTCAATCATCGTATTGCCATTGATCCAAACGTAAACTTCACTGTTATTATAAATGCTTTCCCGCGTGATATAATTCTCCCCGTATTTTTGAATATAAACTTCCTTAAACTTTGATTTTAATAGATTAACGGGTGTGTCCTTTTCTGATTCTGCCGAGATTCTTAGTTTGTAAAGCTTATCTTTTATATAATAGGTTTTAAACGTTCCCATCACATTTTGTAATGCAGGATTTTCATCGCCAAATTCAAAGGGGTATATATATATTTTGCCCTTGTCTGAAAGATACTCATGTGGTAACAAAAGAAGCTTTTTATGGTTTACCAGATCTTTAAAATAATTATGAACTTCTTCGCCTCCCATTCCAAACTTTAATCCTAAAAGTATGGTCTCATTCTTTATGTTTTTGGCTAATTCAATATTGATATGATCTTCGACTGTTTTTTCTTGTCTTACAGTTTTATTTTCTTGACAATTTGTCAAAATAAATAACATTACCAGGCTTATAACGATTTGTTTCATGATGATTTTGTTTATTTCAAAGTTATCAATTTCCGAAGTCAATTTCAATACAGCTTAATCCCTAAATATGATATCGGGCAACGGGAATTTTTGTGTAGAGGCCTTGTTAAATGAGGTGAAAGGCTTTTCGTTATCCTGTAACTTTTTTATTATATGTAAAGGAATACAATATGGAATCTATAACTTAACTGATACAATTAAATTATTTCCTATTTGATTTTAGGAAGGTCCAGAAAAATGAGAATGGAATTACAGTTATAAAATCCAGCCGGTATAAGGTATTTTGCACGTTTTCACTTCCACTTTTACTATTCAAGTACTTCAAAAAATGGTAATAAGATATTTACAACAAATTAATTAAAAACATGTTTACTTGCTATTTTCTGTATTTTACAACAATGATGTATTAACACCCGAAATCTCAATAATTATTTAATCCAAATAATTATTGTTTTGAATCAAATAATTTTATATTTGTACCGTATATAATGTATACGCTTATTGAAATTGTTGATAGTTATGAAAGATTTTGGGCCAATTATAGAATTATTTATGAGCCTTACAGATAAGGCTGCACAAACCAACAAGGTTAAGACTGATTATGGTAACAATATTTTATTGTATCGAAGTGAAATTCATACTATAGAAATAATAGGCCGAACGAATGGAATTCATATCTCTGAAATAGCCAGAGAAATGGGTGTTACAAAAGGAGCCATATCACAAAGAATGAAAGTTTTAAAAAGAAAGGGATTGATTGAAAAAATAGCAGATCCTAAAAATCAATCCAGGATTTTGGTTACTTTAACTGAAGCCGGAAAGATTTGTTTTTCAGGCCATAGAAAATATCATCAAAAAAAGGATAAAGAAATGTTCGATTACTTAAATAAACTTAATAAAAAAGAAACTGAAACAATCGAAGCTTTTTTGAAAAAAGCTAATCGCTTTGTAGAACGGCACTTTTGAGCTAAGCTTCGTAAACAATGTTCGCCTGTTAATCAGGCTTTTTTAATCTTTGGAGCGTATATACCATATACGCAAATAGATATTCAAATGTAAGCTTTACTATTTTGAAAGGATTAGCAATAAAATATAAAGATCAATTTTTTTAACATAAACGTATACAGTGTATACACTAAAATATAACGTATGAATAAAACATCAATTTTTAGTAAAAAGGAGAAACGCAAGGCATTACGCTCCGGGATAATATCGGCATCTGGTGTTGCTGCAGGATATATTTCTTTTTTATTTGTTATGCAAATACTTGCAAATTTAGTTTCTGAAGCGAGAAGCAAAGAGTTTATCATTGGCAGGTTAATAATTATTCTCTTGTTATTAACAATAAAAGTTGTATTCTCTTCGATTACGATATCGCATTCGCATAAAAATGCATTTTCGGTTTTAGCTAATATAAGGCTCAGGTTAATAAAACATATGCGCTCTTTACCACTCTCATTTTTTAAGAAACGTAAGATTGGAGATCTATCAAATATAGTTAATCATGATGTTGAACAAGTAGAATTATACGTTGGGCATGCTTTGCCCGATCTTATATTGTCTTCGGCAGTTCCCTTACTTATATTCACTTTTGTAACATTGCTGGACTGGCGCCTGGGATTATGTATTATCTCATCCCTGCCTTTAATTTTTATATTCTTTTTAATATTTAATAAAGTACTTAAACCTTTTTCCGACAGATATGCTAAAGACACTAAAGAACTAAACGAAGAAATAATCGAATATATATCATCAATAACCGTAATTAAAGCCTTTAATAAGAGTGAAAAGAAAACTAAACAAGTGCTGGGTAAAATGGAGGTATACGAAAAATGGCTCAGAAAAATCTCGGTATCAATTTCAGCATACGGTGGTTCAATACTTGCTATTCTTCAAGACGTTGGATTATTTATAACTATTATTGTTGGTTCGACTTTATTATTTAAAGAGCTAATATCGACGAACATTTTCATAATATCCGTGGTTATGTCTATCTTTTTTAATACTACTTTAACAAGGTTAATGAGAATGCATCATTCATTAATGACCTTTAACACTTCCAAAAGCAGGATAAACAGCATTCTTTCGGAAAAACCGGTTAACGAAAATAAAAAAACAGATTCCGCTAAAATAAATAACGGGGAGATCCAAATAAAAAATCTTTCCTATTCTTATGAAGAAACAGAAGTTCTTAAGAATGTCAATCTTAAAATAAAAAAGCATACCACAACAGCTTTAATAGGCAGTTCCGGTTCGGGTAAAACCACTTTAGCTCACATACTTCTGGGATTTGTTCAGTCCTATAATGGCTCTGTTACAATTAACAATGTGGAAATAAGTAATATTAAAGAAGAGGATCTAACCTCACTCGTATCAATAGTTCAACAGGATGTATTCTTATTTAATACTTCGATTCGCGAAAATATCGCTTTAGGTAAAAAAAATGCAACTGAACAAGAACTATTTGAAGTAATTAAGAAAGCACAACTTACATCATTAATAACATCTTTACCTAAGGGCCTTGATACCATTGTGGGAGAAGGGGGAGCAAAGCTATCAGGTGGAGAAAAACAACGCATTTCCATTGCCCGGGTAATGTTAAAAGATTCTCCAATTATTATACTCGATGAAGCGACATCAGCAATTGATCCCCATAATGAATTTTTAATACATCAGGCGATCAGGGAGCTTAGAAAAAACAGGACATTAATAATTATTGCTCATAACATGCACACCATAGTTGATTCAGATCAAATAGTACTATTAGAAGATGGAGAGATCTTAGCAAAGGGTACGCATAATGAGCTAATTACTGAATCTGAAACATATGTTGAAATGTTTAGTGCTCAAAACGAAGTAGACAGATGGACAATAAAAAAAGAAACAAAACCAGTTTTCTAAATCTCAAAATAAAATTGGAAAACATAATACTTTACAAAATCTAATATATCATGAAAACCAAAATATTTAAAGAAATACAGCCAAAAGAAAAATTATATTTGTTTTCAGCAAGTTTTCTATTCGTACTGAAAGGCCTTGCCGGTGTTGCCCTGGTATTAATAATCCTAAAGCTAATAAAAAATATATCTCCTGGCTCGACTGTGAACACACAACTTAATTTTTATTGGTTTTATATAGGTGGCTTAATTATATTTCGTGCTATTTGCGATTGTACAGCTGATTTATTTGAACATTATGCAGGTTTTAGAATATCTAAAAGAATTAGAAAAGATATGTTGCTTAAATTAAAGAAATTCTCGCTTGAGTTTTTTTCTAAAGAGCGGATCGGTGAAATAGGTACCATAATACATAAGGACGTAAATAATATTGAGGGAATTGTAGGTCATTTATGGACCAGAATTTCTGCAGATATAATTACTTCGTTAATTTTAGGAACAGCACTGTTTATTTTTAATTGGAAACTTGGATTAGCTATGATAGCATTCTTGCCTTTCGGGATTTTTATATTAATAAAGGGTACTCAAAAAACAGAAAAAATAAATACCAAAAGTCAAAATAAATTGGCTGATATGGCAAGTTTATTTGTTGAATATACAAAAGGAATCCCGGTTCTAAAATCATTCTATGAAAATCCCGGGTTTATAAATAAATTAAATAGTTCTATTAATGATTTAAGTGGGAGTTCTTATAAAACAGCAAAAATTACCGCAAGAATAACCGGAAGTTATTTTATGTTTTTAGAGTTAAGCTATCTGTTTATTATTTCCATAGGCGCATTGTTAGTCTGGACACATCAAATTGAGATCTTTCATTTTCTTTTGTTTATTGTACTTGGGCTTGAATTCTATAAACCCTTCTATCAAGCAGATAAACATTGGCTTTTATACATTACTGCCAGAGATAGTTATGCAAGAATTTGTAAAATAAAAGACTCCCCGGAAGTAAAAAACGAAGGAACATCAAGTTTCCCTGTAAGTTCGGACATCCAATTTAATGAAGTTTGTTTTTCTTACGAGAATGATGGATTCTCTCTTAACAATATTTCAATAAATATTCCTGAAAAATCAATGATTGCTTTGGTTGGCCCTTCCGGTTCCGGAAAATCAACCATTACAAATCTTTTACTCCGATTTTGGGATATTAATAATGGAACCATCAAAATTGGAGGATCGGAACTTAGAGATATAGAATATAATAGTTTATTATCTAATATCTCCATTGTTATGCAAAACGTGGTTTTATTATCGGACACGATATATGAGAATATAAAAATAGGAAATAAATCAGCGACAAAACAACAGGTTATTCAAGCAGCAAAAAAAGCAATGATCCATGATTTTATAATGACACTACCTCAACAATATGATACCATGTTAGGAGAAGGAGGCGCTGGTTTATCGGGAGGCCAAAAACAACGTTTATCCGTTGCAAGGGCTTTGATCAAAGATGCTCCGATTCTTATTCTGGATGAAGCCACAAGTAATATTGATCCTATAAATGAAAGAAATTTACAGATGGCTATTTCCAATCTTGTGCAAGAAAGAACTGTAATTGTTATCGCTCATCATTTAAAAACCATAAAAAATGCAGACCAAATTATCGTATTAAACAATGGTAAAATTATGGAAAGCGGGAAACACGAAGAATTATTACTCAATAAAGGTTTGTATTTTAATTTATGGTATTCTGAAGAAAAAACAGATCAAATCAGATTGAACAAACCTGTAGCCATCCATTAAATAGTATTTACAAAGAACAGGTTTAAATGAGATTACATGGATTATGAATATAAAATATACCCGGTTTTAAATTTTGGAGTTGCGATTTTTAATCCCGGGTATAAAACTTTTAAGGAATTATTCGAACTAGCTAAATTAATTCGGGAAGATAAAAATTTCTCAAAAATACGATATCAAATTGTCGATTTAAGAGGTTGTAAGTTTGATTTAAAAGAATCCATGTTTAGAGAATTATTAGAGTTAGTCTATAAGTATTGTGAATTGGATAATTTGGAATGCGTTGTTTATATAGTAAATTCTCCAATCGAAACTGCTTATTTACAAATTTTCTGTCTTGAATTGCCCAACAGAAAAATTTGTTCAACCATGAAAGGTGCTTATCATTTATTAAACCTACCTATTAGTTATGATACGTTTAAGAATTTAATTGTAGTTTGAATGCAGATTAACTTCTACTTTTTTCCTTTAAATATACCATCCTAATTATAAGATGATTTTAGTACTTTTAAATGTACTGCCACTCTGAATTATAATCCTTGTTTTCTTGCGATAATATATATTCTTTCCGATAAAAACCCGAATTTGTAAATACAGGTTATAATTCTATAATATTAGCGGCTTTAATAAAGCAGCATACAACTCTTTCAATTCCATTAAGTGTGAAAGATACTTTAGTTGCTCAGTTATGTAGTTTTCGACTGCAGTTTGTAATCCGGAATAATTCAGTTTGTCTTTTTCAAGTTGAATCTCTAATTTTTCTTTTGATATCTTCTTTTTTAAACTTAAAAGCTGCAATAAAGAAATCTGGCTATTATAATCCTCCTTCTTTTTTTTGAATACTAAATCATTTTCTTTATACCCATTATAAGCAGGAAGCGAATCAATAATAACATAGTTGCCTTCAAAAAAATCAGACAGATAAACATCATAATAATTATCTATTCCTAATATTTTGCATAATTGGATCTTAGATTCGTTTATTTTTTCTCGTTGCTTGTGCAATAAAATAAATATATTAATTCTAATTGACTGAATATTTAAATTATGTAGTTCCCTGTCTTCCTCTTTTATATTTTTTCTTATTATTATGCTATCAATATATTCTTTTGTTCTTTTTATTGAGGAATAACATACCTGGTTAAAAAGTACAGAGTAATATTTGGAATAAATTTCCGTAATTAGTTCAGTTTCATTTTTGGCCAAATCTACTGTGTCGTTCCCGGTACAATTCTTATTCATACCAATCTGAATAGCTTTTTCCAAACTCAACGTATCAGATAATTCGTTTGAGTAAATATTAATTGTTGTCATCATCATACAAATAATAATTATTAAATTTCTTGCTGTTTTCATTTTTCCGTATTTTAATTTTTAAATTTTATTGCTTTATGCTTGCATACTGAGTAACAAGCTTTACACCCAATGCAATTTATAGGATATTTTATAACAGCTTTAAGTTTTTTCCATGCGAAAAAACCATGTTTATTTCTCTCTTTATTAATATCAATTAATTCTAAAGCATTGTGATCGCATGCAATTATACATTTGTTGCACCCGCTACATTTTCTCAAATCAATTATGGGTAGATCCGTTATTTCGGTATCCATTTCTTTAAGTTCGTTTTTTGTTTTTAAATCCATCTTCGTACATTTTTTTTATAATCAAGATATTCGCTCCCAAATGTTTTCTCCATTAACTTTTCTTCAGATGGGATACACAAAAAATTTATTGCTAAATAAAACAGAAGAATTGAAGCAAATCCAATAAAGCTGGGTAATAGTAAAGAGATTCCTGCTATAAATATTAAGCTACCCAAATACATAGGATTTCGACTTACTCTAAAATATCTTTCCTTAACAAGTTTTGTTGGTTTTTCCAATATAAAAGTGGTTCCTTTTTCATTAAAGATCATTGAGGCTCCCCTTAAGATTATTAAACCGGATATAATAAGTAAGAAACCCAATAAATTAAAAGGGAAGAGAGAAAGCTTTGCTGATGGAATAATAAAATAACCCACCAAACATAAAAAAATACTCCCAAAAAAGTATAGCGGGGGGGACTTAACTAATACGTTCATCTTTTTAAGATTTTAAAAGAATGAATGAATGATTTAAAATGTTTTTTTACATGTATAAAAAGACAAATGCTAAATAGAAGAGATAATATACTATGCAATTCTGATAATGCTGTATCCGGGTTATCACCTTCAGGTATTGCAATACCTGTTGACAGTATCCCTATCGTTGAGATCATTAATAAGATTGTTATTATTTTTTTCATGTTGCTATTTTTTATAACCAACCGTTCGGTTGATTTAAAATTTAAAAAAATTTATATGATATGTGTATTATAATGAGACTTTATTATAACATCGATAAAGTTATCAATTACACTTTCTTCGTCTAGCTTAAAAAAATTCCGGTACTTATCTTCAAGCACAACAAAGTTTAATATTGGTATAAAACCGGTAAAAAATTCATGAGCAAGGAACAAGTTCTTTTTAGAATTTGCTAATTCTGTTAATCTGCTTTTTTTATTGTAAATCTCTGAATAAGCAATCTGGAAAAGTGAATCATCCCTGGTGTTGGTCTTAATTGATTCCATTAAAAGAATAGAAATTATATCTTTCTTTTCCCTTAAAAAATCTATTTCTTTTCTAAGTTTATCCTTTAAATTAAGCCCGGATTCTTCAACAGGCAGTAGCCTGTTTTCCATTTGCTCAATCATATTAAAGAATAATTCGTGTAAAACACTCTGCTTATTTTTAAAATGAAAATATATTGTTGCTTTATTTATTCCTGCTAATTTTGATATTGTGCTGATACTTGCAGCATCGTAACCTACTTCAGAAAATAATTTTTCAGCAACATTTAAAATCTTTTCTTTTGTTAAATATCCATCAATTTTTGGCATACTTATTTATTTTAACCAACCGATTGGTTGACAAAAATAATTAGTTTTTTTTAAAAACCAAAATTTCCTTATAAAAATTGTGATTTCTCCTGTTCAAATAGCTTATAATAACACAATAATAAATTGATTAGAAAAGAATTTATATATAAATATCTCTTTCTCCACCACTAATTTTAATGTACTTCTCAATGAAATTATTATATAGTTTCCCTTTTTTATAAAATGGCATTTTCTCTATTTCCTCAAGTTCATCTATAATTATCTTTTCACCTATAACACGTGTTTCTTCCGAAGCATAATCATCTAAAAATTCTTTATATGTAAGTACCGCATTTAACTTACAAAATTTACCTTCGGTACCGGTTTTTAAGAGACTCATTATTTTGTCTCCTGTACGACCACAACGATAACCGGCTGTGCAGAATGAAGAAATCATTCCAAGTTTAGCTATTTCTCGTATCATTTCATCTAAACTTCTGTTATCGTTTAAAGTAAACTGACCTTTATTCTTGCCATTTTTCAGATATTCTTTTTGATGTATTGCTTCATTTTGCATCGCTTCCGTATATCCGCCTATACCAATGTTACTGGAAGCATCGGTCTGTGTACAACCTATCTTTAATAATTCCATATGGATATCCGGCTTTTCTCTTACCGTACAGATTAATCCTGAATAAGGTACTGCTAATCGAAGTACAGCGACAAGTTTTTTCATATCATTATCGTTAACAAGGTATTTGGAGTTTGCGCTGTAATCAGAATCAATAGCGGGTGTTAATCTTGGGAACGAAATGGTATGAGGGCCAATGTTAAATTGTCTTTCTAAATCAATGGCGTGATAAAGTAATCCCATTACTTCAAATTTCCAATCATAGATCCCAAATAACGCTCCAATTGCAAGGTCATCAATTCCGGCATCCATAGCTCTGTGAAGAGCGTAAAGGCGCCAGCGATAATTTGATTTAATGCCTTTTGGATGAACCAAGTTATACGTTGGTTTATGATATGTTTCCTGAAAAACCTGGTAGGTTCCTATACCTGCATTATAAAGCCTTTTAAGTTTCGATATTTCCATAGGAGCTGCGTTAACATTTATCCTGCGAATTTCTCCCATTTTATCGTTATTCTGAGCTTTCTCTTTAACCGAGTAAACATTTTGGATAGCTTCTATCATATAATCGATATCGCTAAACTGATGTTCCCCGAAAACAATAATCATCCTTTTATGTCCTACCCTGGTTATAGCACGAGTTTCGTTTTTTACTTCCTCCATGTTAAGTAACCTGCGGTCAATTTTACCGTTTTCTCTTCTAAATCCGCAATACAAACATGAATTAACACATAGGTTAGAACAGTAGAGAGGAGCAAAAAATACAATTCTGTTATCATAAACTTTTCGTTTAATAATAATTGCCGCTTCGTATATTTCTTCCCACAATTCATTATCGGTAACATTTAAAAGTGATGCCACTTCGTTAGGTTCAAGCCGTTCAATTGAAATTGCTTTTTGGATTATATCCCTGATTTTATTTTTATCCGGATTTTTATTTGTTTCTAAGTGAGTCGTAATTTTATTCTCATCGATAAAATCTTTTCCATTAATCAAGTATTTTTCAATTTCATCTTGTTTAATGATTCTGTCTTGCCAATTTTGAATGTATGCCATTTTCTATTCAATTTTTATGGTTTTAACACATCAAACTGAAGCATATAATTATATGTCAGGTCGGTATAGTTTGTATTTTTAAAACTATATTTAGCCGCCATGTCAATTAATTCTTTTTCTGATATTCTTAAATGCGCAGGAGGGCCAAAATGTGACAGTTCTTTTTTACAATCAATCGTAATTAACCTACCATTAGGTTTTAAAACTCGGCGAATTTCGTTGAATATTTTTTCTTCATATTCGCTCAAATTAATTGAGTGTAAAACAGTAACCATGAAGCATATATCAACGCTCTGATCTTCCAGAGGTATTATTTCAGTTATATCTGCAACAAAAGCTTCCATATTATATATGCCTTTGTCTCTGATCTCATTTTGTAGATTTTCTATAACCACTTCATTAATATCCAGAGAATAAATTTTCCCTGCTTCCCCAACTAAATTTGATGCAAACATAGAATACTCACCTATTCCGCACCCTATATCTAGAAAGATATCTCCGTTTAAAATTTTTATTTCTTTAAAGACTGTTTCCGGAGAATGTAAATGGGTACTTGTCGGTCCATGTTTTCTCTTAGTTTTTTGTAAAGAAGAATCTCTTGGATCTTCTTGTCTACATTTCATTTTATTTCTCATTGTTAATAATATTTATTCTGCTATTAAATTATTCTTCTCCATGCCCTGAAAGTTCAGCAATTTCCTGTATGGTTTTTTCAAGTTCAGGTTCGAGCCCTTCTACTTCAATCCCAATATCAAGAAACCCTCTAACTATTAGTGCAATAGCTTGCATTTCATCTAACCCTTTTGACTGTAAATAATTTACTTCTCCAATGTCAATTTTGCCAATCGCGGCTTCATGTGACATGCGAGCATCAGGGTGTACTGCTCTTAGTCCGGGAATAGCTTCTATATAACCCCTATCGCTCAACATTAACCCCGAGCAATCGACGTGGGCTCTCGCATTTTTTGCGGCCCCTATTAATAAACCATTTTGAATAACTGTACCACCATGATTTACAGCCCTTGCAACAAGTTCAGCACCTGAATTTTCTCCCTCCATAAGTACCGTTCCTCCAATATCGTTATAGGTATCTGGTAAAGATGCAATTACTGTCATGTATTTTGCATTGGAATTTTTTCCTTTTAAGTGGGTAAACGGATTAGTTTGAATAACTTTAGGAGGCTTTACAGAATAATAATTACTAACAAATGTCCCACTTTTCTCAACTATAGTTGCCGTTCTGGGCTGCACAACGAAGTCAGGGCCCCAGTTATGTATCATTGTACTAATTAATTTGGCTCCTTTACCTACAAATAGCTCACTTACAGCTATATGTAACCCTCCTTGTATAGTACATCCAGAAGCACACCCGGTAATTAAATGTAGCTGCGCACCTTCTTCTAATACTACAATATTATGGATACACATGGTACTCATTTCCCGATGCATAAACAATGCAGTATGTAATGGATCTTTTACTTTAACATTCTTTTTAACATGGATAAAATATCCGTTCTGTTCTTTTTCAAAAGCTGTTTTAGTAAATTCATCCTGATCCTTATTAACAGCTTTAAAATAATACTTTTCTTTAATTTCCGGATAAATTAATAATGCTGCTTTTAATGGAATTATTTCTACTCCCGGAATTTTTGGAGTTAATGAAAAAACATCCACTCCATACATAAGAAACTTTCCAGTATCAGAGTAATCTTGAAAATTGATCCCAACTGAATGTAAAGTTTCTATTTCATCTTCTTTTAGTTCACTAATTGAGTTTATTGCTTTTGTTTCATTCTCAATTTGTGAAAATTCGGAATAATCGATATTTATCTTTCCTATGTTATTATCTTTATTTAAAAAATCACTCATAACATGTACTCCTATATATTTTGGTGGCAATTAATACAATAACTATAGCCATTTGATTTTATTTGATCCATCATAACTGCAGGATTTCCACTACAGTGTATTTTCCCATCAAGCATGATATGAGCCTTATCAGTATGGACATATTCCAAGATTACAGCAGAATGTGTTGCTATCAACCCTGAATTCCTTCCATAGGGATTACACAACTCATTTCCCTGGATTTTTTTTTGTAATGTTTCATTTATCATTGCTCCTATTTTCTTAAGATGCTCAGGGTCGACTCCGGAATCTGGTTCATCAAGAATAAGAAACTCTGGCCTAGCCAACATTAAAAGGAATAATTCCGACTTTTTTGTTTCTCCACCGGAAAGGCCATCATTTATGTTTCGATCCAGAAACTTATCCATATTAAATCGCTCTAACATTCCCTTCCTGAATGTTTCATCCTGTATTTCCCCTGGCATCAGTAATTCGATCAGGTTTCTTAATTTTACACCTTTTATTGTGGGAGGGCGTTGTTCGGAAACCCCAATACCAAGCTTAACCCTTTCATCAATGCTTAGTTGGTTAATATTTTGCCCGTTGAATAATATTTCACCACCGGTAATTTCATATTCAGGATATCCCATAATTGTAGAGATTAAAACGCTTTTACCTGATCCATTAGGCCCAAATAAGGAGTGTACTTCATTGTGAGGAATTTCCAGGTTTACTCCTTTCAACACCTCTTTATTTTCGATATTTACATGAAGATTATTAATTTTTAACATAATTAGTAATATTTAGTTTGTAAGCTGCCAGCCAACCGTACTTTCCTGGGTTTGCCACATTTTACTATATAAACCTTGTTTTGTCAATAAATCGCGATGGGTTCCTTCTTCATAAATCCGGCCATCATTAAGAACAATTATTTTATCTGCATTTTTAATGGTTTTAAGGCGGTGAGCAATAACTACAACTGTTCTGTTTTTCAGCAAGTTTGAAATAGCCTCTTGTATAAAAAACTCATTTTCAGGGTCGAGAGAAGAAGTGGCTTCGTCGAGTAGAACAATAGGGGCATCTTTTAACATCGCCCGTGCAATTGAAAGCCTGAGTTGTTCTCCCCCTGAGAGGTTTGTTCCATTTTCGTCAACCATGGTTTCATAAGCATTCGGCAGTTTTGAAATAAAATCATGACAGTTTGCTTTTTTGGCTGCATTTATCACCTCTTGTTCGGTTGCATCATTTTTACCTACCTTAATATTGTTATATATGGTATCTTTAAAAAGGATAACTTTTTGAAATACCATGCTTACCTGTTGAAGAATTCTTCCCGGTTCTGCATTTTTAAGGTTATACGGTCCAATACAAATATCACCATTGTCCACATCATAGAACCTTGCTATAAGGTTTGCCATTGTAGATTTTCCTGAACCGGAAGGGCCAACCAATGCAGTTAATGAATTGTGAGGAATAGTAACGTTAATCTCCTTTAATACTTTTGTTCCATTATATCCAAACGAAACGTTGTTGAAAACAATATTTTGCTTTTTTAAATCCAAGTCAGATTTCTTTCCTGAAAGTTGTTTTTCATTGAATAAATTTTGAATGGATTGACCGGCAATTAACAGGTATCTAATCTTCACATAATTGATCGATATGGTTTTAAGATTCTCAAAAAAACGGGAACTGATTATAATAAAAATGATGAATGTCTTTCCACTCAGGCTGCCACCAACAATAAAATATGAGCCCATCAATATCAACATGACCAATCCAAAATCAATTGAGATACCAGACAATGTCATAACAGGACTTAAAGTGCCTTCAACTTTCAAGCTTCGCTTTTTGAAATCGTCCATTTTTTCAACCAGGTCATCAAATTTCTTCTGAGAATTATTAAAAGATTTGATAAACTTGATACCACTAACAAATTCGATAATACCATTTGCTAAATCCGATGAAGATTGATACAACGCTTTTCCTCTTACATGCATTATTTTTTTTGCCCAAATAAGCAGGCTCAAAGCAACCGGCATGGTTATAATGGTTGCAATTGCCATTCGATAGTCGATATAAAACAAACCTGTAGCTACTAACATGCTCAGCACAAGTGTTGAAATAAACTCGGGTAAAAGCATGGTAATGATTTGTTCCACTTTATTAACATTATCCAGTGTTTTATTTGACAATTCACCGGTATCGTGGCTGGAAAAAAAACCTAAAGGAAGTTTTCGGATATGTTCGCCCAACCTTAACCTTAAGTCTTTAACCATATTTGTTCCATCTGCACGCGAACGGGTAACACTCAGGTATGAAAACAACATTCGAAAAATAGCGCTACCTGCTATAATATATATATAGGTCCAAAGTTTTTGTACGGTAAATGTATTGTCGATAACGTTGCATAAAAGAAAATACAATACGACAAATGGCACAGCCCCAAAAATAGCTTCTGAAACCGATATAAGGGTAACCCTCACCATACGGCTACGATATTTCCCTGCTATTAGTTTTATAACTTCTAACATGTTACTTCCTCCTTTCTGTTTGTCAATGATCCCCCGGTTTGTTTAATCCCCCACTGAGCTGCATCCATATGCAGATCCCACATTTGCTTGTACCTACCGTTCTCATTGATTAATTGTTTGTGGTTACCTTGTTCCCTGATTTTTCCTTTTTCGATATAGAGTATCTGATTGGCATTTTGAATGGTAGAGAGCCTGTGCGCAATTACTATTACGGTTTTGTTTTTTAGAAGTGCATTCAGTGCTTTTTGAATTTTATCTTCATTTTCTGTATCTGCATAACTGGTTGCCTCATCTAACACAATAACAGGTGAATCTTTAACCAACGCCCGGGCGATGGCAATGCGTTGTTGTTCTCCTCCACTCAGATGAACACCTGTAGGGCCGATAACCGTATGATATCCGTCTTTTAATCCTTGAATAAATTCATCAGCCTGGGCCTGTTTGGCAATTTCTTTTACTTTTTCTTCTGAAACAGATGTGTCTCCCATGCGGATGTTCTCAATTACAGTATCATTGAACATGAAAATATCCTGGAACACAAAACCAACATTCTTCATTAATTCATCGCCCTGAATCGATTTTAGGTTATGATTTCCTATGGTAATTTCTCCTTTTGTGACATCCCAAAAGCGCGGTATTAACCTGGCAATAGTAGTTTTTCCGGCTCCGGACGGTCCGACCAATGCCGTAATTGTTCCCTGTTTTAATTTAAAATTTACATCATCGAGTACGAGCTGGTCACCATAAGAAAATGAAACATGGTTAAATTCCACATCATAATTTTCCAGTTTGGAAACTTTTCCGTTGTTAACAATTTCTTTTGTTTTAAAAATTTCCCTTATTTCATCAACACCTTTAAAAATCTGGGTTAGGTTTGAACCAAAGTTGGTAAGCTGTTTCATAAAACGGGAGAGCCCTATTCCAATAAACATGAACATTAAAAAAGCAGAAAGTGTGATTTTACCAACTGCGTACATATAACCTCCCACCGGCAATAATATCAATACACCGCAATCCATCAAAAGAGCATACGTTGCAAAAAATGCTGCCGCATTTTTATTCATATTAATCCAGTACTGACTATATCTGTCAGCTTCTTCTTTGTATTTTTTAAAAGAAAAAACCGACAAATTAAATGCTTTAATTACAGGCATTCCTTTTATAAAATCAATAATTGTAGTGTTCATATCTGATTTTATTTTGAAAAATTTGCGGATATTACCTGCCTCTATTTTCATCCTGAATCGTTGTAATGCTACACCAAGAAAAACAGGGAAAATACTTAAAAACGCCAATGTAAGATTTAGAGAAGCTAACCATGAAAAAATGATAACCGGAAGAAAAATAACCGAAATTAAATCAACTAAATTATGGGCTATAAATTCTTCAATTGCTTCAATATTCCCCATCATAATTTTTTTGATTTTCCCTGAACTGGTATCGGAGTAATAACCTAGTGGTAATTTTGTTAACTTATTAGCAACAGCTACACGTAAGTCGAATAAAATATTATATGCAGCTATATGAGATTGGGTCATTGCAATACCTGAAAAGATCATCTGCCCGACAATAAACGTGGCAGCAATAGCGCCAAGTATCAACAGGTCGTGCATGATAAACGGAGGGTGTATTATTTTATCGATAATTAAGTAGGTAATATAATAGGGCCCAAGTGCACAAATAGAACTAAAAAAGATAAGTATGCCTGATATAACCAAACGATATTTTCCTTTTTTTGAAATATCTATTAAAAAGTTTAATGACTTATTTTTAAACATAGTTGATCGTTTTAAAATTTAATCCATGAGAATAATAATTGAGCAGTTAATCCGCTTATAATGGGTAGAATAAAGATGCAGCTCCATTTTACTAAAACATATTTCCATCCTAAAAAGCTTAGTTCAAATGGTGTTCGCATTATCTCCCAGGTTGACCAAGCTGTTGTATAAGCAACCACATGACCGATACCTGCACCTGATTTCAATAATATGGCTGCTAACGGAAGGGCAACAAATGGGCCCCCGGGTGTTAACATACCTCCTAATGTTGCAATGCTGATTCCTTTTATTCCGGTTTGATTTTCTAATATTGCTTTTACATTATTTGCCATATCAAGGCTATGCAACATCCCGATAATTATAAATGCCAGGATCAATATCGGTAAAATACTTAGCATAGTTTTAAAAGCATTATTTAAACCGGTAATATAAGTCCCTTTAACGTATGAGTATATGGTAAGGATTAGGGCTATGATGCCCATTAATATTGTGGTTGTTAACATTTTATTTCCTTTTTTCATTATTTATTTTTTAAACCAATTACCGCTTTTATAGATAATACATGAATGACTCTATTTTACTTTTATTATTTTCATTGCTATTCCCGTCAAAAGTCAGGTTAAGTAACGGTTTTGAATTCTCTGTTGAAAAACCTTTATGCAAAATATTCAGAGAAATTCCAGTGTTTTCATAAAGGGATGATGCTGTAATAATTCCATCGATTTTTATAGAGTTGCACAGAGCCTTAGCTTGTCTGTAACGTGCAAAACCTCCGGCGTAATATCCAATGGTTTTATTTGCTTTTTTTATGAGATCATCTATATTTGGAGTAAATGGACTTTCTTCTTTTAATTGTTTAGAAATTTGTTCCATATCCTCTTTCAAATACAATAATCTATTTTTGAATGCAACTGAACCGAGTTTTTTATTTGTAGTAATGTGGTCCTTCCAAAAAACCCATATTGTTTCTGAAAAGGAAGAATAAATAACCTTGTTACTTTGTTCTTCAATGGTTTTAAATGTATTATCATTTAAAAAATCATTAAATAACACCATCGGTTCACCAATAGCTAAAATTCTCTTTGCATATGATTTTTTCCTTACGCTTTTATAAACATCTCTTGCAATTTCTTTGAGATTTAGGATATCCAGATTTCTGTTCCGAATCAGTTTTTTAATCTGTAAGAGGTATTTATTCCTGTCTTTCTGATTTGCAGTTCTTATAATATCTCCGGACAATATGCAGTAAAAAATAAGTTTTAGTTCACTTAATTCTATTTTAATGAGATCCTCTAAATAGGGAGCGATAATATTAATTTTGTTATGTTTGTTCTCATCTAACTTTGTCCTTAATATTCTGTTGTATTGTCCTTCTACTTCTGCTCCTTCTGTCTGAGGTATAAAAAATGAAATATTCTGATCGTCATAACTACCATCAATTATACTAAAGCAATCTCCAAGTAATGAAGTCAGAGAGTAATATTCATTGTTTATTGTATGCTTTCGCCCTAACTCAATTGTATGACTATTTGTTGTAAGAACTTCCGTATCAAAACCTTTTTGGATCAAAACTTCTTTAAATAAATCCGAATAGGGATAAACATTAGGGATGTAAATCTTAGTTTCCGGATTTAGGTCCGTTAAATTATTCTTAATGTTTAAATTATTATAGCTGATATTTTTCAAATAGGTCTTTAATTCCCTTGGCGTATTTTGTTTACTACTTTTCAGGCTATTTACAAATGCTTCAATTCTAGTATTAACACCAATCTGCGATGCATGCTCATCTATCTCAATGTTGAGATATGGTTTATTACCCATTATTTCTTTAAAATAGTGTATCAGTACGGAGTCGGGGCCACAACCATGATGAGTTAACAGAATAGCGTAAATATTAGGATGCTCTCTTACTAAATATGCCGGTTCAAGTATTTGTTGTCCAAATGGCCAATACATATTTGGATGCTCTTTTGAAACATTTGCACCTTTGGGTAAATCAAAAAATGGTACAACTTGATACCCCATATCCATTAATTTGGAGGGAATCCCCAAATTTAGTACGGGGTCGGAAACACCGTAAATTTTAGATATGATCACAAAAGTTATTTTATTCTGATCAAGTTCTTTAATTGTTTTTTTACCATTTAGTTCAATTGTTTGCATATAGCGTTGTGCTGCTTCAAAACCTTTTTTAATTGCTAACTCAGTTGCATCTTTACTTTTACCAAGAGTTTCTCCTATTGAGAAAAAAGATTTATCCATAAATTTCTTACCAAGACTAAATGCTATGGTTGGAGCAATTATCTTAATCCCTTTTTTTTCTAATTCCATTGCTTGGTTTATTATTTTATATGCTAATTGCATATATGCACAACCATAGCTTTGTCTTGATTTACAACCCGAGTGATTTCCTGTATACAGATCAGGGAAAAAGATATAATCAACACCTTTGGAGGCCAGTTCAGCAACATGCCCCAGAATTAATTTTACCGGGAAACAAGTTTCTTCAAGAGCAAATTCCTGAGCGAGTTTGATCGTATTTTCATCACTCCACTCAGACAACAAAACATTAAATCCCAGGCTCTTAAATATTGCATTGAACATTGGAAACATACCATAAGTAAACAACGCCCTGGGAATACCTACGGTCTTTTTATTTTGATCAATTGAGTTAGCATAGTCCTCAAATATTATTTCTTCTATTTTTTTGTTGTATTTATCAAGATTGGATTTTTTGTTTTTATGACTTTGTTTTTCAACAGAAAGAGTTAGTTGGTTTAGATTTTCAAATCCTACAAACTTTGTTTTTCCTTCTTTTATTTCTTCGTGTGCAATTAAAGCTGCTCCATAGGCTCCTGTAACACTAAAATACGGGGTGATGGTTATATCCTTTTTTGTTAATATTCGCATTGCATTAACAACTCCCTGATTATAGGCTATTCCTCCTTGCAGTAATATTTTTTTTCCAATCTTTTTTTGCCCAACTACCCTGTGCAAATAATTTTTTGCAATAGAATAACATAATCCCGAAACTATATCCTCTGTTTTTTTGCCGTTCGAGAGACTTGATGCAACACTGGATTCGATGAAAACGGTACATCTTTCCCCCAGATTAACAGGATGTCGGCCTTTTAGAGCTAGTTCTCCAAGTTTATTCAGTGGAATATTGAACTTTTTTGCTTGTTCTTCCAGAAAAGAACCTGTTCCGGCCGCACAGATTTTATTCATTTGAAAATCTGTAATGGCTCCATTGGTAATACTTATATATTTCGAATCCTGGCCCCCAATTTCAAATATTGTATCTACATCCGGAACAAACTTAACAGCTGCTTTGGCTTGTGCTGTAATTTCATCCTTAATTACATCAGCGCCTATTACCTTCCCGATCATATGGCGGCCCGAACCGGTTATACCAACTCCAACAATGTTGATTTTACCATTTATCTCTGTTTGAATTTGTTTGAAGCCTTCGTAAACTGCTTCTAAAGGATTTCCCCTGGTTCTAACATACTTATAATTTGAAATTTCTTTTTCCTTATTTATTAAAACCAAATTAGTGCTGGTAGAACCAATATCTATTCCTAGAAAGAAACCTTCATCAGTGATGTTCCCGGAGGAATTTTGTAAACTATGTTTGCTTTCAATGGTATCATTTCCAACAGAACGCAGGGCCGGTAAGGTTTCTTCGTTGATTTGCTGAGAACCTACCTCATCTAAAAACAGGAAATCACTAACCATACTATGGAACACGAGCTTATGCTTTTCTCTTTTAGCAATTAAAGCTGTGCCAATAGCCGCAGCATGACTAAAATATTCAGGGATGATAAGTTCTTTTTCACTTTTATCCAACACATCCCTAAGTGCATCAGCTATTGCCTGGTTATGAGCCACTCCACCTATAAATAATATTGGATTTTCAACAGGTGACCTTTTAATAACAGCATTTTTGTAGTTTTTTACTATTGCATAGGATAGTCCTTTCAATATATCCTGAAAAGACACTCCTTCTTGCTGATGATGAATAATATCTGTTTTTGCAAAAACACTGCACCTGCCAGCTATACGTGGTATAGTGGAAGCTTTTTGAGCATATGAAGCAAATTCCTCAATCTTTATATTTAACCTGGATACCTGTTCTTCTATAAAAGATCCGGTTCCTGCTGCACAATCATTATTTGAGGATATTTTCAAAGCATTTTTTTTACTACTGTTAAAACCTGTAATATACCTTGCACTTTGCCCTCCTATCTCTATTATGGATTTTGCTTCTATATTTAAATACCGGCAACCTTCAATAATTGAGATAACTTCATATACCTTTTTTATTGATAACTTATTTGAAAGCTGTTTCCCAACAGAACCGGTAATCGCTCCGGTTACTATTGATGAAAGTTTGAATTTCCCGGATATATCAAGTAGGATACTTTCTAATGTTTTCTTTATCTTACTTTTGTGTAATACATAATTATCGTATTCTATTTCATCCAGATTATTTATTAAAACTACTTTTATTGAAGAATACCCGACATCTATTCCCAAACTATAAGTTTTCATATTAAATTCTATTTTATAAACTTTATTCTTTTAGCCGAATAAAACTTATTCATTTTCAAAATCACCCAAAGCTTTCAAAGCAATTGAGGCATAAACCAAAGAAGGCCCTCCTCCCATAAAAACAGATACTCCAATTGTTTCCGTTATTTCGGAACGGGTAGCTCCACATTTTAATGCCCTGTTTATATGGTAGGCAATGCACCCCTCGCATTGTTTTACTACAGAAATAGCAATAGCCATTAACTCTTTTGTTTTAGGGCTTAATGCTTCGGAGTTATCCATGGTTTTATGCATTTGCATAAAGCCTTTCATTATACCTTGATTTTCTTTACCAAATTCTGCTAATAGAGAGTTAATCCTCTCGTTTAATTCTTTATAATTCTTTTCCATGATTTATACTTTTTGATTTTTAATAGTAAATGCCAGTATTTTAAATGATTTATTCAATTCTCCCAATTGAGTTTTTGTAAAGTGGCCCTGCATAATATTTTTGTTTTGCTTATATAGCCTATTAATTTTTTCGCATGTATTTATTCCTTTTATGGTCACTTGTATGATGTTTTGAGATTTATCATTAATAGTAATGTATTGTTCTCCAAATAGGTATTTTGTAGCACCCAAACTATCCGTATTAAGCTCTATTATCTTAGAGAAGTCATCAAAACTAAACGGTTGATTTTTATAGATACTCAAAAGTATATTAGCTTGCAATTGTGTTAATCCCATAATTTTTGCATGAAAGCCTACATTTCTATATAGCTTACATAAAGGGAATTCCCAGAAACAATTTGTTCTACATTTTGTATTCAACATATTCAGTAAATTTAAATTGTATGCGCACGCAAATATATTTTTAATATTTTAATTATCCAACTTATTTTTAATCATTCTAAATAAATTTCGTTAAATACTAGTTTTCAAATTTTAATCTATTATTAAAAGATATCATTTAGAAAGGGATACTAACTAAGACGCTTAAGTTTCTTCCGGGATTATAAAAACCTAATTCTTTTAAGGTGGATAAATGGTCATAATAATTTTCGTTAAACAAGTTATTTACGAATATGCCAAGATTAATTTCTTGTCTTGCTAACTGTATTTCTGTACCAAATCCAATATTAAACAAACAATATCCATCCGTCTTTGTCTCAAACATTGCCGGTCTGTTCTGCTTTTCAACAATTTCAACTCCCAACAGCATGTAGGTATTTTGCATAAAAAGCCACTGTTTCTTTTTTACTTTGGTATTAAGTATCAAATTACCGGGAGGAATGAACGGTAGATAGCTTCCATCTTGTTTCTTTGCCCTTAAATAAGAATATGTAATTTGATATTGAATCCAATCAGTCGGAATGTAATCTAAAGAAACATCTCCCCCATAAAGAACAGCATTACTCTGGGAATGCCTGTATATTTTATCTCCTGTTGATAAAGTATCACTTGTAGGAGCCATATAAATATAATCTTGTACGTAATTGTAAAATCCGGAAGCGTCAATTCGTAAGTATTGATTATTAAGTTGAAAACTAAAGTCCATTTCATAATTCTTCTGAGCCTTTAGATTTGGATCACCTTGTTCATAGCGCACTCCGTGCCAACCGTCTTGTGTTAACTCAGCTATATTCGGTGTGCGATATGCAGAAGCTAAGTTTACTTTAAACAGAATATTTTCATTTAAAGTGTAAGTTGTACCAAAAGAGGCACTTATATTTCCATATTTTTTATTAATTTCCTCATTATTATCTCTTGTTGTTGTTTTTAATATCCTACGATCATAACGAATTCCTCCCTGTGTTTTTAAACACCCAAAAATTGTCCGTTGCGCAAAAGCAAATAAAGAAAATCCATTAACAGTTGCATCGGGAATTACTTGCACAGGGGCGTCATGATTAACGTTTTTTCTGTCTTCACCCTGTATTCCTATAATGTACTCCGATTTTTCATCTGAAGGAAGATGAACCTTTAGTTCATAAGAAAGAGTGTTCATATTGGCATCTACTAATTTATAACCAAGCATAGTAGTATCTGTTATTCCTGTTCGGTTGTTCTCCTGATAAGCAATATTTATATCAAACATATAATTTCTCCAAAACAATTTATTACGTGAAGAAAATAAATGAGATGTTAAATCCTGATACCACCATTCTGGTTTTCTACCCCGTTTATTGATTAATGGAACAACCTGTTCCATGCACATACCTAATTCAGGGCTATTATAATCATAATAGAGCTTAAAGCTTCCAAACGGTTTTATCAGTCCGATATTTGCTTTCAGACTTTTTTCATTAAACCTTGTATTAGGGACATAGTTTCTTTTTCCATCTAAATAGTCAGCATGGCTCTTTGCCCCAGCCCTGAATCCCCAAAATAAATCCTTGTTTCTGCCTTTTAAGCCTATATTACTGCAAAATCCATTTGTATTTCCATGATAATGCGCTGTGTAATCTCCAACAATTTCACCTGTGAGTGCTGGTTTTTCTTTTATAAAATTAATTACTCCGCCGACTGCATCCGAACCATATAATAAGGAGGCTGGCCCTTTTATAACTTCAACTTGTTCTATCCCAAATTCATCAATAATAAAAGCATGATTCTTTGAGTATTGATAATTCTCCAGTTTTACACCATTATTCATTACGATAATATTGGTCATAGATAAGCCTCGAATCATTGGCATAGAAACACCAGGCCCTTTTGATATCATTTCAACTCCGGGAATTGAAGTTAATGCATCAATTAAACTCGGGCTACCATAGCTTTCAATTTCGTTAGCTTTCATTGTTTCTATAATTATTGCATTCTCTTTTTGAGTTGAAGATGAAAATCCCGATATGACAACCTCTTCTGATTCAATAGGTGCCGCTACCAAACCTATATCAAGATGTATATCCAAAGTATCCGTCGTTATTGTTCTTAGTATCGTTTTATATCCAATGAATGAGAATTGTACCTTAATCTTCTTTTTGTAAGGTAGAGTTAAAGAGTATTTCCCATCAATGTTGGATACTGTTCCTGACTGAGTTTCCGGGATAAATACATTGACTCCTGAAAGTGATTCTTTTGATTCAGAATCAAATACAACACCGGACAGTTGCGTTTGAGAATTTCCTTCCAAAGTTTTAAATATTATTATTAGAAGAACAATCCATATTTTATATTTTATTTGTTTCATTACATTTAACTTTTGGCCATAGCTACCCTAGCTAAAACCTTTGAATTAGGATATAGTAATTATAAGTTTATGAATTTAAAATTGATGCAGAGAGCTGTTCCTTTTAAACTAAATAGACTTTTGTCTCTAAGTATAATCGATTGTGAAATCTCAAAATTTGATCGATGCTTTATATTCAAGTACAATATATTTATTAGTACAAAGCTTGTCAATTTTATACTTGATACTTTTCGGACAGCCTCATATTTCTCAAAGATCAACCGGAGAAGCCCGTGAAGGGAAAGTATAATGAAGTGAGATTTTTATAATTTCCGGCTTATAATAACATTTTTTGCTTACAAAATCTCCTTTGTGAAATTCAGTTTTATATTTTTCTTTAATTAATTCAGTAATTTGATATTCGCAGATAGGACACTTTTCATGTATTTTATCTACTTTACATTCAGAAGTTTCTTCTGTATGGCTTATATGTTCATGGGAAATATATAAATGATGAGTAGCTTTCACCAGAATGGGTAACATGAATAGGAACAGTAGGAAAAAAACAAAGTACTTTTTCTTTATATGGGGCCTATTTATATGCATTCGTGTCATCATTTAATAATTCAGTTTTGTTTTGACTCCTTTACTGATATATAGTTTTTTTCATTGATTCTGTTTTCTGTTTTTTTAAGTAAATCAATTAATGTCAATATTTCATCTTCTGAAGCTCCTTTTGTAAAGGTTTTCTCAAAATTCCTTTTTATATCTATAATTAGTTTTTTAACTTCAATACCTTGCGGGGTAAGATAAACTTCATATGCACGTTTGTCTATTGCAATTTTTGAACGTTTTAAATACCTTAGATTCTCTAACTTTTTCAATGCTCTTCCTACATTACTCCTATCTACCTCTACCTTTGATATAAGTTCTTCCTGGCTACTACCTTCAGTTTCATCTATCATTATTAAAAGTCTTGCTTCTGCATGGCTAATTCCATGAGGCGTCAATTCTTTTTCTAAAATTTGATGCATTTTTTTAAGTGTACTTCTTAGTAGTGTAAAAAGCTCTTCTCCCAATAACATTATTTTTTCCATTTAGTTGCGCATGCAAATATAATAGTTTTTCCTATTTTAGACTCTTTCTAAATAGAAAATTCAACTATTATTCCTAAAAAACCACAACTACGGGGAAGTTTACTGTAAAAATTATACAGTTTAATGTTTTTTCCTTTTTCTCCTAAGCCAAATTAAATATCCGCTAATGATTACGATAATCGAAATTATACCTACTAAGGGAACCAGTAAAATATAAAAGCTACTCAGCAAAAACTCAAAAATTCTACCCGTGTGTATCTCAAGGCTAAGATTCCATAAAGACATTGGTGAATTATCCAAAATAATTTCCGGCATTTCAGGAAAATGTTCGGTATCGCCTAAAGATAAAACTCCCTGGTTGTAGTCTATTATTTGGTATTTATCATTGAATTCTAAAATACCGGTTATAGCATATGAACCAAAAGGCATACCCTTGGTAGCTCCCTGATACGGTTTCCCGGAAATGAAATCATAAACCTCATTACCATCGGGGCTCCAAAGGAACAAGCCACTGAACGAACCTATCAAATAGCTTTGTTCATTGAATTTTTCAAACACATTTATTCCCATAACGCTTACCGGTGGCTGAGAATTATATAATACAGGAACAGATTTAAGAGTTTTTAACTGATACAGACCATTATACCCGGCTAATATATATTGACCATTTTCCTTATTATAAATCAAATCGCGCAAATCGTCATACCATGGGTTGATCTGGTCGAGGTGAGTGAATTTAATGGCAGGGATTCTTGTATTTGCAATAGGAATTAACAACGGTGGACGTAAAAACATTCCGGTTAATACCAGTATTACTAAAAATACGATGAACCATGCACCTATCTTATTATGCCATTTTAAAGAAAATTTATTTAATGAAACCAGTCTGAATATCTGTTTTTGTTTCCTTTTTCTTCTTTTTATGATTCGGGGGAAAAAGAAATATATTATTCCTGTAACAGATAATGCCAATACAAGTATTCCCATAAAATCGACAAAAAGTTTCCCGGGTAATCCGAATATTTCGCCAGAATGGATCTGCCACATGGTTTCGAACAATCCTACATCATTTTTATACCCGGATGGAGCCTTTAGTTCTAATTTTTCAAACTTACTATGAATCCCTTCGTCAAGTGCTCGAAAAACGTATGACCGATTCATTGCGATAATCCAATTATCATGGCTTAAAACAGAAACAAATCTTTCAATATCCACATCCAAAGAAAATTTTTGCCATTGTTCCAGTTCCAAATTAAAACAGTACAAACCAAATAAGGTTGCGGCATATAAATTACCATTTGAAGATAAGTGTAAATCGAAAATTTTACGGTTATCCATTCCTTTTGGAAAGCCATTATTAAAATCTATGAACTCAGAATAAGTTGAATCTGCTAACCATACACCAATGTTTCCATATAAGAATATACTATCTTTTGACAACTGAAGGTTACCCTTTAATGCTGCCTGGTTCCAGTTATCGTATTTGTAATTTTTTGGCAGTAATTTTCTACTAACATCCATTCCTGATATTAGCTTTCTATGGTTCATTAGTATTCCCGAAACAGCATAGTAAATAAGAATAAATGAAATGATCAGGGCAGGCCATTTATGGTATTTCTTAAGTTTCTTTATTTTGTTTTTCTTTGGTTTCATCTGTATAATTCTGAATTCTTCAGGCTAAAAATAAATCCTGGTTAAAAAATAAAAAAAACAAAAAGGCTATTTTGAAAAAACAGCCTTTTCAAACATAATATTTATTTTTATTCTGCTAACAATTCTTTTGTGTCTAATTTTGATCGTGTAAAAATTCCTATTACACCTTTTAGTCCCACGCTCATCACTATATTAATAAAGAATGCAAGGAATGAAATGAGTAGCAATGTTCCGGCTAATGCTGCTAATATCATATATACATTAAATTCTCCATCAACATATAAAGTTCTTCGTAGCATACCTTTTAATCCTGCCATTCCCATGAATGCACCCATTCCGATACCTCCGATCAAGTGCCCCCAGAAATGGATGTTAGCTAACTTTTGGCTATATAGTTTTGCTCCGTTTGTTACGACCGGGAACAGGATATATACCGCAGCATATAATGTCATGGTTAAACCTACCAATACGGCAACATGCACATGTGGCCCAACGATCCATTGTGTATTATGTAATATTCTGTTAAGTCCTACATCTGCCTGCATGATTCCTGCCGGAACTGCCAGGGCGAAGCCTAATAAGCCACCCAATAAGAATTTCAATGGATTTGTCATTTTTAGTGGCCTTGCTGCCCAAAGAGTTGCCAGTGTAATGAAGAATGCCAATCCCTGGGTGATTAATTCAAATGCTGTAACCAGTTCACCGGAAACTACTTTTAATATTGCAGGCTGAGACTGGTCAGAAAGTAAGTGATGCGACCAAACGGTCCATGAAACAACTAACTCCAGTAATAATGCTGCCCTAGCGATATTTTGCATGAATAGTTTTTTACCTGAAATCATAGTTGCCAGTAAATACCAGGTACCTGCTACAAAGATCAACACCAAACCGTCGGCTATTAAATCCAAGCCCCACCAGAACCAATTTTTATATAATAAAGCATCGATGGCAGTTTCTTTTAAATCGAAACCAAGAATATGGCCAACCATGAATACCAGAATTAAAACACCGGTAAATAATATGATTACCGTGTTTAATACCATATCAACAGTTCCTCTTGCTATTGCTGCCACAGGTAATGGCACAAGATGTTCTTTTTTATTTTCTTTTTTTGCCAGTGTATTTTTCAGCCCTGTATAACCAATTGCAGAACCAAATAAAGCAGCTGCCGGTTGTTTTTCCCAACCTTTGGGTGTATAAACAATTGTTTTGAATATATTAATGATAAAAAATACTGTTCCAAGCATTACAATTGCTATACCAACGATAAAGAATGTACCTCCCCATACGCTAAACTGGGTAAAATCGGCTGGTAATGGCCAGTATAAAGTATATAATGGCGCATAATGAGAAACAAATCCAGCAAACCAAAAAAGAAATGTACCTAAGGTTAAAAGAATTAACGACCGGTTTGCGTATTTAACACTGTACAATGGCTTTTTCATTAAATAGGGAGTTAAGAACAAGAATGCCCCAAAAACTAAAGCATATGTAGACCCAAATATTCCAACCAAAGGGTGTGCTGTTAAAATAGCGAAGAACTGATTTGTATTTATAAATGGGATAGGTTCTATTTCATAGATCCTCATAATCATTCCTTCAATAAGCGCAAAACCATAAAATACCAGACCAACCACTACAAACCGAAGAACAATTTTTTGCATTTGGGTAAGGGTGTCTGGTTTAAATTTTCCATCGGCCCCGTTTAAAAATGTATTTTTAAATGACATAATTTCAAATTTTAATTAAACATTGAATTTTAAGAGCCTTCACAAGGCAATACTTCAACAGCATCTTTAAGAATCATAAATATGCCCCGTGGGCCCGAATACTCAGTTGAACGGATGGTATAAATACCCGGCTTTTCAAATTTCCAGAGAATATCATTCCGGTGTCCCGGAACTACCTGCATTTGAAACACCATGCTGTTATCCTGTCTGAATACGCCAAAACCATAAGTGAGATCTTTGGATGTTACGTCGAACAGCACTAAGTCATCACAATCAATTAATAATTTTTCGTCAGGCAAAGTAAATTCATGGTTTGCCACGGTAATTTCAAAAGTCTTGTCAGGTGTATAATCTCCCCTGTTTAGATCAACAGGAGTCCAGGGTATTGTGTTGTAGGTTATAATGTGCAGTGAAACCCCCAACACAGTTAAAAATAACACAAAAGAATAGAATAATCCGGCACTTACTTTATTGCTTTTTCCCGATTTGGTTATTTTATAGCCAAACCAGGCCATTAATAAAATAATAACAATGCAATAAAAGGTGTAAGCAATTGTTTGTCCCCAAAGGACCAGGTTTGAATCGACCATAGAGTTATATTTTAGTTAGTAAATAAGATGTATTTAATTATTTCGGTACTAAATGTATTAAATTGTGAATTAATAAACAATAGTATTATTGGGTTAACATTCTTATTTACAAGCATTTTTATTAGGTATTGAAGAAATAGTGTAGTTTTCGGAATTTTTGTATTTTATTACTTTATTTCTTATTTAAATTTATTCTAATTTAGAATATATATTATCTTAGCCTCTGCACAAAATTCACATTCATAGAAAGGTTTTTATTTTTTTGAGGCTTTTTTTAACGATTAGGAATTAATACCTATACTCAAAACCATATTACCAGGTAGTTTTACTCATGTATTCTTCATATTCTTTTTATAACTTACATTATAACTATAATGAATAACAAACTAATAAACCGCTGTTAATATCTTACGAAGGGGGGTAATTAAAATTTGGGGTTCTTAATTTTGAAAAGGTTCCCGGTTAACCGGGGACTTTTTCATTAATTCTCTTCTTTATTACAACTCAAATAAGAAATTATGTACTTCTTTTATTTTTGATTTCGTATCAAACAAGCTATTTATCAAAGAGTTTAAAACCAACTTAAAACAAGAGCGTATAAAAACATTGAACCAGATTATTATTTTATGCGTTATTTACAAAGCTGCTAGTTTACTCATAATACGAAAATATGGCTAAAAAACAATCAAGTATGCAGAGTTACAATTATCTCCCCGGATTTTCGATATATATTTTTCAATAAAAAGCTCCATGCCCCACAGTGAAATAAGTAAAAAAGATTATACCAAGATATTATTAATAGATAGCAATGAAAAGAAATTAAAAAAGTTAGTTAATTTTATTTCTAAGCAGGGATATATTATAAATTATGTATCTAATATGAAAGCATCCAAACAATTAATAATAAGAAATTTTCCTGATCTTATGTTAATCAGTATTAATCTACAAGACATAACTGCTTACGAATTTTGCAGTAAGTTAAGAAGGAATACAAGAAACCTGTATCTCTATATGTTGGCAAGAGTTTCTAATAAACTAAGGAAAAATAAATACAGAGAAACCTGACATAGGAAGTATTGAAACAAAATGGTACATAAAAACGGACAAATAATTGATATTTTATTAAGCTCACCGCCGATTGATATAAACTAATACGCTAAGGGAGTTACTTTTTCAGCACTTAAAATCATGAAACAAAAGCAAGCAGATAAAGAAAGAAAGGCTTACCTGAATTTTCTTAAGAATATTGATCAAATAAACAAAATCATACAAAGATCTAAAGATATGAATCAAATGTTATGGAACGTTCTGAAAACATCGCTTTCAATTTTTAACTGTGACCGAATTTGGTTGCTATATCCTTGTGACCCCAATGCTCCAACTTTCAGGGTCCAAACAGAAATCAACAATAAAGAATACCCTGGGGCATTTCAGTTAGATACAGATATTCCTATGAAACCCGGTGGTGATAAGATTTGTAAGACTATTTTAGAAAGTAAATTACCTGTTCAATACGGTCCTGACGAGAAACATAAAATATATCCGGAACTACATAAAGAATTTGGTGTTTTATCGCAATTGGTAATGGCTATTTATCCTAAAACAGGTAAAGCATGGGCGTTAGGAATGCATCAGTGTTCGCATCCAAGAAAATGGACAAACGATGAAATACTATTATTTAACGAAATTGGCCGCCGAATTGAAGATTCTTTATCATCATTACTGTTCTTTAAAAATCTGCAGGAAAGCGAAGAAGAACACCGCACTTTGTTCGAGAACTCTACCATTGGAATATACAGAACCACTCCTGACGGTAAAGTATTAATGGCTAATCCGGCATTGTTAAAAATGTTAGGTTATTCCAGTCTTAAAGAGCTTCAAAAAATCAATCTTGAAAAAGATCTGGATGAAAGAATATATCCCCGTTCAAAGTTTAAAAGCATGATTAATCAAAAAGGGACCATATATGGTTATGAAACTCAATACGTAAAAAAAGACGGAACTACGATCGACATTAATGAAAGTGCCCAAATTATTAAAAACAGCAATGGTGAGGTTTTATATTATGAGGGTTGGGCAGAAGATATAACCTTACGAAAAAAAGCGGAAAAAGCTTTATTTGAAAGCGAACGGAAATTCAGGAACCTGTTTAATTCCAGTAGTGACGGAATAATTATTTCTGATGAAAAATATAGGATTTTAGCTATAAATGAAACTTTAATAAATTTGCTTGGTTTTAAAAAGGGATCTTTATTAAGAAAAAAAATCATTGAGATTATACATCCCAAATATGCCGAGATAATAAAACAAAGAATAAGTGATTTATATAATGAAGAATCTTTACCTCCAATAGAAATAGAAACTTACATAGCATCAGGAGATATCATTTCCGTAGAAATAAGCTGCAAGATAATAGACTACGAAAATAGAAAGGCTATTTTAACAATGATAAGAGATATTTCCGAGAGAAAAGAAACGGAAAGAAAAATCCTTAATGCGGTTATCGAAACGGAAGAACGTGAAAAGGAAAGGTTTGCTAAAGATCTTCATGACGGTCTTGGACCATTATTATCTGCTGCCAAGATTTACTCAAAATCATTCCAGCTAAGTGAAAATATTGAAGAAAAAACACAAATTATTAAGAAACTTGAAGAAACCATTGATGATGCAATACTTGGAATCCAGGAAATATCGAATAATCTTAGCCCCCATGTATTAAGAAATTTCGGATTAACCACCGCGATAGAATCTTTTTATAAAAAAATAACAGATACAAGTTCTCTCAAATTTGCATTTGGTTCTAACTTTGATATAAGGGTTTCCGAAAAAATTGAAACAACTCTATATAGAATTATAGTAGAGTTAATCAATAATACACTTAAACATTCCAATGCTAAAACCATACTTTTAAAACTTATACATAAAGAAAATAATCTTTTTCTGCATTATGCCGATGATGGAACAGGATTTAATATTAATAAGACCCTAAGTAAAAATACAGGTATGGGATTATCCAATATAATAAGTCGTATAAAATCCTTAAATGGAGATATAAATATGAGTAGTAGTAATAATAAAGGGTATAGTGTTAAAATGAGAATTACTCTTAATTGAATTAATAATATATTATCGTTTTATGAGAGATAAAATAAAAATAATATTAGTTGATGATCATACTCTTTTTAGAGAAAGTCTAAGTTTTCTATTGTCAAAATCAAAAAATATTGAAGTAATAGCCGAAGCTGAAAATGGAGAGGTTTTTTTAGACTTACTAGACTCTAAATTACCGGATGTGGTTTTAATGGATATCAATATGCCTAAAATAGATGGCATTGAAGCTACTAAAAAAGCTTTGGAATTATATCCGGATCTTAAAATTATTGCCTTATCAATGAATGGTGACGAAGCATACTATTACAAAATGATACAAGCCGGAGTCAAAGGGTTTGTGATAAAAAAAGCCAGTAGTGATGAGTTGGAAGAAGCTATCCGGTCAGTAACTAACGGAAATGATTTTTTCTCTCCGGAATTAATGAAAAGTATTATAATAAATTTTGGAACAACTAAAAAAGTTATAACTGAGAAAGAAACGAAATTTGTTCATTTTACCAACCGAGAAAATGAAGTTTTGAAATTAATATGTGACGGCCTTTCTACCAAAGAAATTTCCAACAAACTATATATCTCTATACGTACCGTAGAAGGTCATAAATCCAGAATAATGGATAAACTTAATGCTCAAAATACTGCAAACATAATTGTTCAGGCTTTTAAAAATAAATTAATCGAAATTTAAATTCTTTTTAAAACACATTATTTTTTATATGTTAAAATTGATTTGAGATGATTCATCCCAAATATTAAACAAAATACTGACCACTCATAACTTTACAACAACAGTCTGTTTTATTCCATACGTAAAATTACGCAAGTGTTTTTTTAAAATATTCCCGTAAACTTACCTAGAAATTTTAAAGTTTTCTGAAATAAATTTATAACAGAAAATGATTAACTAATTTCTATCATGAAAATAATGCTTGTAGATGATAATAAATCTTTTAGGCTTGCATTAAGGCATTTATTGGAAAAGAATAAGAAGTATGAAATAATATGTGAAGCTGAAAACGGAATCCAGGCTGTGGACTTAATAAATTCTTATGTTCCTGAAATCGTACTAATGGATATTGAAATGCCAATAATGGACGGGTTAAAAGCAGCTAAACTGATGCTCTGGGAAAACAGTAAAATTAAATTTATTGCAATTACTATGTATAAAGACAAAGCATATCTGGACGAAATAATGAGTGCCGGTTTTCGAGCTTGTATTTTTAAATCTGATGTTTTCGATAAAATATATAAAGTTATTGATATAGTAAGTAATAACAACTATTTATTTCCGAAAAATATGAAAATTAAAGATAAACCTAACTAAGTCCGACCAATTAATAATAAATATCTTAATATGAATAATATGGAAAGGAAAAAAGCCAAACTTGGAAACCTTAACCACATTGAGACTTATTTGTGTTTCGAACTAAATAATGAGTTATTCGGTGTAAATGTCAAAAATGTATTTAACATTCTTGAAATGAAAGAAATCACAAAAGTCCCTCAGTCTCCCGATTATTTTAGCGGATTAATAAACTTGAGAGGAAATTCTCTTCCTGTTGTAGACCTAAGAATCATATTCGGAATATCTGATCTTAAATTTTCGAATGAAACTTGTATTCTGGTTCTCCAGGTTAAAATCGGAAATGATGAAGTAAAATTAGGTGCTATTGTAGATAGTGTGCAAGAAGTTCTTGAAGTTAATGAAGACTTGATTGATTCTACCCCAAGTATTGGTTCAAACTATCGTTCGGAATTCATTAATGGTGTTTGGAAAATCAATGAACGTTTTATCATGTTGCTTGATCTTAATAAAGTATTCACATCAAAAGAAACATTGTTCATTAATGAAGCCATTTAAATCATAATTCTAAAATAAAACCAAACAATTGAAATATTAAAACACAACAAATTAATAACTAAACATATTATTATGAACTGGAAAAACATAAAACTTGGAAAAAAATTGTCCATAGCTTTTGGAATCATAATTGTTATACTAATTATTGTAACATTTTGGGCCATTAAAGGTCTCAACGGAATTGTTCGAAATTCTGACGATATGATGGAAGTTGATAAATTACTTATTGATATCGAACAAAGGCATATTGATCACCTTAAATGGGCCAATGAAGTTAATAAATTATTAACCGATGCTAATGTTGAAGAGCTTAATGTTCAAACGGATCATCGCAAATGCGAGTTTGGGAAATGGTACTATGGCGAAGGAAAAGAAAACGCAATAAAGTTAATCCCTGAAATTGAGCCATTATTAAAAGAAATTGAAGAACCTCATATACATCTTCATGAATCTGCTATTGAAATTTCTGAAGTGTTTATACAATCCGATTTTAAAATTGGTTCTAAAATAAGAGAGGTTAAAAGTGACCACTTACTTTGGATGCATGCTATTAAAGATGCTGTATTAAACAAAAGCCGGGAACTTAATGTACAGACAGACCATCACAAATGTAACCTTGGTAAATGGCTGGAAAGCGAAGAAGTTAAAAAATTGAAGCGAGATAATTCTAATTTTAATACCTTAATTACAAGAGTAGAGGAACCTCATAAGAAATTACACGAAAGTGCTATTCAAATTGAACGTTATATTAAAACCGGAAATTTCGACAGAGCCTATAATCATTATATGCAAAACACGCATCATCATGCCCATGAAACACTTGATTTATTAGATGAAGTTCTAAAATACCAGGATGATAACATGGATGGAATGAACCAGGCTAATGAAATATACAATACTAAAACTATGGTAGCATTAGAAAACGTTGGATCTATTTTTAACGGTATAATCGAGAAAGCACAAATCGAAATAGAAGCAAAGAAACTTATGATGTCGGAAAAAACAAGCTCAACCCGCAGCGGTGTTTTAATATTTAGTTTTATAGCCGTAATAACAGCTGTTATCTTATCATTAATTATTACCCGTGGCATCATAAAACCTGTTCTAAAAGGTGTTAAATTTACCAAACTCATTGCCTCAGGTGATTTAACGGCACAAGTCGAAATAGATCAAAAAGATGAAATCGGAGAGTTAGCTGTTGCATTACAATCAATGGCCACTAAGCTTAAAGAAATTGTTAACGACATTATTTCAGGAGCCAATAATATTGCTTCAGCATCTGTAGAAATGAGTTCCACATCGCAACAATTATCACAAGGAAGCTCTGAACAGGCATCATCTGCCGAGGAAGTCTCCTCATCTATGGAAGAGATGGCCTCAAATATTCAACAAAACAATGACAATGCCCAGCAAACGGAAAAGATATCTGTAAAAGCAGCAGGCAGTGTTGAAAAAGTTGGAACAGCATCAACAGAAAGTTTAAAGTCTATTAGAGAAATAGCTGAAAAGATAACTATTATTGGTGATATCTCTTTTCAAACCAACATATTGGCGTTAAATGCCGCCGTTGAAGCTGCGCGAGCAGGAGAGCACGGAAAAGGTTTTGCAGTAGTTGCAGCCGAGGTTAGAAAGCTTGCCGAAAGAAGTAAAATAGCTGCAGAAGAAATTGACGTATTATCAAAGTCGAGTGTTAATTTAACCGAGGAAGCTGGAAAATTGATGGAAGAACTGGTTCCTGAAATTCAAAAAACAGCAAATCTGGTTCAGGAAATTTCATCGGCCAGTATGGAGCAAAGTAGTGGAGCCGACCAGGTTAACAATGCAATTCAGCAGTTAAGCCACGTAACACAACAAAATGCAGCAGCGAGTGAAGAAATGGCTACAAGCGCTGAAGAATTAGCCAGTCAGGCTGAGCAACTAAAAGAAACCATTGGGTTTTTCAGAATCAATGGTAACGAACAAAATCGTTCTCTTAAAACAAATAAAAAACCTGTTCTAAAAGAGTATCAAGCTTTAAAAAAGGAACCCGGTAACGGATCCGTTAAAAATCAGGGAGAAGAAATAAAAGGTGTAAATATTGTGCTTGATTCTAACGATAGTATTGATCAGGAGTATCAAAGTTTTTAATGCTTTTAAAAAAGTTTGGATAAAGAATAAACCTACAATTTTTGCCCAGGTATAATTGTTGCCAACCGGGAGATAACAATTTCGGGCACTTAATTGGTGGAAAGTGGAAGTATTCAAAACCCTGCGAGGATTTAAAATCCTCGCAGGGTTTTATATAATTTGCCAGTACAGTACTAAGAATGTTGAGATTATTCCGGAACCAAATGAAAATGTTATTCAGGCATTCATTGATGGCGAAAAAATATATGAATTTATTGTGGGCTGCGAACCCTCCTTGCCATGAAGTTTTTTTATAAACCAGCAATTTGATGATAAAACCCTCTGATTAGAATACCTAAACGGTAGAGGGAATAAACAATATAAAATCGAAATCAAAAAATGGCTATGGACCCGGAAGTTTTATCGGCATTACTACAATCGATTGGCACCTTAAGGAGCAATAATAATCTGTGTAGCAGAAGGCTCAATTAGTAAAAAGCATTCGAGAGAACGAGATCGGCAAGATAAAGAAAGCCAGTGGAAAAACCATGCAATTGAACTTACTAAACTAGGTCTTGAACATAAACTTAAGGACAGAAATGATAAAAAACCACTTAGGCCAAGCATTCTTGATTTTTTAGCAAATTACAAAGATTTTAGAGAGTTAGGCCATAAATCGCCAGGTGAGCTTTACAAAACCATTCTTGAAACAAGAATGAAAAAACCAGGTAAATAAATTTATAAATTACAACCTTCGATCGAATTCTTAACATTGTATGTTTGAATCTGTCTAACAGTTTTTTAAGACTGGTTTAACATATACCTCTCTTATATTAATTCTAAATTAAGTAGCATTTAATTATAAAAATGACTATTTTTCGAAACTATTTATCTCAAATTTTATCTAATATGGAGATAAAAATTACGTTATTTAGGTATATGTTAACTCATAATAAAAAGGGGAGAAATGAGTGATGGCTTGGTATACTGAAACTACAACAAAAAAAAACAAATCAAAAAAAGAACTATGGGTAAAATGCAAAAAATGTCATTCGCACATTTATGCAAAGGAATGGAAAGAAAACCTTAATGTTTGCCCAAATTGTAACTACCACGGGGCAATAAGCTCATATGAGCGAATCAATTTACTTTTCGACGAAAACACCTTTGAAGAGTTATTTACCAATATCAGCCCGAAGGATTCATTGAAATTCAATGATTTGAAAGGAAGTTATAAAGATAAGTACGAAGCAAATATCAAGAAAACCGGAATTAATGAAGCAGTTGTTACCGGACACGGAAAAATGAATGGTATCCCGGTAGTAATTGCTGTAATGGATTTCAGGTTTCTTGGTGGTAGTCTGGGTAGCGGAACAGGTGAAAAAATACTACAAGCAGCTAATTATGCATACGATCATAATTTGCCATACATTGTGATTTCGGCATCAGGAGGAGCCAGAATGCAGGAAGGCGCTTTATCACTTATGCAAATGGCCAAGACTTGTGCAGGTGTTGCCCGTTTAAACCGAAAAAATATTCCTTACATATCTGTACTAACCAATCCAACTACCGGTGGTGTTTCTGCAAGCTATGCCATGATGGGCGATATTAATGTATCGGAACCAGGTGCATTGATCGGATTTGCCGGACGAAGAGTGATTGAACAAACCATTGGGGAAAAGCTTCCCGATAATTTTCAAACTGCCGAATATCTTCGCGAGCATGGATTTGTTGACTCCATTGTAAATCGCAAAGATTTAAAAGATTATTTAAGCAACGTTCTCAGTTACTATAATCGATAAATATTTAAAGATTACCAAATCACATCTTAAAATTAGAAATTATGGGACAAGAAACTGATCATATTGTAATGGAAAAACCGGAGGTGAAGAAAACGAAAAAGAAAACAAAAAAGGACCTGACACCTTGGGAAATTGTCCAGGTTAGCCGACACCCAAAGCGACCCATTTTGCAAGACTATATATCGCACATTGTAAATAACTTTGTTGAATTCCATGGCGACCGATACTTTTCGGATGATAAAGCCATGATTGGAGGTTTTGCCGAAATAGGTGGTCAAAAAGTGATGCTTATCGGACACAACAAAGGAAAAAAGACTCACGAAAACATAGAACGTAACTTTGGAATGGCTAAACCTGATGGCTACCGAAAAGCTTTACGCTTAATGAAATTAGCAGAGAGATTTAATGTACCTATTATTACATTTATAGATACACCCGGAGCTTTCCCGGGTCTGGAAGCTGAAGAACGAGGACAAGCAGAAGCTATTGCAAAAAACTTAACAGAAATGGCTTCAATAGAAGTGCCTATTGTTTGCGTTGTTATTGGCGAAGGAGGAAGTGGTGGAGCTTTAGGAATTGGTGTTGGTGATAAAGTTCTAATGTTATCAAATGCTATTTATTCGGTAATCTCACCCGAAGGTTGCGCTTCGATATTATGGCGAGATGCTGCCTTTGCTCCTGATGCTGCTGAAGCTCTTAACTTAACAGCAAAAGCGCTTCATAAGCACGGTGTCATCGACGAGATCATTGAAGAGCCAGGCGAAGGAGCACATACTGATGTTAAAAAAGTAGCTGATTTAATTGAAAAAGCAGTGGTTAAAAATATTAAATCATTACAAAAATTATCTGTTGAAGAATTAATCCAAAGTAGGTTTGAAAAATTCTCCGCTATGGGAAAATTCACAGTTAAATAATATTGAAAATTGCTATGAAAAAGAATATAATTAGAATTACAGATACTACATTACGGGATGGACATCAATCACTTTGGGCAACCCGAATGCGTACGCAAGATATCCTTGGTATTTTAGATATCATAGACCAGGTTGGATATTATTCGCTTGAAGTTTGGGGTGGTGCAACCTTCGATGTTTGCTTACGATTTTTACGAGAAAATCCATGGGAAAGATTACGATTGATCAAATCGAAAGCTAAAAAAACCCCTCTGCAGATGTTACTAAGAGGACAAAATATAGTTGGATATAAAAATTACCCGGATGATTTGGTAGATCGTTTCGTAGAAACTGCGCACGAGAATGGTATTGATATTTTCAGGATTTTTGATGCTTTGAATGATTCAAGAAACCTTGAAGCTGCTATTAAAGCAGTTAAAAAGCATGGTGCTCATGCACAAGGAACACTTTCGTATACAATTAGTCCGGTTCATACCATCGAAAAATATGTAAGTGATGCAAAAGAACAGGTACAAATGGGTATTGATTCACTTTGCATTAAAGATATGGCCGGATTGTTATCACCAACGATGTCAAAGAATCTCGTTTCAGCTTTAAAGAAAGAATTTGATATTCCAATTCAGGTACATTGCCATGCTACCAGTGGAATGTCAGAAACAGCTTATTACGAAGGAGCAAAGGCCGGTGCTGGTGCAGTGGATTGTGCTATTTCATCTATGGCCGGATTTTCATCTCAACCTCCTGTTGAAACTATTCATGCTATTTTCGATGAAACAGAGTATGATATTGATCTTGATCTGGATGCATTAAGAAAAGTAAATAAATATTTTAAAGAATTAACTCCTAAGCGTTCAAAAGGCAGAGGATATGAACCGATAATCGATTCTGAAATATTAGTTCACCAAATTCCTGGCGGAATGATCTCTAACTTCCGCTCACAACTGGAACAACAAGGTGCCAGTGAAAAATTAGAAGAAGCACTTGAAGAAGTTACAAGAGTTCGTAAAGATCTTGGATACCCTCCATTGGTAACACCAACCAGCCAGATCGTGGGAACACAAGCCGTAATGAATGTTTTAACCGGAGAACGATACAAAGTAGTTCCCCAGGAAGTGAAGAATTATGTAAAAGGAATGTATGGCCGTTCACCTGCTCCAATTGCTCCAAAATTCATAAAACAAATACTAGGAAGTGAGAAACCCATAGATCACAGACCTGCTGATGATCTGAAACCTATTTTACCAACAGCAACCAAGAACGTTTCTGATCCTAAGCTGATCGAAAACGAAGAAGATATATTATCGTATTGCTTGTTCCCTGAAGTATCTATGGAATATTTCAAGTGGAGAGCAATTGAAGAAGGTAAAAGGCCAAAAACCCCAGCTGATATTGAAATTGAAGATTTGATTAAGAAACCGGAAGAGGATAAAGTACATGTAAAATCTGAGGTTTCAGGAGGAGCTGATCCACTTCTTCATCCGGAAGATTATGATGGAATGAATACTATCCTAGAAAAGGCAGCTCGAATGCAACTCAGCGAACTGGTTATTCGCAAAGGAGATTTCAATCTTTCAATGCGATCTGGGAATGGTAGCACAAAAGGTCATATCATAGCTGAGCCATTAATCGAATCAGTTCACCCAGAGGTACATGATGAAGTAAAGCCTGCACAAGCTGAAGAAGTTGCTGAAAAACCAAAAGAAACTCCTGCAGTAGCCGACACACAAGATTATGGAGAAACCATCAATGCTGTTATGGCAGGAACATTTTATCGTTCACCAGAGGCTGATAAACCGTCATTTGTCCAAGAAGGTGATGTGGTAGAAGAAGGTGACCCCATTTGTATTTTAGAAGCAATGAAGCTTTTCAATGAAATTGAAGCTCCGTATAAATGTAAAATCGTAAAGATCCTGGTGGAAGATGGAACCTTAATTTCGAAAGATCAAGCTTTAATGGCAGTTGAAAAATTGTAAAAATCTACATCCAAATAAAACAAAGGCTTTCAAACTTATGGAAGTCTTTTTTAATTTTGAAAATCAGCATTGCGCCTCTCCTAAAGGGAGTGCAAATTTTTGAACAACCTCTTTTTTAATTAGAACTTTAATGTAAATATAGTTTCTTGATCTTTAGACTGAACCGTAATAACTCCATTATGAAGATTCATAATTTGTCGGGCGAAACTTAAACCTATACCTGATCCTTTCTCTTTAGTGGTATAAAATGGAATGAAAATATCATTTATTTTATTTTTAGGAATTCCAATACCATTATCTATAACCTGTATGATTGTATTATCTTCTTTTTTAAACGATTTAAGTTTTATCAGAGGGTTTTCCTTGCCTACTACAGCAGTAATACTATTTTTTACCAGGTTAATGATTACCTGCTCAATTAATGCCTGATCAGCTGCAATATCCAGTTCTTTATCATTGACATCGGTTTGAATAACAACATCGGTTGTTTCAACTTTCATTATTGTGCATACCGAACTAAAAAGGTCTTTCACAAAAACTGTTTCTTTTTTTAACTTTTCAGGAAGCCTGGTCAAAGTCCTGAAATTGTTCACGAAATGATCCAGGCCCTCACCTCTTTCTTTAATGGCCAGTATTGATTCCCTTACATCACTGTAATTTTTATCTGAAAACTCCTTAAATGGTTTTTCATGTCCTTTCTCATCACTCATTAACATGATCACTGTCTCGGTAAGAGAATTGATTGGAGTTAAAGAATTCATAATCTCATGAGTTAAAATTCTCATTAATCGTTGAATAGCATCCAATTCCCCGGCATCAAATTCTTTTCTAACATCCTGGATTGAAATTAGCTTTTGTTTTTGATTAAACAGGTTTATTGTTTTAACAGAAATAGCCAATTTTTTATTTTCTTTACCTATATAGGATTCAAGCATAAAATTCTCCGAATTTCTTATCTCTTTTAGTTTGACTCCAAACTCCTTTACCTCATCATTTATCTGGCCTAATGAATACACCTCTTCAATTCCCAAAAGCTCTTCTCCTAATTTATTTTTAAAACTAACCTTGTCGTACTCGTTAAAAACAAGAATTCCTACCGGAATCGTTTCAATTATATGTTGGGTTAAGAAATATTGTTTTTGCTTTTCCCGGGAGATGCCGTGATATTGTTCCAGAATTTTGTTAAAAGCTTTATTCAAGCCTTTGTGGGGTGTTTGTGTATAATCTTCTCCAAATTTCGAAACGAAATCCATGTTGGATATAGTTAATATAAACTTTGTAAATAGTTTATTGGTTTTTTTTATATAGTTAAATAATAGCACAACTTGTAAAACCAAAACAAAAGCTATAACCACAAAGGTAAACATCAATTGATTTTGAAATAAATCTCTTGCAATGATCGCCAAAACAATCATATTTAAAAGAATAGATATTATTCTGATAACAAGATTGATATAAAACTGTCGTAGTATCATTGTTATAGTCCGTATTTTTTCATTCTTCTGTAAAGAGCAGTTCTCTCAAGTCCTAAGTCTTGCGCTGTTTTTGTCATATTTCCTTTGTTTTTCCGAATTGCATCCAATATCAGCTGCTTTTCGTTTTCAACTAAGTTAAAGGTTTTTGTATTTGTAGTTTTAACAACTGTATAATGGGGTGGAAAGATAGATTCTGCCGAAATTTGATTTTTAGATTCCAGTATTACAGCCCTTTCAATTGAATTTCTTAATTCACGAATATTTCCCGGCCATTTATAACGTTTTAGTTTTTCTATTGTTGCAGGGGAAATTTTAATATTTTTCTTTTGATACTTAGTCTTAAATTTTTCCAGATAGTGGTTTGTTAAAACAGCTATGTCGTCTAATCTCTCACGCAAAGGAGGCAACGATAATTCAAACATATTGATTCGATAATACAGATCCTCCCGAAAGGTTCCCTGTTTTACCATTTCCGATAAGTCCTGGTTTGTTGCACAAATTAATCGAATATCAATTGGAATAACTTTTGTTCCGCCTACCCTGAAGATCTCTCTATTTTGCAATACGCTTAAAAGTTTCGCTTGTAACTTTAAATTTAAATTTCCAATCTCATCGATAAAGAGTGTTCCTCCGGATGCCAGCTCGAATCTTCCCAGCTTTTTTTCTTTTGCATCTGTAAATGATCCTTTCTCATGTCCAAAAAGCTCACTTTCAAATAAATTTTCATGAATTGAAGCCACATCAACTTTTAAAAAAATTTGGTCTTTTCTATTCGATTTTGCATAAACCTGGCGTGCAACCATCTCCTTACCTGTTCCATTCTCACCGGTTATTAAAACATCTGCATCCGTAATAGCCACTCGCTCAATTAAATCATTAATTCGTTTCATAGCAAGCGAATTAAAAACGAAATCTTTGTAATCCGATTCATTGTCACTTTCTAACTGATTAGTAGCTCCTTTATACTTATTTAAATTATGCCTGGATTCCCTGAATTTTAAAGCTGATAAAATACTTGCGTGCAATTTTTGGTTTTTCCATGGTTTTACAATGAAATCATGTGCTCCTGACTTAATTGCATTAACAGCCAAATCAAAATCACCATAAGCTGTTATAAAGATCACCTGAAGGTCAGGGTCACTCTGAAGAATTTGTTGTAATAATCCAATTCCTTCTGCTCCACCAATTTCTCCTTTTGTAAAGTTCATATCGAGTAAAACCACATCAAAACTTTCCTTTTTCAATAATTGGAGCATTTCTTCCGGTTTATCGGTAATTTTTACCTGTTCAAATATTTGCTTAAGAAACATTTGTGCACTATGTAGCACACCTATATCATCATCAACCACTAAAATTTTTCCTTTTTCCAAATCCATACTGACATTTTAATAATCAAATGTAATGATTGTTTTAATATCGCACAATTACTGTTGCGAAAATGCAACACATTATTTTCTCACAAATAAAAATATAACACCATTAATTGTTGATTTATTGATAATTATAAATCATGGCACATTTTTAGGTTACAAAAGGTTATTCTAATATCTTTATATCATGTTTAAAACAAATTTAAAGCTCATACTTCGAAATATCTGGAAATACAAAGGATTTTCAGTCATCAATATTTTAGGATTATCTGTAGGAATGGCTTGCTCTATTCTAATTTTACTTTGGGTAAAGTACCACACAAGCTTTGATGATTTTCATACAAATTCAGGTAATGTTTACAGAGTAATTCAACATATAAAATTCGAAGATTATACTACCTGGTGTATTACTCAAGGTCCATTAGGCCCAAGTTTAAAAGAAGAAGTTCCGGAAATTACAGATTATTGCCGGTTAAGTGGCTCAGGGCTTCAATTTTTAAAGGGCGAAGAGGCGTTTCGTGAACGAGGAACTTATGCTGATCCTTCTTTTTTTGATATGTTCACCATTAAAATAACTAAGAAGTTAAAAAATGAACCTATATCTGAGCCCAACAATATTGCTATTTCAGAAAGTTTTGCGAAAAAATATTTTGGCGAAGAAGATCCAATAGGAAAGACTATTAGTGCTCCTCCGGACAGGGAGTTTCTTGTAACAGCTGTATTTGAAGATTATCCTAAAGAAACTCACTGGTGGTTTGATTATATGATTCCTTTTGAACATTTAGGAACAAATTTTGGCTATACTATTGATCAATGGGATAATAGTGGGTACTTTACTTATATTTCTTTAAATAAAGGCTTTACGAGAGAACAAGGTGTAGAAAAAATTGAAAATTTTCTTCAATCCAAACCCACACTGGAAGAATTCGCAAAACTTGATTTACAATCATTACAAGACATTCATTTAACAACAGGTTATGATTTTGAATATGCTAATACGGTGGATGGAAAATACGTGCAGATATTTCTGATCATTGGAGTTTTTCTTATAGTAATTGCTTGTATCAACTTTATGAACCTTTCTACTGCCAGAGCTTCTCGTCGAACAAGAGAGATAGGAATGAAAAAAGTATCAGGAGCACATAAACCAAATTTAATTAGTCAGTTTTTAGGTGAAACAATACTTATTACATTTATTTCTATAATTATTGCAATGATGCTTGTTGAATTAGCTCGTCCTGCCTTTAATAATATAACCCATATTGGACTTAATATTGATTATAGTGATATTAGAATTTATTTAGCTCTGTTAGGAATTGTGTTAATTACCGGAATTTTTGCTGGTAGTTATCCAGCGCTTTACCTTTCCTCATTTAAACCTATTAATGTTCTTAAAGGATCAATACAAGACGGAAAAAGAAATTTAAGACGAATCCTTGTAATTTTTCAGTTTACCATATCCATTGTGCTCATAACCGCAACATTAATTATGACTAAACAAATCAACTTCATGCTTAATAAGGATTTAGGATATGATAAAGAGAATATAATATACTTCTATATGCAGGAAGGATTTTACGAACATTATTATACTATTAAGGAAGATCTCCTTCAGCATCCTGGAATTATAAATATGACACGCACAGGGAGCGTTTTAACTGATGGTTATAATTATTCAAATAGTAGATTTAGATGGGACGGTCAAGATCTTTCGAAGGAAACTTTATTTAGAGCGTTATTTGTTGATTATGATTATTTCTCAACTTTTAATATCAAAATTTCTGAAGGAAGAGCTTTCTCGGAGAAGTTTGCATCAGACTCTAATGCTATAATACTAAATGAATCATCTGTTGCCGCGATGAACCTTGATTCTCCTTTAGGGAAATTCGTATGGACAAAAGATAATCCTATAAAAAAACCAGTTATAGGTGTGGCAAAAAACTATCATTTCAGATCTTTACGTTCACACATTGATAATCAAATAATCAGATTTGAACCAGATAATTGCGGTTGGGCATTCCTTAAAATTAATATTAATCGCATCGAAGAGGTTAGGGAATTACTCACTGAACATTGGAACAGATATGAAACACAAAATACTTTCAATATCTATTTTCTTGATGAAAGTTTAGCTCAGCTTTATAATCAGGATAAAGTAATTCGATCTATCATAATATTTTTTACTTTTATCGGAATGTTTATATCTATACTAGGTTTGACAGGAATGACGAGTTTTATAATTGATCAAAGAACAAAAGAAGTTGGAATTAGAAAAGTTATGGGAGCTAGATTTCGTGACATTCACTTCTTATTATCTTCCAGTTTCTTAAAATGGATTCTATTATCATTTATTATTTCGACTCCTATTACCTATTACTTTATGAACCGTTGGTTAGATAATTTTGCATATAAAATTAATATACAATGGTGGATGTTTTTAATTGGAGGATTTATTGCATTGTTTCTTGCATTGCTAATTGTAAGCACACAAACTATAAAAGCTTCAAGAACTAATCCAGCTGATACTTTAAGATATGAATAGTTACTCTTTCTTTAAAAGCTTATAATTCATGATATTAAATTTTATTAAGTTAAGCCTGATTTTTATTGGTTGTTGCCTATCCACTTATTCACAAAATTTATGTATCAATGTACCAAAAGGAGATAAGATATTAATTGATGGAACGATTAATTTAAAAGAATGGGAAAAATCATATATACTACCTTTACATGGTGGTGAATTTGTAAAAATTCAACGTTTTAAAGACACATTATTCATTGCTGTAAAAGGAAAAGCAGGAGGGTTTTGCTCAATTGCAATTGGAAATGACAATGGATTTAAAATATTGCATTCATCAACAGGTTTGATAACAGCCGAATATATAATTATTAATGACGCATGGAAACTCATACATGATTTTAAAGAGCCACTTAATGTTAATGGTAAAAAATATTCTCGTGGTCCTGTTCGTTTAACTCCTGAGTATAGAAAGTCCAAACTTAAACAGTTTGGTTGGTACGCCAACTTAATAGAAATGGGTGATTATTCTGAAACTGAATATGCAATTCCGTTAACTGAATTACAGCAAAAAAAGCTTTTTATAAGCGTTGTTTTCTTTCAAATTAAGGCAGAAGAAAAAATAGCTAAATTACCATCTGGGTTGAATGATGACTGCTTAAACAAAGAGCTGATATCGGGCTCGGCCAAAAATGGACTACAATTTAAACCTAATAGCTGGTTGCAAATAAAAATCTAAAATAACTAATCATGAAAAAGACACTAAATTATTTCTTTATACTGTTTTTAATATTTTTTAGCAAAACTTCATTTTCGCAAAATCAAACGCCAGATAAAGCATTTAAAGATGTATTATATAAGGAATATCATTCTGATATATTAAATGAAAAGCGGGATTTATACGTCTTTGCACCAAAAGATGCCAATGTAAAATCATATCCTGTAATTTATATGCTTGATGCAGAAATGACAAGGCCTTATGGATTAGTTCTTGAATATGTTAAGTCAAATCCTCATATTATAGTTGGCATTGGAACCAGAGAAAATCGAAGCAGAGATATGATCCCTGTTAAAATAAGCAGCCGTCAAGGATCAGGAGGAGCATATAATTTCTTAAACTTTCTAACCACAGAACTAAAACCATATATTGATCAGAATTATAAAACAACCGGAAAAGATATTTTATTCGGAGTTTCGAATGCAGGATTATTTACAATTTATACAATGCTTACTCAACCTTCTCAATTTTCATCCTTTATTTCTCTAAGCCCAACTATTGGCCACTGCAATGAATTTATGACCGGCTTAATAAAAAAAGATTACCCAACCGATGTAATGAAAGGTAAACATCTTTATATTTTATATGGCTTAAAAAATGAGATGTCGAGGGTTACTGACTATGTGCCACAATTTAGTGAATTAATCAAGAGCAAATTTCCAATCCTTATGTTTTACTGTGAAGGATTAGAAGAATCCGGACATGTTCCCATGGAAGGCTTTCAAGAAGGTTTTAAATATATTTATGGTAATTAAAACCGGAGAATAAAATCAAAACAAACCTGCGTAAAGAATATATTGTAACTTATTTTCCATATAAAGAAAAAATGTCAGTTATGTTTAGCATTATGAAAGTTTATCCTGTTCTACAAAAATACATCTCAAAGAAAGGTTTTATAAGAAGAAGGTGCAGTTATAGAAATTTATGATATTCCAAATAAGAAGATCTTGTATAGAAAAGAAATTGTTTAATAATTAAAAACGCCTTCCTCCCGATAGCTATCAGGATTAGAAGGCGTTTTATTTTAATCGTTCTGTTCCAGAAAACCACCGGTTAACCTTGTTAAGCTTGTATTTGAATATATAAGGTTATATATCGATTGTAATTGATTAATTGCCGAATTCAGATAATTTAATTGTATATCGCGGTAATTAAATGAGTTTATAGCTCCTGTTTTAAATTTCTCTTCTGCAATTTGCAGATTCAGTTCTGCTGTTTCCAAGCTTTCGTTGGCAACATTTAAAAGTACTTTTCGCAGGTTGTAAGTTTCATATTCGTTGTAAAGCTGGTTTGTTAAACTATGCTTTATTTCTTCTGTTTCAATCTGTGTGATTTGCTCATTAATTTTAGCAATTTCAATAGCACTTTTCCTGTTTCCTCCGTTATAAATATCGTATGATAAAGTTATATTTCCATAAGGAGTTAATGCTTCGGTATAAGTTTCACCTGAACCGGAGTTTATCCATGAATAAGAATTATCAATACCTGCCGATAAACTTACTCTCGGATAATATGATCCTTTTTGATACTTAACCTCATCTTGTTGTAACAATAAGTTGGCATATTGATTTTTCAAAGTCTGATTATTAGCCATCATTTTATCCATCAAATCTCCAAGTATAAATTCTACAGTATCAGAACTGAAATCATCTGTAAAATTCCATGATACTGCCGGTTGCTCCCCTAAAAGAAAGTTCAGGTTCCGAACAGCATTTCGTACAACCACTTCCTGATTTAAAAATGAAGCTTTATCATCCAAAAAAATGTTCTTTGCCAACAAAACATTGTAAGTAACCGAGCTTCCTATTTCAAGTTTGGTTTGTTCGTAATCGTATCTATCTTTAGATAATAGCATCACATCGTGCAATACTTCAAGTCTTTCTTCTTGTAATAGGATATTATAGTATGCCATTACAACATCCTGAATCGTATTCTCGATGGTTACACCAGAACCTCCTTTTGCAATTTCTTCGAGTTTTTCAAGTTTATCTTTAGTGATGTTAACTTTAAATCCGTTGAATATGGTCCAGTTAATGCCTACACCTCCCGATATTCGATTCGTTGTTGTATTATCAATTAACTCCTCACTATTTGAAGATGTAACATCAAATCCAATCGTTGGGTACCTGCCAGCTGTTCCCCAGGAATTATTAATTTCGGCAATTTCAATATCAGATTTCGAAACGATGATACCATAATTATTTTCCAATGCTTTTTCAATGGCACCTGAAAGGGATAATTCCATATCCTGGGCTACCAACTGAAAAGATGAAAATAGAATAAAAACTGATATGATATATTTTAAAATTGTATTCATAGTTATCGTGATTTATTCCGGTTTATTTTCCTCTTGAATAGGCGCATGACCATTTCTTTCATATTTCATTTTTCGCTTATGTAATATTATCGCTACTTCAACATCCTCGCGTTCCGGTTTTACACCTGTCCATAAGTATTTCATATACACTCTTACATCGTTTAGTAACATAATTAAAACGGGGAAGAATATCAGAATAAATACTGTACCGATTGCAACACCATAAGCTAAACTAATTGCCATAGGAATTAAAAATTGTGCCTGGATACTTTTTTCCAGGATCATCGGAAATAATCCGACAGAGGTTGTAACTGTTGTTAAAATAATTGGCCTAAGCCTTAATTTCCCAGCCTCAACAATTGCATCTTTAACTTTTTTACCTTCCAATAAACTTCTATCATATTTTGATAAAAATACGATTGCATCATTAATAATTACTCCGGTCAATGCTACCATTCCCCATAAACTCATCAATGAAACAGGTTTACCATGAATTCCATGTCCCCAAAATACTCCTAAAATAGATAGAGGGATCATGAAAAGAATAATAAGCGTTTGATTAAAACTTTTGAAATGAATAATCATTAAGAAAATAATAATAATAAATGATACCAGGAAATAGGGCCATATTCTATTTACCGCTTCGTTTCCGAACTTTTGTTGCCCCTGGTATTCGTATCGGATCCCTGCAAATTGAGCTTCAACATCAGGCATTATTTCCGTTGAAATCTGTGCTAAAATTTCAGGAACCGGAGCCGTTGGGTCAACCAGCTCTGCTTCAACACGTATTTCACGAGAACCCTGATAGCGCTTAATTGCGACAGGGCCTCGCTCTAAATGGTATTCTGCCAGTTCGGTTAATGGGTATTCGCCTGTTGCTGTTTTAATTTTCATATTCTCCATTTGCCCAAGAGTCATTCTACCTGATTTTGGATAACGAACCCAAACCCGTAGCTCATCTCTTCCTTCCTGTAAACGCTGGGCCTGTCCACCATAAAATCCTTGGCGGACCTGCTGTGCTATCGTATTTTCATCTAAACCCAGGAAATATGCTTTTGGTTTTAATTTAAGCTGAACTTCTTGTTTTCCTAAAGCAACGTTCTCATTAATATCTTTCAATTGCGGAAGTTCAGTTAACCGGCTCATTAAATATTCCTTAGCCTGATCAAGTTCCTGTAAGTTTTTCGACATTAAACTAATTGAAACCGGAGCCCCCCATCTATTTCTTCCGGCTACAGTAAATTTTCTGGCTTCAGGAATTTTACCAATTTTATTTCGAACCCTATTGGATATTTCATGTCCGCTAATGTTTATTCCTTCAAGATTTACCGGATAAACATTTAGGTTTCCTGCGTGTGAACCAATCTCTTGCCCACTGAAAGAGTTTCCTATCGATTTTGAAACAATATCAATAATATCGCTATCCAGTTTCAATTCTTCAACCAATTCATCATTTACTTCCCAGACAGCTGTTTCAAACCTATCAAGATATTCCTTTGTTTGTTTTTCACCATCTCCCGGAGTAAATGCAATATTTACCTGGAAATTATCAAAGTCTACCATTGGAAAGAAGGTAGTTTTAATAAAACCTCCATTTAATAAACCAAAAGTGATAAGGAAAAACGCTATGGGTATTCCTATTATCGCATGCCTCCACCTTAACAACCAATTCAATGCGTAATGGTAAATATCATCGCGCAACCACACCATAAATCTCTCGAAATATCTTTTTATCCCACGCTTTTTATTTTCTATGTCTTGCCTTCTTAAAATAAGCCGGCTGCTTAAATGGGCTGGTAAAACAAAAAAGGCTTCAAATAAAGAAAAGAATAAACTTACGACTACCACAATTGCCATATCGTACATCATTTCCATCCGGGTACCGGAAAGCAATAATAAAGGAACAAATGCAATTATAGTTGTTGTTACTGAAGTTAATACTGCCGGGTAAACCTCAAGGGTACCATCGACAGCAGCTCTCATTGGGGTTTTTCCTTTCTCGAAATGAAGATATATATTTTCAGCTATAACAATCCCATCATCAACCAGAATACCAATAACGAGTATCATTCCAAATAAGGAAATCATATTTAAAGTTATACCAATCAGGCTTGCATAAATAAACATAGCCAGAAAACTAAAAGGAATACCAAAAGCAACCCAGAAAGATACTCTAACATTTAAAAACATAGATATAACCAGAACTACCAGAATCAATCCTATTCTACCATTTTTAATTAATAGGTCAAGCCGGCTATTCAGTATTTCCAGAAAGGAAAAAGAAACATCGAGCTCAACACCCGGATTTTCTTTATTAAACTCTTTAACATACTTTTCTGCATATTCCGTAATTTCTTCCAAATCCTCTTCCGGAAGTTTATCAACACTTAGGAATACGGAGTTTTTACCGTTTATCCATGATTTATTCGATGTGTCGGCAAACTTCTTTTTAACTTCAGCTATATCTCTTATTCGAATATAACCACCATTATCAGTACCACGAACTATTATATTTCCAATTTCGTTCGGGTTTGTGCTTCTGGAACGTAAGCGGATCAACAGCTCTTCTTCGTCAGATTTAATTTGACCACCGGAAATATCCTGGTTATTGGATTGAATTGCTCTTATAATTTCATTAATCGTGATATTATACCTTAACAACTCTTCTTCTTTTATCTCTACAGAAATTTCAGGTGTGGGAAAGCCTGACAAATCTACCTGGCTCATTACACCGGATCTCATAAGGTCTTCTTCGACCCTTTGTCCGTATTCTTTTAGTGTCATTAAATCGATTTCTGACCCTTCTTCAGCTACCAGGGTCATGTACAACGCCCCGGACCTTGACCTTCGTTTAGATACAATAGGTCGCTCAGCTGCTGAAGGTAATGATGAAATACCATCAACTGCGTTTTTAACTTCCATTAAAACTTCATCAATGGGATATTCCCCCGTTGTTTCGATCGTAACAACAGAACTATTTTCTACGGATGTTGAATTAATTTCTTTGATTCCTACCAAACCCCTAACAGCTTCTTCAATTCGTGAAGTAACACCTTCTTCCATTTCTACCGGTGAAGCACCAGGATAAAAAACAGAGATATTAATAATTCTACTTTCAGCCTCAGGAAAAAATGCCTTTTTCATGCTTAAAAGCCCTGCAATACCGGCAATTAGTACAAAGGCAATTATTAAATTAGCATATATAGGATATTCAACAAACCTCTCAATTATCTTTTTCATACCTAAAATGATTTAGAATTACTCTTTTCCCTGTACATCCACCATTGTTCCTTCCAGCACATTAATCAATGGTTGTGTTACAATCGTTTTTCCTTCTTCAATACCATTGAAAATAAGAGTTCTCTCATTCAATTTAATAATATTGATGGTTTCTTTGTGAATTTTACCTTCTTCAACGATAAAAACTTCGTTGGTATTGAAAACAGCATTTCTTGGAACCTCCATTACATTTTCAATAGGATGCCCAGGAAACTTTGCCTTTAAATATTCTCCTGCCATTAAGGGTTTGTTACCTGTATTTTTAACCCTTATAAAAATTCCCTGTGACTGAGTATTTTCATCAACAAACCGACTCTTACGGACAACAGTTCCTATCCATTTTATATCCCTTGATTCTGAGTATAAACCAATTTTATCTCCTATTTTAACCCATTCAGCATCGAACTTATCTAACGGAACTTCGATTTCAAGAATATCAGTTTGAATAGCATGGGCAACTTTACCTCCCATATTGGTATATGCTCCTGCCTCTAAATAAACTTCAGAATAAGTACCGTTGAAAGGAGCAACTATAGTATGACGGCTTAGTTGTAACTGGTCCTTTAATATGCTATAATAATCACTCAGTACATTTCTGCTTGCAAGAAAAATCTCCAATTTTTCGTTTTTAATTTTTGGAAATTCCGGTAATTTATTATTTACATCAATCGAGTTAAAGAATTTTCTGAACTGCTCTTCATATTCCGGATAATCGATTTTTATATCCGGCAATAAATTTGCCAGTGTGGTTAAGTATTGGCTCTTTTTAGATTTTAATGCCAATTTAACTTCATCCGGATAGATTGTGAACAATACATCTCCTTTCTTAAATTCAGCTCCCTTTTTTAACGGAACATTATTTATTAAAATCTTACCAGAGGCTTCAGCTATAATATCTACTTCTGAAATAGAGGCTACCCTGCCAGGGGCTGAAACCGGCGATGTTATTGTTGTATATTTTATTTCTTCCGCTTTAACCAAACGTTTAGCAACAACAGTAGGCCTTCTCGGTGGTTTAGGTTTTTGTGCTGCTAAAAACTTCATTAAACCGAAAGCAAGCCCTACAATAAAAATAAATGCTGCTACAATGACTATTCTTCTGTCAATTTTTTTCATTATTTTAAAATCTTGTTTATTGTTAAGTCCGTAAGCTAAGACAATTGTTTAGAAATAAAGTTTAAAGAATACTTTGTTTTATAACAAAGTTAGAAAAAGAATCCCGGACTTAATGATTATATACAAAAAAGAGGCTTCTACTTGCTTTACAACATAGAAGCCCCTTTAACCCCTAAAAATTATCTATTTCTCAAAAATTAACCCTTTTCCATCTTCATCTAAATAGGTTACTTCTCCAAATCGTTCTAAAGTACCGTGTAGCTCAGCAGCTTTCCCTTCCACAATAACTATACACTCAAAAGGATTTACATATTTCTCTGCCATTTCACGAATATCTTTCTTTGTAATTTCGTAATATTTCGAAACTCTGTTTTGTAAATAATCGTCTGGTAAATTATACAGCTCCTTTACCATTGCAAATGAGATATATGGAACTGGTGCTATCCCACTTAGAGAACGCGTAAACTCACCTATTAAGCTACTTTTAGCAACTTTTAGGTCTTGATCCGAAACGTCGTAATTTCTGATTCGGAGCATTTCTAAAATAATATTTTCAATTGCGTATGCAGTTTGATCGGTACGCACCTGTGTCCATATGGATGCTCTGCCTCCATTATCATCAGGCGTAATACTTGATCCGATAAAATAACATAAACCTTTATCTACTCGAACATTTTTATATAAATACGATAACTGGCTTTCGCCTAATATTTCATTTAAAACCTCAATTTTTACACTGTTTTCATCATACATATATGCACCTTTTAAAATCCATTGCAAACTTAATCTGGATTGAACTGCATTAGGCTTATCCAGAACTATAATTTTACGATTTTTAATAAGTGGTTCATATGTTTTAAGATCCCTTTTTCTTACAAAAGATTCTCCCTGCTGCCAATCACCAAAATATTTATCCATCAGTTTCTTGGTTTCCTTCTCAGTAAAATCGCCAATAATTACTACAACTGAATTGTTGGCTACCATTCTTTTTTGAATAAAATCTTTAACCTCGTTTACTCCGATGTTATCGTAGTTTAGAATTATTTCTTCCTTTTTCTCTTTTTCCTGGCTTTTACCATATAATAGCGAATCTATTAATCTCTCTTTATCAAATGATTTGTTATTAAAAACACCTCCTTTTGATGTTTTCTTTCTCTCCAAAGACTTCTTGTGATTTTCTGCCTCCTCCTTTATGTATTCTTTCTTTATTACAGGATTTTGAAGTAAATCAAAGTACATATCCAACAAAGTTTCAATATCTCTGTTCATACCCTTTATTGTACCTCCATGAGCAGTTACAGACAACATTGAGCCTTTTAATTTTACCAAAGAATCTATTTCACCATTTGGGTATTTTTCTGATAATTTTGAATAATATGCCTTTCCCAAAATTCCTTTTTCCTCTTGTCTTTCATCCTCATCAAAGCCTAACTGCTCTATATTTATAGAGATTGTAAATTTTGGATATTTTTTTATTGGGGCTAAATAAACCTGCAAATTATTGTCCATTTTAATTGGAATTAATACTCCCACGTTTAATTTTTCAGGACTATTTGGGTGTGGTACTTGTGTTCTGTCAACTTGTGCATTCGCTTTGACAACAATGAACAATATAATTAATGATAATATAATATTTTTCATGACAATCTATTTTTCAGGATGATAAATAATAGTTACCCGATTATCTTTATTAAAGTATTTTTTTGCAACACGTTGAATATCTTCACTAGTTATGCTCGTATAGTGCTCAATTACATTATTAAATTCGCTTGCATCTCCCCAGAAGTGGTAAAAGTTGGTAACTTGATCGGCTAAGGATTCGGCATGAAAATAAAAATCAGTATAACTTACTTCAAAAACATTTAAAACTTGTTGTAATACATAATCGTCTACAGGTTCATTTTTTAATCTTTCCAGTTGTTCTTCAACTTTTGAGATTAAGTGTTGCTCCTGGTTTTCTACCTTGAGTTTTCCTTTAATCCTAAATGCTCCAACTTTTTCCCATAGTTCAGTTGTCGCGGAAACATGATTAATAATTGTATCACTATCGACTAAAACATCCTTGTCAAAATAAGAATACGAATTATCCCCGGATAAAATTGCTGCAATTACGTTCATCACATAAGAATCCTCATGTGTTTCAGGCATTGCATAATAACATAATGCAACAGCGGTTTCTTTAATTCCTTTTTCTGTTTTCTCTATAATTTTTTCTTTTCCCGACGGTGTTCCAAAATTGGTTGGTCTTTTGACTTCTTTTCCTTTTGGAATATCTTTAAAATAATAATCAATCCACTTTTTAGTTTCAGGAATATCTACGTTACCAGCTACAACTAAGCATGCATTATTAGGTACATAATATTTTTTGAAGAAAGCATCAAAATCTTTTATTGATGAAGCATCCAGATCTTCCATGGAACCGATCATATTATGTCCATAGGTTTCGTATGTAAACATTGCACCCATCATATCATAATATGCATTACCCAATACTTTATTATCATAACGCATACGTTTTTCTTCTTTTACAATTTCTCGCTCGCGATCTATTCCTTCCTCTGTAATTACCGGGTGCAACATTCTTTCCGATTCAACCCATAAACCTAATTTAAACTCATGAGCCGGTAAAAGTTGATAGTAGTAGGTTACATCATAACTTGTATATGCATTACAATATCCACCGGCATTCATAACTATATTTTCGAATTCGCCTTGTGGTATATTTTTAGTACCATGGAAAAGTAAATGCTCATAGAAATGTGCAAATCCCGTACGATCTGCTTCTTCGTTTTTAGAACCAACATGATATTTAGTTCCGACAACAACGTTAGGTTCATTTACATCGTGATAAATAATTACGTGTAAACCATTGTCTAGATCATACTCCACGAATTCTGCCATTGGTTTCTTTTTAGCACATAGAATTGATGGAAGTATTAACAACATTATAACGATAATTTTCTTCATATTTTATTCTTTATACAGCTATCGCTGGCTTAAATATATTTTACTTAATATTTATGCATTAAAAAAGTTATGTTAACTTATGTGTAATTTTAATTATAACGCACCGCTATCATAAGTCTTTGGCATAGTTGTAGGAACCATAATGTTAAAATCAGCAGCATTTTCTTCCTCTGGCAACTCCAAATTATCCTTTACTTCCCAGGTATGAATGGTTACAATATCAACTTCCGGGTTATAATATTTCAAGTAATAATAGATACTATCATAGAATTTCGAATGATAGGTACCATTGTAGTGTAAAAAGTATTTCCCTTTTTCCCAATTTTGTAAGATTCGATATGCCATCGTTGCATCCTTTATTGCTTGAGCCTTTACAAGGTTTGAACCTTTGTAAGCCATCATGGCTGATGCTGCCCCTGCATTTTTATTATGAGCAGTATCATCCGGACCAAAAACACTCATCATATTAGCATATGCAGGTTGTGTTAAGTCAAAATGAATGGGCATAGGAGGAAGATATTGATAGGCTGCCTCCGGCAAACTATCCAAATATTCAATTCCTTTTTTATAAACTACCTTAGCATAACGACGAGGTATATTGGTGCAAACAAACTTAAGATCGTTACGAAGTGCAATTCCCAACAAAGGTCTATAATCTCTGAAATTTGGCCAGTTTTTAGCGCTTTCTACATATGCCTTTTTATCTACAAGTTTATGAACCATAAATTCATCCATTAACAATTGCTGATCAGCCTCCCACATCTCACCACCTAATACAAGATTTTGTCCTTTTTCCTTAACCATTGCTTCTGTAACCATTTTTTCTAACCAATGGGAGATAGGATCATCATGCATTTCTCCAAATAAACAAATGTCATGTTTATAGAGTTCTTCCATCATTTCTGAGAAGGTAACTTTCTCTCCTTCAGAATTATAAATTACATATGCCGGTAAATCACTTGTGTATGTTTTTTGTTCGTCTTTATTCTTTTTTTTATCTCTTTTTGCAAAAGATGTATTTAGTAGTAATAAAGTTATCAGAATAATACTTGTTATTTTTTTCATTTTATTTTCGTTTTTAAAAGTAAAAGTTAAGACAAGCCTCCCAATAATATCTATAATTCTTATCAGATATTATTGAATATTGATTTATAAATTTTACGTCGGTCGGAGTTAAGTAACGGTATTTAACAAGCAGTTCGGTTCCCATTTTCTGCGATTGTTTAAGCCATTTTATTTCGCCCCCGATTGTATAATAGTTTGTCGTGTGATATGCAACTTCATTATGTGCAAAAACTTCCGTGTACCTTCTTTGAGCTGCCGCTACAACATCATGCTTATAAGACAGATTATATTTATAACTCCCATCAATATTGAAAGCTAGTTTATTACTGGTATTCAATTTAAAAGAATAGCCGGTTCTAATATTGGTTGTTATGTTAGTATAGTCAATTTGATTGGCATACAACATACCTTTTTTGCTTACATTTTCATAATCCAATGTTAATTTACTTAAATTAAAAAAACTTGAATTTGGCCTCAACAACTGAGAAGTTGCTTTTATATTTAAACCATCGTAAATGTATGTCTTTTCGTAAAATCCCCTATATCTATATCCTGTGCCATTTATATATTTTGCACTTAGAAAATTAAAGACTTTATAATTTGATTTATCAATTAGATATGAACTAATGATCTCTTGACTTAAGTATTCGTACTTATAGAGCTCCTCGTGTGACTGATAAACAGAATCAATTGGTTCACTATAAATTCTATTCTCCCATAGTTCATCTCCTGAATATAAAGAATAAGCTATGGAAAACTTATTTCTTATACCAGAAAAATAACCAACATAATATTTGGGATTTTTATTTGTTAAATAATATTGATTACTAAGGTTGTCAATTTCACTAAAATCCCCCAAGCCTTCATTAAAATTTAGTTTCTGATCTGGTTCCGTTCCAAAGAACGTGTTACTAAATTGTGGAGAACCCTTTTTATAATAGAAAGACAAACCTAAAGACATGTGTTTGCTTTTCGTTATGGCATAACTGAAAGAACCGTTAATTTCTGTTTTTACATTATAAAATTCATTTCGAGTGTCTCGTAACCTGAAATATAAGTCTCCGCTGTAAACAATTCCTAAAGCCAAAGATATTTTTTCTCCCAGCTTTTTATTCATTATTCCGTTTAAACCATAATGCTTAACATTAAAATCTCCTGTCCTTTCTGTTATTAATCGAAATGGGTTTCCTATTTCAGATTTTTGATATCCTAAATTCCAATCAGCCTTTTCATGGTCTGAAATATTAAAAGTGAAGTTTCCATAAAATCTCCATCCTGCTTTTTCAAAAGATTGAACAGATTCGCTTTTAAAAGAAAATTGCTCATTTTTATCAAATTCATCAATCAACTTAAAACTGCCTTGATCTGTGCCTCCTTTCACAAATATTGCCGAATAATCACCATTATCCCATAATCCAATGTTAGAAGGTAAGAATTTGTATACATCAAGTTGTTCTTTTAAATAAAACTCTCTGTTTGGATCATGAACCAATGATAATCTAACATTGGTTGTATCTGAAGCTTTACTTAAAACAACAATACTCTGTACAAAAAATAATATGAGCAATAAGTTTTTCATATTCTGAATTTTGATTTAAGGTTGCCCTAAAAAGAGCAACCTTAATTATTATTAATTTCCAAATCCACCTGGTGTAGGAGTATCAATAACTTCTAGATCATTAGTACTGTTATTTGTGTCCTTTAAAATTTTACGTCCACTTACGGTTCTTTCCTCTTTCCTTCTAACACTCTTGTTAGTAAAATAACCATCGATATAGCTAAATCCGGCATCAATGTTTGATGGTAGTCTTTTGAAATTTCCGGTCTCTGCATTTACCATAATATCTACTCCATCTAAGATATCTTCAACATTAATTTCTGCGTATATTTCATAAATTTCGGCAGGAATATCCGCAGCCGGATCTGTTATTTCATTGATTGTGAAAGATTCATTTCTAAAAATAACAACACTTGGGCTACCCGGATCCATTTGGTACCATCCATAAGTTTGATTTAAATAAACACATTCCATATTAGGAACATCAATATTATCAACATCATCAATAGCTCCTGTTCTTCCTAAAGATTCCATCCATGCGGTTGCAAAAGTTTCCATATCTGCCCCGGAAAGATCTACGTTAGTAGATGCTCCTCCATTACTATAATCAACAGCATTTAGCGCTATAAGAAAAGTTTCGCCTGCTTGAATGGGGTAATCACTACCAGTTCCTGGCACTCTCATTATTTTTTGTGCATATACCGTTTCTGTTAAATCTAAAGTTGTAGGTACATCGCTTGTTCCTGACCCATTAGTTTGTGGCGCAAGCATCGCAACATATAAACCATCTGCATAAACAACGTCATCTGAATTATTAAAAAGTTCAATAAACTGACTTTTATAGAAAATAAAATCAACCATTGATCCATTAAAATAAAGCTCTTTAATAACAAGGCTACTTGCTGGTTTTCCATCTAACTCAATAGAAGCCTCATGATCGAATCCGCCTAATAATTCCTCATTAATTGCAGTTCCAACTAATGTCATTTCCTCGTAATAACCTGATGCAGCACCAGCTTCTTCTGCAGTTAATTCCATTTCGGCAGAAACATTATATGTTCCAGGAGCCAAATCAACAAATGCAGCTAAACCTGTTGCATCTGTTAATGCTGAATCTACTCCATTATCTGAAGTGTTTGTAATATAAACGTACAAATTAGCAGCAGATAAGCCTGTAAACGAATCTGCTATATCAACTTGAACATTCAAATTCGCTAATTTTACTTCATCATCGTCATCACAAGCAACAAAACTTATAGCCATAATTGTAGCTAATGTCATTGCTAAGAATAATTTAAATTTGTTTTCCATAGTAATTGGGTTTAGTTAAACTTTATTTATAATTTAAAATTGAATCCAATACCAAAAGTTACTTTCGAATTAAGATAATGTATCGCTTTTCTGCCATCTAGAGAGGCTTTTCCTTCATAAGTGGGATTATACCATAAAAAATTGCTAGCATAAAAAGAGAAGTTGTGCCCTTGTTTTGTTTCTTTTCTTATTTGTACATGAAAATTAAAATAAATAGGTTGCGGAGCCGTAGTGAAATATTCACTTGAGCGATATAAATCATTATACTCTTCATTTGCTCTCTCACCTTCAGGTATCACATTATACGTACCATCTATACTATAATATGCAAAAGGATACGGACTTGGATCATTTGTGAGCTCCTTTTTATTTATCCAGTTTATTTCCGTCATTAATGTAACCATCAATTTAATTTGAGGTATATGTTGTGCGATAGTCAAATTAGAGCGTGTTACATAAGTATCATAGGATGGCCTCTCATAAACACCATATCTTAATTCGGAAGCTCCCCCTAAATTGGGAGACCCTTTAATTGTTAATGCATCATTACTTTCATGGGTTTTTAAGTAGCTCCCTGAAAGGTTTATTGTAGTCGATGTTGCCTTTATTTTAGGAAATTGTACAGACAATTCTATTCCTTGAGTTTGACTTTGAACTGAGTTCTCATAAACCGGGAATGTTGTTGAAACTCTTACTATGCTATCCGTAGGAATTGCTGTAAGTGCATTGGTTCCCGCTATTGTTAAAGTATCCCATACTTGTTTATCGAAAGTTAGTAAATTACTAACACTGGATATACCATTGTTAATTTCCTTATAAAACCCTGTTACTCTTAAGTTAAAGCCATCATGATCAATATCAAACCCTCCTTCCAAAGTCGTTCCTTTTGAAGGGTCAATATTCTCATGTGTCGGTTGATAAATATAAGTTGTTACGACAGCAATCCTCCGTGCTTCATCTTCTGAATAACTTTTATCCAGATTCTTAACATCAAAATACGTTGGTCCAGGATACATTTGAAGCATTGATGGTGTCTTATATGAAATACCATAAGCCAACCTAAATCTTAGTTTCTCAAAATAACGTGCTGATAAAGATATTCTTGGTGATAATAAATGATATCTTTTTAACATATAATCATATCGTAATCCTACTTTAAAAAGATAATTTGCCTTCTCTTTATCTAAGCTAATATCATCTTGAAAATAGAAAGAATAAATCTCTGAAGCTGGCGCATTATAAAAATTCATTTCTCTCTGTCCACCTGTGTTTGATGCTACATTTGTACTGTCTGCAAGGACTCTTCCTTTTCCGTAATTTTTATTGTAAGAAAATTCAAATCCTGAAGTGGTGCTATGTCTAAAACCCAGGGTTTTAAACGTTTGTTGTGTTTCAAGCCTTCCATTTATGTTAACAGGTTCTCCATAAAATTCTGTTACTCTATTGAATACAACAGGAGAATAACCAGCAAAATGAGTACCCTCCTCTAGAGATTCCATTACAATTGTTGGCCCGCCGTCAATAACATCTTTATATGAATACCGGTGTGTATAATTACCGTTAATAGAATAGGTTGTTCTTCCTAAAACTTTTAAGCTCCCGTTTGTACCAAAAATAATATTATGAGACCTATTTTCAAATTTAGCCTGTACAACTTCCTCATCAGGGTCTTTTCTCTGTCCGTCAAAGTTTAAACCATACCTTAATGACATATTATGATTCCACTCTAAGTTTTTAGAGATTTCTTTTGTCCACATTAATCCCATATTTATTCTTTGATAATATCTTTTTCTTGAGACTCCTGTTGCATTATTATATGTATAATCTCCATCAATATTCAAAAAACCACCTTTCTCAGATTTAAACCCTTTATTAACTCCAAATTGGTAAGAGTTAGGTGTACTATTGAAACTAAAATGATAAGGCGTATAACCTGCCTTCCTATTTATAATAATAGCTCCGGACGTAACATTCCCATATTTTGCACTAGGAACACCAGAAACAACCTCTACCGACTCAATATTGGAAGCTGAAATCTCTCTTAAATCTATTCCTTTATTTGCTGTTGAATGCCCGGCACCCTCTCCTGATTGCATAACTCCGTCAGTACTAAGCTGATTTCCATCTAAAATCACTGCTGTGCCAAACGCATTTAAGCTAGAGTAATCACCTCCTGCATTTCGTAAATCCGCTTGAGCCACTCTATTTAAGTTAGTTGAACCAACTTGATTCCCGGGTATCAGTTGTAAAATGTCACTTACACTTATAGGTTGTATTTGCTGTATAGCATCACTGCCTATTTTATACGTTGTACTCCCCTCTTTACTTTGCGTTACTTTTGCAGTAACCACAACCTCGTCTAACGCTAATGAAGATTCTTCCAAATAGAAATTGTAATTTACAACATCTCCATTAATTTCAATTTCTTTTTCAATATTTTGGTATCCAAGAATAGTTACATAAAGTGTATACTTACCTGGTACAATATCTTCTAAAATGTATTGACCATTCTCATCGGTTAAATCATATATATGTGTTCCTTTTAAATTAACTACGGCATAGTATAAAGGATTTTTTTCAGCATCAAAAACTTTTCCGCTAAATTGATATTTTTGAGCATTAGCCGTTATAGAAAAGATAGTTGTAAAAAATAGTAATAATAGATATTTATAACTTTTCATTTTCGTTAATTTTCTGTCAAATCTATAATGCAGATTAATTTCTTGCAATAAGTGAAGAAACACGGATGATGTAATATTTGATCCTTATTTCTTAACTTTATTCTGATTATCTTTATTTTATATCATCTCTTATGAGAAAGTATTTTTTTGAAATGTTGTAATCTTGTTGAGTTTATTTTTTTTCAAATTTTTTATATTCAATCAGATAGAATTTTTAAGTTTTTATTGAATTGCAAATCTCCAATACATTAATAGTACATCTTTTACATTTTTCTTCTTTCACAAACTTTTAATTATAATTATCTGTTTAATAGCTAATTATATTATTTTATTTAGTGTTATAATACTTCATTTCAGCAAACACCAACTTGATGTAATTATTTTACTGTATTAGTTTTGGAATGTTTGTAAATTTTTAATTTAAAGTTATGAAACAGTTAATTTATTTAATATTCGCTTTGATAACATCAGTAAAATTCTCTACTGCTCTTAATGACAACGAGTATAACCAACATAATCTAAATGTACAGCTAAATATTCCGGAATCGTTTATTAATGTGACAGATTCAATAAAATTATCCAATTCGGAAATGAATGTTTTCTATCTTAACTCTAATTTATCTATTTATGAGTCCAGTTGTGAATTAACAGTTATTGGTTCCGAATATAACTATATTAAATATAAATTACCGACTAAGCTGGATACTAATTATATAGTAATAAAATATAAAGGAATTATTTCTGATAACAAGGATGGCATACAAAACATGACACACGCAACTATGTATGAAAGTACAAATGGAATTATTTTCGAAAAAGGAATTTATTTAGCTGGTCAAACTTATTGGGTGCCTGATTTTGAATTAGCTGATTTAAAAACTTTTTCGATAAATGTTGATATAGATAAAGACTGGTTATTAACTTCACAAGGAAATATTATTTCAAAAGAAGTTAAGGATAGTACCATATGTTACTTTTTCCGTATGGATCAGCCTACTAATCAGGTATGTTTAATTGGTAATAAATGGACCAAGTACACCGAAGCAATAAATGGTATTGACATAAACGTTTATTTAATCAACGAAGATAAAGTACTGGCTCAAAGATACCTGGATGCTACCAGCGATTATTTGAATCTTTATTACAATTTGATCGGAGAATTTCCGTACCAAAAATTTGATGTAATTGAGAACTTTTGGGAAACCGGATATGGTATGCCTTCTTTTACATTGCTTGGTAAAAGGGTAATGCGTTTCCCCTGGATAATAAATACATCCTATCCGCATGAACTATTACATAATTATTGGGGAAATAGCGTTTATGTTGACTATAGCAAAGGAAACTGGTGCGAAGGAATTACAACCTATATGGCGGACCATTTACTAAAAGAAAAAGATGGTGAGGGATATGTTTTCAGAAGAGCCCAATTAAAAAAATACACTGATTATGTGACTTCTGAAAATGATTTTCCTCCAAGTCAATTTAAATCAAAGCATGATGCAGCCACCGAAGCAATTGGCTATGGTAAAGTATTAATGGCTAATCATATGCTTAGGGTAAAATATGGAACAGATATTTTTCTAAAAGCATACGCTGATTTTTATCAAAATCATAAATTTGAAACTGCATCTTTTAATGATATTAAAAATTGCTTTGAACATGTCACCGGAGAAAATCTTGATAATTTTTTTAATCAATGGATCAATTCCGAAGGTGCTCCTAACATTAATTTAAACAAGGTAAAAGTCAAAAAGAAAAAAGAAATCTACACTTTAAATTTCGAGATAACTCAATCATATCAGGATAAGCCATATGAATTAGACATTCCTGTGTATGTATATTTTAAAAACAATTTAACGGTTGAGCGCAAAGTGTTATATTTATCAGAACCTGGTCATTCATATTCTCTTAATTTTACGGATGAACCAGTAAGAATAGATATTGATCCTTTATTTGATGTAATGAGAAAACTGAATCGGGATGAGGTACCTCCGACGTTTTCTCAAATTTTGGGATCAAATAAATGGACAATTATTTTACCCAAATCGAGCAAAGACTATTTCCATTATAAAAACCTGGCAATATCCTGGTCGAGAATGTACTCTGAACGAGGAATAGATATTCAAATGGTAAATGATAATAAGATCGATAAACTCCCGGGTAATTGTTCAGTGTGGATATTAGGAGCTGAAAATGCTTTTACAAAGTATATAAGTTTTCGTGAAAAATATAATTTGGTTGAAAGCAAAGAAACTTTATCTAAAATTGATAGTTTGAATAATCATGAACTCGTTGTTTTTACGATTCCCAACCCTGAAAACGAGAATGAAACCATTGGATATGTAAATAGTAATAATCCTTCCTTAATTGGTCAATTGAATATGAAACTAATGCACTATAGTAATTTCAGTTATGTTGGATTTGAAGGTAAATCGCTTAAAAACACTTTAAAAGGAAATTTTCCTGTTTTAAATTCTTCATTAAAATATATTATTAATGATAAAGTGCCAATTAATTGGAGTAAATACAGTTTTCCCAAAAATGATATAATGTATAAATAATGTTTTGTTAGGTTTATTTTTAGGGGCTATTCAGATAGCCCTTTTTTAAAACTGAAGCAGAAATTCGTTCAAATTATCATTTCTATCAATTTCCAACTTCTTTCTAAGGCGATATCTGCTAATCTCAACTCCCCGAACAGTAATATTCATTAACGGAGCAATTTCTTTGGTCGATAAATTCATTCTGAGATAAGCACATAAACGTAAATCTTTGGAAGTTAGAATAGGATATTTTGCTTTCAACCGTTTTAGAAATTTCTCATGTACCCGGTCAAAATAATCTTCGAAAACTTTCCAGTTTTCTTCATTATCAATGTCTCGATCAATTTTCCTGATCACATCTTTTACATCTCCTGTTACCAATTTATTTTTCTCCGTGTAAGTCTTAATTTTCTCCAACTCTTCCTTTAACTCCGTTAAAAACTGATTCTTTTTAATAACTCCCATCGTTGAGTTAGCTAATTCCTTAGATTTGTACAAATTATCAATTCTTAGTTTTTCATTTCTAAGCTTTACAATTTCCTGCCGCTTTTTTAGATTCTCTTGTATTTGAGTTTGCTCTTTTCTATAAAGTATTTCCTCTTGCTCTTTTTGCAATCTCTGTTTTAAATTCTTTGTATGATAGCGTATTCTTTGTCTAATTAAAATAACTATTATTACAAATAATAAAACATATGCAACTTTAGAATATATTGTTAGATACCATGGAGGAAGCACAGTAAAACTATAAATTGCAGGAGTACTTTCTTCACCTGATTTATTAATTGACCTTACAATAAATTTATATTCTCCTTTGTTTAGATTCGTATATTCTTTCACAGTTTCATTATTCCATTGAGGCCACTTTTCATCAAAATCATGCAAAAAAGTTGCATACTTTACTGAATTATGTTTACTACATCCAGCAGAATAATAAAACTTGATTGAGGTGCCATACTTTATTCCTTTATCAATATCTCCATACTGTACCCAATTAACTGTTTTCTCATTACCGGTTAACGTTTTTACTTTACCTTTAGGCGACATAATAATAATCCTTCTAACCCTATTTGCTGAATAAGTTCCGTTATATTTCATCTCTAGGTTATATCCCAGAAATCCTTCTTCCTGGCCTATGATTACAAAATTAGTATCTAAACTAAAAACATTCTCATAATCAATTGGATATTTATCGTTTGCAAATTCGGTTAAACTAAAATGGAACCTTCCGGCACCTTTATCAGAAATGTTATAGCAATACATTTCTCCATTTCGAAACAACCACCATCGATTAAATCTATCAATAATTATATTCGACGGTATTCTTTCCTCCTTGTATATGGATTTAAATTTTACAGTATCTTTATAAAAACCTTGATTATTATTATATACGTAAATACCGCTATCCGCAACAAAATAAACTTCATCCTTATACTTTATTACTTGTTTTAGTTTATTATTAAATTCAATTCGGTCAAAAATCCTTAGGTTCTTAATATCTGTTAAATCATCATTGATAACAAACCTATACAGACCATTTTCAAATTCTGCCCAAAAATTATTTTGTTCATCTTTTATTATATTTCTAATATTCCCGTTCAAACCTTTTATTAATCTAACATATTCAAGTTGCCTATCATGCTTTAACAAAAGTAATCCGACCGGAGATCCGGACAAATAGTAATTGTTATTGTCATCAATTTTAGTCAAGTTCCATCCTCCGGGATAGAATGTTACCTGTTTAATCCGTTTATTATCCCATGAATATATTCCACCGGGACTTCCAAAATACAAAACGTTCTTTATCAGGTGTAATCCCCAAACGTGTCCGTCAAATAATTTAATAAATTCAAGGTTGCCTTTAGAATTTTCTTTGGAATAATACAATCCCTGGCTTGTTGCAAAATATAATGTGCTTTTATATAATACTGAAGCATATCCTGTCCCAATACCCTGATGGTTGTTGAATTTTGTAAAAGGAAAGTTTAATCTTATGGAAGAGATTCCCGAAGCCGTACCAATCCACAAGTTATTCCAATAATCCTTAAACACAGAAAATACGGTATTATTTACAAGCCCTTCCTCATAACTGTATTTCTTAAAAATCTCACCCTTATTATTAAAAAGCAAAACACCATTATAGTAAGTCTTTAATGCGTATGTGCTATCATCAATTTGATCTATACCCTGTAATTTAATCTGATTTAATTTTGATATAATCTGTTCGCTTAAGCTTAATTTATTTAATTCCAAATTATATATTCCAATATTCTCCATTAAAACATGAAGTTGATTTTTATAATTTAAAAATCCCACAACTCTTTTGTTCTTGATTTGCTCATTATTATTGATCAATTTAAGTTTATTTTCAACCAGTTGATATACCCCATCTTCCTCAGAATAAAAATATAGTTCATCATCCAACTTCTGATAATAAATAAAATCATGTGAGGTTTCTAAAATGCGTATATTTTCCAGTGTGTTAATTATTATTTCTTTACCAAGAACATAAACAATTCGATCTTTAATATTAAAAACTTTAGCAAACCTAAACTTTTTTAAATCTTTCTCGGTAGTAATAATTTGATTTAGTGATTTATAGGTAATCGTATTAGTAGAATCCGGCACTAATTTTCCTATTCCTTTGCTTCCTGCAACATAAACTATGTCATTTGAATCAGCGGCTAAGGATGTAATTGCAAATCCACTATATATTTTATTCCAATTTTCTCCATCAAACTCAATTATTCCTGTTTTATCACCAGCGTATAACAATCCATCCTTTGTTGTAACGAGAGAATAAATCCTGCTACCTCCTTCATAAGTCTCTGCTTTAAAATTTCTAATAATTGGCATTCCTTCATTTACGGCAAAAGAGTAAGTAATCCCAATTAAAAAAATAAAAAAGGTTATAATAATACGCATAATGTTCGTTCTTAAAGTGCCACTAATATAATCAATTTAAATTTTTGAAATCATTTTTCATATTTTATACACTGAAAGCATGAAAAAGGTTAAATAAAATCCGGCTACCCGTTACTTATTATGTTTCAATGAATAGTGTAAAATCTCTTTTCACCTCCTTGTTTTTATTCATTCTAAATTAAAATACCAACAATTAGGTATTGCCTGTCCGAAATAGAATTTGAACATTTGTATCATGAAAATCTCATTAAGGGACATATTAAAAAAGATTGGTGTTATTATCATGATATGCTTTGTTGGATTAATGATAGCCAACAAAGTTATGTATACGCATATTCATAAACTTGAAGATGGCAGCATTATGGTACACGCCCATCCTTACGATAAGTCCGAGAATGAGAATTCCGGTAAAACACATCATCATGTTAAAGCAGAATTATTCTTTTTACAAAGTTTAGAGCTTTTGTTTTATATCGCAATCTTATCTGCTTTTTTATACCTGGGATTTTTAGTTTTAGAAATATTTTCTTGCTCCGTTGTTTTATATAAAGGCAACAATCTATTCCTGTCATTGGGCAGAGCTCCTCCTTGTAAATAATTATTTAAAAACTTTATTCGATGCATAAATGGTTATGCATCACCGCGTCACCTTTTTGCTCAATGTGGCCGTACTAATTGAATATACTACAAATACCATCTCATTATAAATAATGATCAATTATGAGTAACAATATATATCAAACAAAAAACGGACGTATTTTTCGATGTGCCTCATGCGATAAGATCCACATTGAGTTTAACAATATAAATTTCAATTTTAACGATAAGGGATTTGAACACTTCGCAAGTTATATTGACGATTTAGATGGTGACTATTGGGAGATTACAAATTTTCAGGTCAACTACCGCCGAAAGATTATTATCCCGGTAGGGCACAAAAACATTAATTTCTTATTAAACAAAGAAGAATTGAATGAGCTAAAAAGCCTTTTATCTAATGCAAATATCTATAACAAACCATTAAAACTAATTAAGAATTTTAAATACTCATTTTGTAATAACTAAATTAAAATGGAAAAAGTAGGAATATTTTACGGTTCATCAACCGGAAACACAGAAACAGCAGCTAATCAAATACAACAAGAATTAGGAACAGATATGGCCGATGTTAAAGAAGTAAGCGATGCAAGTGCGAACGATCTTGAGACTTATTCAAATATAATTTTTGGAGCTTCTACATGGGGTGTTGGCGATATGCAAGATGATTTTGACGTTTTTCTTTCGGAAATAGAAAATGCCAATCTTGAAGGAAAAAAAGTTGCCATTTTCGGTTTAGGGGACCAGGATACTTATCCGGATTCTTTTGTTGATGCAATTGGAATTATATATGAAACATTAGAAGGTAAAGGATGCGAAGTAATAGGCCAGGTTGCTAAAGAAAGTTATAGCTATGATGTATCAAAAGCGGAAATAAATGGTGAATTGATTGGTTTACCGCTTGACGAAGAAAATCAAGGAAATTTAACAAATGAAAGGATAAAAAACTGGGTTCAGCAATTGAAGGGACAGTTTAATTAGATAGTTTAATATAGTACTCAACACTTTGATTTCTGGCAATTTTGAAGCATGAGTAGTTCTCAAAAAGTCGGGGGTGATTGACCCGTAAGCCATTATAAATCTCCCCCTTCTTTTTGAAAATAAATTGAGAAGTATGAAAATTCCATGTACGGATTATAAATCAGGAGATATGCAAATATTTTTGCATCATATTTATGAGTTTAAAAAGGGATTAAGAAATCTGGTATTGCATACCATGAGTAAGGAAGATCAATATCTCGCTGAAAACCTCTTAAACAAGAAGGGCATTTATTATAAGATACAAAACATTAATGAACGAAAAATAAATGTGTTTTTTGGTAAAACTCAATGTGTAAAAATTGTAGAATCTTTCGGTAACAAATCATTAACTGCCATCACTGATGAGCAGGATTTTATATTGGGAATCATGCTGGGATATGATAGAACACAGCAATGTGACCGGTACATAAAACGAAAAAATATAAGTTCAGATTTTATCAATACTCAAGGTCTTGCTTTGGCTATTTAATCATAAACGAAAAACACAAGATATAACTAACTATGCATTTGATTGATATAGTAAAATGATAACGAATATTTGGGAAATAAATGAAAGGTACTTTTGTCCAATTGCCGGATTTTGTTTAAACGTTGAAGAGCAATGGCAATTACTTAGTAAGAATATAAAAAAAGAAAATCAAAAGTTCATTTCAAAGATCTTACATGATTTTGTTATAGCGAATATTTCAAAAGAAACACCTATAGCAAAACAAGCACAAAAAATTTTGGATAAAAAGTATAGTAAACTTATTGGCCTATATATTAATTGTAACGCAAAAGAATGGATCGAAGATATTGACTCTTTCCTTAATTCACAGGACTTTGGTGCATTCATTTGGATTTCTGCTGCATACATTGATTTAAGTGAAAAAGATAATCAACAGATTTTACAAAAGCTTCATATGTATAGTCACCAAATGTATTTCGAATACCAACTTTCAGAAAAAAAATACGAAAATATCCGCCGGCAAAATAATATAATAAATGATAAATATAACGGTATACGGAGTAAACTAAAAGAAGTTGAGAAACAGCTGAAACTATTAAAGGAAAATTACTATATGCTAATTTCTCAAAACAATTCTTTAATAAAAGAAAATGCTAACTATTCTAATTTAAAGTCAGACAATCAATACCTTATAAAACAAATAAAAGAAAAGAACCATTTAATAACACAGTTAGAGTCAGATAATAAACAGCTTAACAAAAAAGTTAATTCCAACTCTATTTGTTTTGAAAATATAAAGCAGGAATTAAACGAGGTTTTATCATCATTTAAAGCTCAACAATCTAAATGTAATGAATGCGATAAAGTGGACCTGTGTCAAAAAAAGGTCTTAATCGTGGGAGGAATTACAAAACTGGAATCATTTTACAAAAAAATCGTACAGGAAATGGGAGGCCTGTTTATTTACCACAATGGCTATTGCCGACAGAACGAATCAAATCTTTCGAACCTTGTAACACAATCCGATATAGTTATATGCCCGGTAGACGTTAACAGTCATGCTGCATGTTTACAGGTAAAAAAAGCTTGTAAAAAAACAGGCACAGATTACTACATGCTTCGAAAATCTAGTATGAATTCAATATATAATACTCTTTTAGTAGCAGCAAACAGTCAATAATTTAGAAACCTGAAATTAAATAAACTTAAAAAAACAATCCTCATGAGCCAAATTATCCAAATTACTCAAACAACTAAGAATGTAAGAGTATTTAGCTTGGGAACGCAAAACTTTTTTATCGAAGATTGGAATAAAAACCAGGCTAAAATTAACCCGAAAACATTAAAAAAGAATATAAAATGAAAAAAGTTGCATTATTAGTATTCATGTTGATTCTAGGGAAGGTTTATGCTAATAATCCGGAAATCTTAGTGCTAGATAAAGAAAATAAGGAACCCATTCCTTATGCCAATATTTGTTTTGAAGAAATTAAAACTCAGGCAAAATTTCATGCGGTTACAACGGTAAATGGAATTGCAAAAAATCCGGTTCATAATCAATCCGTTATAGCCATATCCTTTGTCGGTTACAAAACAATTATCGATACTATAAAACAAGATGAATCTAGAAAATATCTAATGGAACAAGATTTATTCAACATGGAGCAGGTTGTTGTTACCGGCACCAGGACCAGAAAAACTCTAGGTAAAAGCCCAATTCTAACAAAAGTTGTTACAGGGGTAGAATTACAGGAAGCCGGTGCTGTTACAGCTCTTGATGCTTTAGAATATTCAATGCCGGGAGTACAATTCTCACCTGATGGGCATGGAGATAATCTTCAAATACAAGGGCTGGATAACGATTATATTCTTGTTCTGGTAAACGGTGAAAGAATGGTTGGCGAAACCAGGGGTAATGTAAACTTCAGCAGGCTTAATGCAGAAAACATAAAACAAATAGAAATTGTAAACGGAGCTTCTTCGGTTTTATATGGATCTAATGCAATAGGTGCTGTAATTAATATCATAACCAACGATAACAATTTTACAAAACCTTTTTCCGCCACAGTAAGTTCCAGATATACAAAAAATAATACCTTACTCATATCATCAAATGTTGGTATATCGTTAAATAAGTTAAATATACATTTAAATGGATTTAGAAGCAGTACAGATGGATATGACCTGACACCCGAAACTCCCGCTTCATATACTGTTGATAAAAATACAGACTATTCAGGCAAGCTTAAATTAAGTTATAAGCTTAATGATAAAATTACCTTAACTACACAAGGGGTTTACTTTCAGCATGAGCTTAATAACCCTAAAAAAAGTACTAAATCAACACATAATTTAAATAAAAACTATACCCTCGGAGGAAAATTATCCATAATGGTAAATGAAAAGCAATCTATTGAATTTAGAGCGAATACGGACATTTATAACTCATATACCGTTTACGAAAGCCGAAATGATGAAAAGGAATTAAAATCGGACTATCAGTTTTCATCATTCTTTTTAATGGATACTTATACTCCTGTAAATACCCTAGAAATTATAATCGGGACAGAATTAAACTTAGAAAATATCTATTCAATTCAACTATTTGGAGAAACAGGAGATAAGGATAAAAATTCATATGATTACAATGCATTTTTACAATTAGACTATGAACTAATTGAAGATATTGTATTAGTCGGAGGATTGAGATATACATACCATACAAATTATGGTAATCATATTACTCCAAAACTATCATTAATGTATTCTCCTAAAAAATTTAAATTCAGAGGGAACATAACGAAAGGTTATAAGGCTCCTACTTTAAAAGAACTTCACTATAACTTCGATCATAGTGGAATGTTTATGATTTATGGAAATCCTGATTTAAAACCGGAAAATGCATTCTACACCTCTTTTTCGGCCGAATATACCAGAAATTTATTCAATATCTCCATAAATGCTTATAACAACTCAATAAAAGACAAAATAGAGTCTGTCGACCGTGTTAACAGCGAAACAGATATGCTTGAAAAACACTATATGAATGTAAATGAAGCAGTGTTAAGAGGTATAGAAAGCTATGTTTCAATTAGCCCTTTAAAAAATACCATGTTAAAAACTGGTTATGCTTATTCTGATACGGAAGACAAATCAACCGGTTTACAGCTTTATGGAAATAGTGTTCATACCGGAACAGTTGCTCTTTCGTATAAGCTTACCAAAATAAAATTTCCGTTAAGTGCAAATATTAACGGGCGAATTTCGTCCGGCAGATTATTTCAATATCAGGAAACGGAGGAAAATCCTGATACCGGGGTTGAAGAAACAACCATTTATAAGGATAAAAGCGATGCTTATTCTATGTGGAAATTCACTTATAACCAACAGTTTAAATTAAGAAATAAATTAACTATTCAGGCGTTAGCCGGAGTTAATAATATATTCGATTATGTGGACACTAAAGACCTGGCAGTAATTGATCCGGGTAGAAGGTTCTTTTTTGGAATCAAATTTATTTTATAACAATTAAATACTCACCAAATGAAAAAAACAACATTATTATTAAAAGTACTGTTAATCGCATTAACAACGGCGTTATTTGTAGCATGTGATGAAGATGATGACCCCAAACCTGCAGAAAATGACACACTTAGTCTTTATACGAAAGATTATACTATCTGGCACTATTTTTCTTTTGAAAATGGAATTATAGGCACCGGCTCGGCTGATCCAACTGAACCGGATGATGCAGACTGGAAAGCCAGAACAGATTGGGATCTTGCGTTTCATTACAAGGACGTAAGAACAAACAGTGGTAAATCCGGAGATGGACAAGGTGGAATGCTGGAAGCCACTCAAACGGATTTTGCCCTTGTAACTGAAGCCCCAACATCAGGTTATACGGTAGATGGTGATCTTGATATAAGATTAACTCCTGCGATGCCACCAGTTTATGTTACGTCTACAGCAAATTCTGTTTGCGATGATTGGGCTACTTATGATCATGCTGAACATGCATGGGTATTTGTAGAAAAAGTTTTTATTGTTAGAACTGCAGATGGTAAGTATGCCAAAATATGGTTAAAAAGTTTCCTTGACGATGAAGATAACTCAGGAACTATCACCATGGACTACGCATACCAATCAGATGGTAGTACAAATCTGGAATAGATTTCATTCAATTTTAACAAGTGTGATTTCCATTAGATCCGGTTTTTGGTAGCTAGATAGTTCTGGAAATCACCTTTTTATATTAAAAAAATGAAGAAAAGATTTTTAACAATATTAAGTATCTGTTTCTTAATCATAATATTGTTCTTTTTATATAAAAGTAACATAGCTCCAACAAAAATTGCGGTCGTCTCATTTCCGGATTTTACCATGGAGAAAATGGAACGTTCAAACGATAACAAGTGGGTTAAACTGCAAAATATTGAATTAGATAATTTAGATAAAATTGACCAGTATGACCTGGTTCTAGTAAGAGGCCATGGGGTAAGAATATCACCCGAACAACTTGATTTATTAAGAAAAGCTTCAACTAAGGAAACCAAGGTCTACATCGCAGATATAACTAATCCGGAATATGATGTTACAAATATAGAAGGTGAAGAACTTGATTACATCACCGATCTATTGGATAACAAATGTGCTATTAACTTTAAAAACCTTTTTAATTATACACGAAAAGAAATTGATAAGAAAAAATGGTTTAATAAGCCTTATGGCAAAGCATTTATTTTACCCGATGATTTTTATTTTCATGGAGAAGATGACCAAATATTTACGAATATAGAAGAATATGAAATATTTTATAAGCAAAAGGGATATTATAAAGAAAATGCGCCAAGAGTAGCGTTACTTGCCGGAAATATAAACATACAAAACTCAAACAGGGAACATACCCTTAAATTAATCCAGGGACTGGAGGAACAAGGATTAAATGTTTATCCAATACGATCCTTTGGAGAAAAAAAAATAGAACTTTTACAAGATTGTAACCCTGATCTTGTAATACTTCGCCCACATGGGCGCCTGGCTATGGGGCAACAGAATAAAGCCATTGATTGGCTTAAAGAAAAAAACATTCCGGTACTTGCTCCGCTTACCGTATTCGAAAAATACGATAAATGGCTTACCAACCAACAGGGAATGTATGGCGGAATGCTTTCCATGAGCATTGTTATGCCGGAATTAGACGGAGCTGCAGTACCATATGCAATTGTTTCTAAATTTAAAGGAGAATCAGGTAACCTTATTTTTGATGCTATTCCAAACCGTGTAGATAATTTCTGCGAAATAACTGCTAACTGGCTTAAACTTCAGACAAAAAGAAATGCCAATAAAAAAATTGCAATTTACTATTTCAAAGGACCCGGTAATAATGCCCTTGTTGCTGCCAATATGGAAGTTATTCCATCACTTTATAATGTATTAAAATCTTTACAAAAACAAGGCTATAATGTAGATGGATTGCCTGAAACCAAAGAAGCATTCCAGGAAATAATGATGCAAAAAGGTCCCGTACTAGGAGCATATGCATTAGGAGCATTTGACGAATACATAAAAACCGGTGACCCTGCTTTGGTTGAAACTACAGAATATGAGAACTGGTGTAAGGAAGAATTACCGGCAGATTTATATCAACAAGTAGTTGATAAATATGGGGAGGCTCCAGGTAAGTATATGAATGTTGAAAAGGCAAATAAACAATACATTGCAGTTACCCGAGTGCAATTTGGGAACGTTTGTCTGTTACCACAACCATTACCCGGAATAGGTGATGATACGCAGCAATTAGTGCATGGCGCTAAAGTTGCTCCACCGCACACTTATATAGCTTCATATTTCTGGACAAGTAAAGATTTTCAGGCTGATGCCATATTTCATTTCGGCACACATGGAAGCCTGGAATTTACGCCAGGCAAACAAGTAGCTTTATCAGATTATGATTGGGCCGACCGTTTAATTGGAAATACACCACATTTTTATGTTTACACCATAAGTAATATTGGTGAAGGTATCATTGCTAAGCGTAGAAGTTATGCTACCCTGCTTACCTATCTTACTCCTCCGTTCATGAAAAGTGGCTTACATAATGATTTAGAAGAATTATACCAAAAATTAGATAAATATAATAGTTTGCCCGATGGACCGGTAAAAGAACAATACGCACAATCGGCTAAATTATTAGCTGAAAAACAAAATATTCACAGAGCTATCGGTTTGGATTCCTTAAAGCCTTATGGTTCTGAGGAAATGCATAAAATTCACGAATACCTTGAAGAAATTGAGGAAGAAAAAGTAACTGCTGGACTTTACACCATGGGTATTCCGTACAGTCGTGAAAAGTTGAAAGAAACGGTAACACTTATGGCACAAGATCCAATTGCTTTTGGTTTAGCTGAATTGGATGGAATTAGGGGTAAAATATCAGCCAATAAATATCAGGATAATTATTACGTTTCAAAAAATTATCGCCCAAAGGCAAAACATATTATCGCGGAAATTCTTAACGGAAAATCTATTGATAACTCTCTTAATTTAGTCATTACAAAAGCTGAGCAGGAAAAAGCAAAACAATGGAAGAAAAATAATTCATCATACGATATTATTTCGATGATGATGAATAAGTCTAAAACTGAGGAATCAAAAAGTGGAACGGATCAAGAGAATCTTGTGAACTTAATTGTTGAGTTATGTAAAGATGAACAAAACAAAGATTACATTCTTAGTTTAAAATCAGCAAAAGTATTTTCCAAATCTTCCCAATTATTAGATCCGGTTTATCGTACAAAAGCTGTAAAAATGGCAAACAAAATGAAAAAAATGGCTCCTGAAATGTATGAAGCTATTACCATTGCCAATCAGGAAAAAATGCTACAATTAATTGATGTAATGCAAGATAGTTTAACTAAAATAGAAGTTTTCACTTTAATTGATGATAATACATTAGCTGATAGAATTGAAAATAAGAGAATAGAAATTCTTAAAGAAAAAGCTGTTCTTCTGAATTCTGCAAATAATTTAACGGTTTTAAATAAACTTTTTGACGATTCCGGCAATTCCAACTTTGGTAAGAATAAAACAGAACTTAATAACAGTTATTCAATTCTGGAATTATATAAAAACAATACAGCCAGCATTAAATATTGCGATCCGGAAAATTATGAAACCCTAAAGGAACTAACTAATAGGCCAGATTGGGAAAGTAAATTGGAAAACCAGCTAAAAAATATAAACAACCAAATAGATAAGATAAATAAGGAAGAAGCAAGGTATGCTCAAGCAATATTGCAAGTTGAGCAAAGCATTCGTACAGTTAAGAAATACTACGAGAATTTAGAAAATAGTCCAAATTCGGAACTTCTTTCTATTGATAATGCTTTACAAGGAGGTTATACCGAACCATCGTCCGGAGGGGATCCAATTGTAAATCCGGAGGCTTTACCAACAGGACGTAATATGTATTCAGTTGATGCAGAAAGAACGCCATCTGATGAAGCCTGGACGGTAGGTGTACAATTGGGTAAATCATTACTGGAAAATGAACTGAAAAATAAAGGCCATTACCCACAAAAGGTTAGTTTCACTTTATGGTCGACCAACTTTATTTCAACCGAAGGTGCAACCATTGCCCAAATCCTTTATTTACTAGGAGTTGAACCGGTTCGTGATGGTTTTGGATCTGTACGTAATTTACGCCTTATTCCTATAGAAGAATTGGGAAGGCCACGTATTGATGTCGTTGTACAAACATCAGGGCAGTTAAGAGATTTAGCTGCTTCGCGTTTAGCGTTAATTCATAAAGCAGTATTGATGGCTGCACAGGCAAAAGATGCTGACTCCTTGAATTATGTACAAAAAGGAATACATGATGCTGAAAAATTCATGCTGGATAAAGGCTTCTCTCCCCTTGATGCAAGGAAATATGCTTCAAAAAGAGTTTTTGGCGGAGTAAACGGAAATTACGGAACCGGCATCATGGGATTGGTTGAAAAGGGCGATGCATGGGAAGATGAAAATCAGGTTGCTCGCAGCTATATTAATAATATGGGTGCTGTTTACGACGAAAGTGAAGATTGGGGAACTTTCCGAGCAGGTATTTTTGAAGCGGCATTACAAAATACCGAAACTGTGGTCCAGCCACGGTCAAGCAATACCTGGGGCCCTTTAAGCCTTGACCATGTTTATGAATTCATGGGTGGTTTAAATATGGCTGTTCGTAATGTAACAGGTAATGACCCTACGGCTTATTTCAATGATTTTAGAAATATAAATAACCCACGAATGCAAGGATTAAAAGAAGCCATTGGAGTTGAAACCAATTCAACGGTGTTTAATCCAAAGTTTATTCAAGAATTACTAGATGGCGAAGCCAGCGCTATGGAAACCTTTGCCGAGACATTCAGGAATACCTACGGCTGGAATGTTATGAAACCGGCTGCTATTGATGATCATATCTGGAATACATATCACGAAGTTTATGTAAAAGACAAGTATGAACTAAATGTTCAGAATAGATTTGAAGAAGAAAATCCTTATGCTTTACAGGAGATGACATCAGTAATGTTAGAAACTGCACGCAAAGGATACTGGAAAGCCAGTGAACAGCAATTAAAAGAAATAGCACAGTTACATGCAGAACTAATCAAAAATCATAAAGCAGGATGTAGCGGATTTGTTTGCGATAATGCCAAACTTAGAGAATTTATTGCTAACAAACTGAGTCCACAACAAGCTGAGCAATACAAACAGGATATAAAAGACGTTAGAGAAGTAAAAATTGAAGAGAACAAAGAAAGTGTAGTTCTTAAAAAAGAAGAACAAAAGGAAAGGCCCAACAAGCAAAAAATCGACCAGGAATCCTCTCGTTCTAATGGAATCATAATTATTTCATTAGTAATAATCTTTTTTATGATCATGTTTTTTATTAGAAAAAGGAAAAATAAATGAATAACGAAAGAATAAAACAAAGAATAAGTCTACTTTGGATAATTATTCTAATAGGTTTAATGTTTCATATTATTCTTCATATAGTACCTGTTTTTTACGGAATTAATATTGTAAAAAAAGAAGCTGATGGAATAATTCCAACCCTTATGCTATTTATATTAGGGCTTAGCTTTTGTGTTCCTGCTTTAGCAATTTTAAACACGCAATATTTAAGAGGGAGTACCGGAAAATTACTAAACATGTTATTGTCATTTGTTGCTCTAATAGTAAATACAGGGCATCTGCATGAAATTTTCTCTACAAAGGTAAAAAGCCCCATTCAGTTATTTGTTTTAATACCTCTGTTTTTTGTTTCAATTCTTTTGGTTAGAGATTCATTAAAATGGTTTAAAACAAAATTATGATGGAAAGTATATTACAAGTCATTCTCATTCTTTCTGTTATAAAGTTTGCCTGTAAGGCCACTTTTTATAAAAGTTATTCGGGGGTATTACTTTTCGCAGGCCTTGCAGGCATTTTTGCTTTTTTAATACATCCAATTGTAATTAAACAAAATGGAGATATCTACACCGTTCTATTATCTGAAAGTCGCAGGGTAACTAATTTAGCTTTATTAATTACTTTGGAAGCAATTTCAGGAATTCTTATTAGTATTGGGATGCTGCAAAACCTGTTTGTTCCTAAAAAAAGAATTTGGATCAAATTTTTAAAGTTAACTCCAGGTGTATTAATTGCCGGAGCAATTTTTTACATCGAATTAAAAATATTCTATTTATTTCCGGGATTAAATTTCAAATTAACGGCTTTAATAACTTCATTAGTTTTAATCGAAATCATTTTGATTCTATCCGTTTTGATCAAATACTTTTTATCGCAGGAGAGCATACGTTATGAGTTTAAGTTTTTAATTAATGCAATCTTGCTCATATTAGCAATAATAATCAATGCAGGATTGGCTAATTATAATCAAAGCAGCTATAAGCTTGAAACAAGTTTAATTAAGTTATTAGTGTTTTTACTAGTAGTAATTGCTTTCGGATCATTAGGCTATTTTTTAAATAAAATCAAAAACAAAAAACAATTTAAATTTTTAAAAAAATGGATATAATAACAAATTGGCTCTATTGGCTAACAACGGGTCTTTTAGTTCCCGTTATAGTATTTCTGCTTATTTTATTTGTCAAATCGTTGTTATTGGCAGGCAGTTTTTATGGTACTTATATTAACCGGGCAAAAAATAAACAAAAAATAAAAGAAGCTATAGAAAATAAAATCGCGGGTGATTTTATAAAGGAATTCGAGCTCACAAACTATTCTAATGGTCCACTGGTTATTTACATCAATAAAATAAAGGAGAAAAAATCTTCTAAAGCCCTATTTAACAAACTGTTAGGCGATTATGAAATTCTGGCTGATACTGATTTAGGAAAATCAAAAAGTTTAACAAAATTAGGGCCAATGCTTGGCCTAATGGGAACCTTAATTCCGATGGGGCCGGCACTGGTAGGTTTGGCAAGTGGCGATGTTGCAACTATGGCACACAACATGCAAGTGGCCTTTGCCACAACCGTACTCGGAGTATTTATCGGTGCCATCGGTTTTATTACCTTACAAATAAAGCAAAGATGGTATGCCGATGATATGAATACCCTGGAATATCTTACTGATGCTATTTTAGAACATTTTTCAGAAGGAAGAATAGTTAAAAACATAAGCTATGAGAAAGAGAAGATTATTGCAAGCTAATGATGATCAGGACCCATTATCGGTACTTACTAATTTATTTGATATAGCAATGGTTTTTGCAGTTGCACTTATGGTTGCGTTAGTTACAAGATATCAAATGAACGAAGTTTTTTCGCAGGAAGATTTTACAATGGTAAAAAATCCTGGTAAAGAGAACATGGAAATTATCACTAAAAAGGGAGAAACCATCGAAAAATATAAACCTTCTGATGATACCAAGAATTCAGGAACCAGGGGTAAACGGGTTGGAGTTGCATACCAGCTTGAAAATGGAGAAATAATATATGTTCCCGAATAAAATAAATTAGAACAAGCATATGAAGAAGAAGTTGCTTTTTAATCCTAAATCCAGATTGGCGGATATTATTCATGCTGATTATAGATTAATCCCTATCATAGGGCGATTTGGAATTGAATTTGGGTTTGGAAATAAAACAATTGAAGAAGTTTGCATCGAAAAAGAAATTAACGTTTGGTTTGCTCTAGAAATAATTAATTCATTTCACGATAGTAACTATTTTCCAAAAAAAAGCCTTCAGAATTTTCCGGCTAAACTTATCATCGAATATTTATCAAATACACATGATTATTATTTAAAAGTTAAAATACCCGAAATTCAGGAATATATTGATAAAATGGAAAGGGCAGTAAAACCGGAAAACTATAAAAATATTACTCTTTTAAATGGTTTTTTTAACGAATATAAAGAAGAGTTAAGGTTGCATCTTGAAAATGAGGATCTATATGTCTTTCCGTATATTTTATCAATTGAAAATGCTTTAAATCAAAAAATAATAGATGACCAGCTGTATCAAAAGATTTTAACCAATTCTATCGAAAACTATGAACGTAATCATGAAGATGCAGAAGTTAAGTTAAATGATTTAAAGAATCTGATTATTAAATTTATGCCTCCTGTTTTATGCAAAGAGTTATGTCAAAATTTATTAATTGAAATATTTCGTTTGGAATCCGATTTAGGTGTCCATACAAACATTGAAGATAAAGTACTTATTCCGAAAGTTAAATTATTAGAAAAAAAATTATTAGAAATTCGTGAAAACAAATTATAAAATAAAGAAAGTTGTAATCGCTTCAAATAATTATATATATACGCTTGGAATAAAAACTATTCTAAGTGTAATTGGTATAAGGCCCGAATTATTTGATGTTGAGTCTGTAGATGAATTAAAAGATTTATTAAAAGAGCAAGTTTTTTCTTTATTTTTAATTCTAAACGAAGATATTTTTAATAATAACATAGAACAAACCATTTCTGAAATCAAAAGGATTTCTCCGGATTGTCCACTCATCCTGCTAAAAAATAGCCAAACTGTTATCAAAACCAATATAAAATGGATAAACTATGATGAAAACCAATCTGACATTTTAAAAAAACTTGATAACTTTTTTAAAGAAGAAAATCAAAAAGATCTTAAAAAAGATCAAACCATTTTAAGCGACCGGGAAAAAGATATTTTAAAAGAAGTTGCTTTAGGTTTGTCCAATAAAGAAATTGCAGATAAATTATTTATTAGCATTAATACAGTTATAACTCACAGAAAAAATATTACCGAAAAGTTAGGCATAAAAACGATAGCCGGGCTCACAGTGTATGCTATCTTAAATAACTATATTGATCCTGAACAAGAAATACTAAATAACGATTCTTAAAAAACTAATTAAAGTTAAAAACACAAACAACAAAAATCAATTAATCCACAAGTAGCAAATGTCTAGTAAAGAAATGGTTTTGGTAATTAAAATCTAAGTTTTGAGATTTATTTGCAACATGTAATTTGTTTTTGGAGTTTTCTTGAAAACACTAAATGATTCTTAATTTAAAATGGATTATACAGTAGAAAAAACCTTAAGTACCTTAAATAAAAAACAAACACAAGCGCAGATACTTCAAATAGGGCCTGGATTTAATACATTTCATTATGTTCCTGCGTTTGAATATGATTGTTTAAATAAAAGTGAATTCCCTAATTGCCATGAGTGCCCTATAAGGTATAAATGTGTAAGAGGAAATACTATTATGAATGTTCAATATCAACTTGAACAAAAATGTTATGATCAGATAATTATAACAGCAGACAATAGTTTACCTGAACATAAAGTATTTAAACATATAAACCGGCTATTAAAATACAATGGTGAAATACTATTTTTCACTAAACACCAGAAATGGATAAAAAATCAGAAGAGTAAATCAATTTATTTTAAATATGTTGATATTATAAAACTCATAAACAGCCATCATTTAAGTATCGAATCTATAAACAACATTCGCGATAATCACAATAAGGGTACATATTGTATCATTTGTAAAAACTAACAGTTAATATTTTATTTTTCATCAATTCATACTAACTACGGCTACCAATAAGAAACAAAATTCCAAAAAAAACCAAGAGGCTTGCACCAAATATTGAAACTCCCCTATAAATAATATCATAGTTTTTAAGTTTTAATGATGCAATTTTCTGAACAAATCTTTTTGAGAAAAGTGAAATTAAACCTATCACCGAAATAGTGATTCCCATTCCAAGAATAATAAAAAATACCGAAAATAAACCAACCGAAAGTAATCCAATGGAGGCAAGAAAAGTTACAATAATTACTGTACCAGGGCAAGGCACAATTCCAACAGATAATATAAATGGAATAAAAGGTAATTTGTTTAACTTATTATGATCATGAGAATGTGAATGTTTCTTGGGTCTTATTGCTTTAATCAATAAATATATTCCGATACCTGTAATAAGAGCAAAACTAATTTGCGATATAAAGTCAGAAGCATTAGTAATTGAAGCCGATGCAGCCGAAAATGTTCTTAAACTATATATAATGATTAATGAAACAACCATACCGGAAATAGCATGCACAGTTGCTATTAAATAACTGATATAAATTGCTTTAATAATTTTAGGATTCTCTGTTAGCATATATGAAAAAATAAATACTTTACCGTGTCCCGGACCCAAAGAATGAAAAATTCCATATAAAAAAGACAGTAAAAAAACCATTACCAAAGCCTTAACCGAACCCGAATTATTGTATGATTTTGCTATAGTGGAGAATTTATCCTTTATTTTTTTCTGAAGCCTGGCGTTTTGCTTTATGAACTTATTAAAAACAGAGAATTTAAAATTCTTTCTTTTTTCCAATGTTTGATCGGAATTTTTTTCTAATTTCTCAACTTGCACACTATCCTTAGGTTCATTAGGTGTAAAAAAAGGATTTTGTTGCGAGTACACCTGGTTAATGGAAGTAATGAAAAGAGTAAGTATAAAAATTATTTGAAATTTTAACATTTTATAATTCCTTTTTTACAGATAAGAAAATACATTCAGGATATAATTGCTCAAAGTAATATGCCTGCGATTTATCTTCCTCAATCTTGTAACTGAATGTATATCCTTCTTTATTTAAAAACTTAATATTTTCTTTATTTAAAAGTGCATCAACGTAATAAGAATCATCATAACATGCTAATCTATATTTTTCTTCGGAATTGTTTACCGGTAAATCAATATCCAATTCAAAAGAATAAATTACTTTTCCATCTTTTATTATAGCATTAAAATCAGATGCTTTAGAAAATTCCAATTCTTTTTCTTTATGAATAAAGTGAATGAAATAATTGTAATTTGCCAGATTGGAAAAAGCATTCAATCTTAATTCCTCAACTTCATCCGGATCGAAAACACGGTTTTTATTTTTATCAAAGCCAAGTTTTAAATTTTCACTAAACATGTCATCAAAATAGAACCTAATGTGTAATTTGTATAATCCATTATCATTAAATTCTATAGTCATATCAACATCTACAAAAACATGAGGATGAGATTTCACCTTTGATGATAAGCAAAGCATTAATGCGAATAGTAATATTTTTAACCCTGTTTTTGTCATATTCTTAAATTCCGTTCAAAGATACTTTTTAAAATCTATTCTAAAATCATAAGTTTTAGCTATTGCACACTCTTTTGTTGAGTGCTAGCTTTATGTATTAATTTATAAATGAAAAAAACATGGTAAAAACAGCAATATTTTACGGGTCATCAACAGGTAATACAGAATCTGTTGCTAAAAGAATATCGGAAAAAATTAATGCTGATCTTTATGATGTGGCTAAAAAACCAATAAATGAGATTGCAGAATATGATAATTTAATACTTGGAACTTCTACAACAGGAATCGGTGACCTTCAAACCGATTGGGAAGATTTTATATCGGATTTCTCAAATGCAGATATTTCCGGAAAGGTAATTGCCATATTTGCTTTAGGTGATAGCGATTCATTCTCTGATAGCTTTGTAGGTAGTATGGAAAAAATTTATCAGGAAGTTAAAAATAAAGGCTGCAAAATAGTAGGATTTACCAATACTGATGGTTACGAATACGACGAATCTCCTTCGATAATAAACGGGCAATTTGTTGGTTTAGCACTTGATGAAGATAATCAAGCTGAATTAACTGAAGAAAGAATTAATAATTGGCTCGATCAGATTAAACAGGAGTTCAAATAATTTTAAAACAGGTAGAAAGATCTACCTGTTTTTGTTTTTCCTGAATTAACAAAATCACTATTAATTAGGATTGTCCACCAAATTATTTACACCCATTTTTGTAAAGGCTTAATTTTTAGCGCTCTAATGAACAATGTCTAATACTGTTCATTATTGAATGCTTGTTGTAAAAAGCACCGAACCATAATAAATAAAGTACTATAACCTACAAATATTTTTATAAATGAAATCTGAACAAAGGTTTATAATCACTCTGTTATTGCTTATAACTGCAATATCAGGATTATCAGCACAAACAAAAGTAACTGGTGTTATACGTGACGCTAAGACCAAGGAACCTGTAATAGGAGCAAATGTAATTATAAAGGAATTGCAAAAAGGTACTATTTCCGACGGATCAGGGAGTTATAAATTTGTTTTACCTAGAGGAACATACACTTTTGTGTTTTCCTCAATGGGTTATGAATCTCAAAGCAAAAAAATAACTTGTAATAAGGATCAAACCACACTAAATGTTAAATTAAAAGAATCAATAACCCAACTTGACGAAATAATTATAACAGCAAAATCCGAGGCCAGAGAAGTAAGAGAGCAGGCAACACCTGTTTCTGTAATAACAGTTGATGAAATACAAGGGACTGTTAGTAATGTAAGCGAACTACTTACAAAAACGTCAGGAATAAAAATAAGAAGTTCTGGAGGCGCTGGAAGCGCACAGCGCATATCAGTAAGAGGTTTGGAAGGTAAACGTGTAGGGTCTTTTATAAATGGTATGCCCATAAACGACCAATCTGATTTTGTTAGTTTTAACGATATTCCACTTGACCTGATTGAGCGAATCGAGGTTTATAAAGGTATTGTTCCTGCTAAATTCGGTGGTTCTGCTGTTGGAGGGGCTATTAATATTGTAATAAAAGAGTTTCCTCCTAAATATATAGATGTTGGATATAGCCTTCAGTCGTATAATACACATAATGCTACTTTAGTCTTTAAGCGCAATAATACCGAAAAGGGATACGAATTTGGTGGAGGAGGTTTTTACAGCTATTCCGACAATAATTATACTTTTAGCCTAAATGACCCGGATTATGACATAAAAAACAAAAAACGTGACCACGATGCTTTTAAGAAAATAGCAGTTGCAGGAAATTTTACAGCTAAGAAATGGTGGTTCGATGAGATTGAATTTGAACCTGTTTATATATCAACAAAAAAAGAGATTCAAGGTATAACAGAAAATATCCAGGAAGCAGTAACCTATTCAGATGCCTTTCTTATTGCAAACACTATAGAAAAAGAAGACCTTTTAATTAAAGGATTGGATTTTGATTTCAGCCTGGCTTATGCCTATACTATTTTTAAATATCAGGATAAGTCCATGCAAAGATATAACTGGGATGGAACTACCTATGAGCCTGTTACAATCCTTGGTGGCGAAATTGGAACTACACCAAACGATTCATATAATCAGAAACATACTATTCTTCAAAAAACAAACCTTAACTATATCATAAACGAAAATAGTTCGATAAATCTTAACGGCGTTTACAATTATGCATATGGAATACCAGAAGATACTTTAAAAGATGCGGTTATAGGATATAAAAGCAATTTCAATAGTACAATGAACAGCTATGTTAGCGGCCTTAACTACGAACTTGATTTTTTTAATCATAAATTCACTAACTCTGCAACAATTAAACATTATTATTATAGTGTCAATACAACCTTAATTGATATTTATTCTCATGACCATGAAGAAAAACCTCATGATCTTAATAAAAGCGATTTCGGTTTTAGTAATGCCATTCGATATAGGTTTACACCGGAGTTTTTAGTGAAAGCATCTTTTGCCTACGATGTACGTTTGCCTTCTGAAAATGAACTACTAGGAGATGGTTTTATTACTGTACCTGCCGGCGATTTAGAACCTGAACGGAATACAAATGTAAACATTGGGTTTATGTATGACCGAACCAATGTAAAAAATAACAGGTTTCAATTCGAAATTAATTTTTTCTATACCTATTTAGAAAATATGATTCGTTTTACCGGAAGTTTTCTGCAATCGAAATACGAAAACTTTGGAGAAATGGAATCCAGGGGAATGGATATAGATATAAAATACGACCTTACCAGTTTTCTTTATGTTTATGCTAATGGAACTTACCAGGATCTAAGAGATGCAAGGAAAAAAGAACCTGGTTCAAGTGAGGATAATCCTACTTATGGTGATAGGATGCCCAACATTCCCTATCTGTACACAAATGCCGGGTTTGAACTCCATGAAGAAAACTTATTTGGAGGAATAAATCAGGAAAGTAAATTTTATTTCGAAAATTCTTTCGTAGAAGAATATTTCTACAATTTCGAACAAAGCGTTCATCAGAAAAAGCGAATACCGCGTTCTATAACTTATAATTTAGGACTGGAACATAGTTTCAAGAATAAAAATATAATTATAGGATTACAAGTTAACAATATTACCGATGAAGAAATGATTACTATTTTTAATCGTCCCATGCCTGGAAGAACAGCGGGAATTAAGCTAAGGTATATAATACGGTAATAAGATTTTAGTATTAATATAAAATTTAACAATAACAAATAAATATTAATTAAAACATATTATTATGAATACATTTCTTTTACGTTCAATTGCATTTTTCATACTAACAAGTACGGTTTTCATTTCATGCGAAGAGGATGATCCCAACGAATCCGTAGCCAAAGGAGAAATAGCATTAGCTTCTGTTATAACAAGCCCTGATGGTATGTCTGGTACTACATATTTGCAGTTAATAGAAGATCTAACACCTGCAACTTATGACAATTCAGTAGCCTTTCCTTTTACTATGAGTGATCAATTTGTGATGAGAGGAGAAGATATTTTTATTCTGCCTTTTGCTGAAAGTAACCTGATAAGGAAATACACACGCAATGCCGATAAAGAGCTTCAAGAAACAGGCCAACTTAGCTTAGACGATAATTCTGCTGCAACTGCTATTGTGCTTCAAAGCTCAACAAAAGCTTATGTTTCAATTATGGGTAGGGCCAAAATACTAATTATCAACCCATCCACCATGACAAAAACAGGTGAAATTGATATATCAGCATATGCTGTTGGAGACGGCTGCCCGGACCCTTCACAAATGGTTATCAGAGATGGTAAATTATATGTTGCTCTAAACCAGATGGTTGGTGGGTATTATGCTGCTACTGACAGAGCTAAATCTGATGTACTTATTATAAATACGGCAACAGACGAGGTAGAAAAAATGATTACAGAAGAAACAACCGGCATGTCCCAAGCAACAAGGCCTATAGACTGTAAGCAAATATTTGTTGATGAAAACAATGATATTTATTTAATTACTATGGGAGCTTTTGGTGCTCAACCCGGGCATAAAGCAGGAATACTTAGAATAAATTCGGGAGAAACAGTATTTGACGATAGTTACAACTTTGTACTAAACGATGCTGCTATTGAGGGAGAAAGTAATTTTTCAAACATGTTTTGTTTTGTGCAATATGCAGGCGGAGGCAAACTATATGCCACGCTTATAATTCCAGCTTACTGGGGTAATCCCGTAAGTTATCTTGAAGACCGTGTATGTATAGCAGCAGAAATTGACTTATATACTAAAACTATAAAAAAGCTTGGCCTTCCTCGCAGCAATTCCTACAATTCTGTGGGTATTTATAATAATAAAATAATGTTTGGGCTTACTACTGATAATGATAATGGATTTTACACCTATGATATTACAACAGGTGAAGCTAGTTCAAGTGCAATTATTAAAACCACAGGAATGCCTATGGCATTTCGTCATTTTGGCGAAATGTATTAATAATAAAAAATATCAGAAGTATTCAAATATTATTCTATTTAATAAAGCTTAGAAAACTAGGTATATAGCTCATCCCGGTAATACTTTGGTATGGGCTATACTTACTTAAAATCACAACATTTAGGTATTGCTATCAAGTATTTTAATATGTTAATTTGTATTAACGAACATTGTTCTTTTATGCAGATACAAAAAGACGATATAAAAAAAAACGTATTGATTGCAGCACGAGAAGAATTCCTTAACAAGGGTTTTAAAGATTCTAATATGCGTACTATTGCTAAAAAATCTAAGGTTGGATTAAGCAATATCTATAATTATTTTAAGGATAAAAATGAGATTTTTATTGAGGTCCTTGCTCCTCTTACTAATGAATTGGATAAGCTAATGTTAGAACATAATAATCCCAAAAATATTACCATAGACTATTTTACATCAGATAAACATCAAATAAAACATATTAACCAATACCTTGAACTAATTATCAATTATAAGGATGAATTAAATCTTTTGTTTTTTAAATCATATGGTTCAAGCTTTGAGAATTTCAGGGATGAATACACAGACCGACATACAAAAGCCGGGGTAGAATACATTGATAAAATGAAAGAAAAATATCCTTATATCAATTCGGATATATCCGAATTCTTTCTTCATACCATGAGTTCATGGTGGTTTAGCATAATTGGCGAGATTGTATCGCACGACTTAAGTAATGAAGTAATTAAAAAATTCATTTCGGAATTTATGGAATTCGGTACTGCCGGATGGAAAAAGATAATGAAAGTATAATTTTTTTGAACAATTCTGAACATTGTTCTTTTTTAAAAATACGATATATTGATAATGAAAACTTCAAAGCGTAAAAATACAATAGAAACAGCAACAATAAAAGACCAGCAAAAGCAACTTATACTTAATGGCAACTTAAAGCAAGTAATGTGGAAACTTTCCCTGCCTGCCATAATAGCCATGGTGTTGTATGGGTTAAATGCTTTTCTCGATACAGTTTTTGTCGGCCAGCTTTTGAACGAGACAGCCCTGGCAGGAGTAGCAATGGCATACCCTTTAACAAGTATTATGCTTGGACTTGGTTCCCTGGCAGGAACAGGAGCAGCTTCTGCATTAAGTATTGCCTTAGGAGCCAACGACAAGGATACCCAACGAGAATTATTAGGTAATGCAACTGTTTTAATGCTTTCTAGCACGATAATATTTGCTGTACCAGCTTATATTTTTGCCGAACCACTCATAAAAATGATGGGCGGACGAGGTGAAATCCTTCAGGAAGGGACAGCATATTTTAAAGTTACTCTTATAGGTTCCATATTCTGGGTGTATGGATTGGGACTTAACCTTGTTATCCGGGGTGAAGGTAAAATGAAAGAAGCAGCCATTATGATGAGTTATGGCCTTATTGTTAATGTTATGCTCACCCCCTTGTTTATTGCTGTATTCAATATGGGAGTTTCCGGTGCAGCCTGGGCAACAAACATTGGTATGCTGATTTACAGCGTAGTCGGTTATCGTTATTTTAAACGTGGGAAAGCCTCTTTTCTCGCCAATATCACCCAGTTGAAATTCGATAAAGTAGTTTTTAAATCCATTCTATCACTCGGGATGCCCGGTTTTATTATGAGTATCATGGCTCTTTTGCAAGCTATTGTAGTTTTTAATGCTTTAAACAGTTATGGCACTGATAAGGATCTTGCTTTTTTTGCTGCTGCCAACCGTATATTATTGTTCCTTATGACACCTCTATTTGGTCTCATGCGTGCCTTACAGCCCATTGCAGGCATAAATTTTGGAGCTAAACAGTACGATAAAGTAAAACAAAGTTTTATACTGTTTTCCAAAACAGGCTTTTATATTGTTTTTCCTTTTTGGATACTCATGACTATCTTCCCTGAAGCCTCACTTCGGATGGCTTTACCTGATATGAACTTCACGGTTAACGATTTATTAAATTTCAGGATATACATGTTGATATTGCCATTGCTCCCAATCATATTTATGGCGCTTACATTTTTCCCCGCTATTAATGAAGGTAAATACGGAACTATAATTGGAATAGTTCGTCAGGTAATTTTCTACATCCCCGTAATGCTTTTATTGCCACGTTTCTTTGGTACCAACTGGGTATACTATGGTTCCACTCTAATCGACATTATCTTGACAATATGGATAGTGCTAATAATAAGAAAGTTATTTGGAAAAATGATAGTAAACCAAACCAATAGCTAAAAATAAAATATCAATTAAATAAAGAATATAACTTAATGAAAAAACAGAAACAAAAATCCGGAATAGCCCGTTTGCTCGAAATCGCTGGCAAGCGTAAAGGTTTACTGTTCCTGTCAGGACTTCTCGCAATTGTTCATGCAGTACTAACACTGGTACCTTATGCTTTAGTGTATTATATTCTGAAAGAATTACTGACTATAGGTATTTCTGCGGGAGAAATTAGTAAGTGGCTGGTTTGGGCTTTCTTAGCCATATCAGGCTCTTTTGTACTAATGTATGCTTCCGGTATGGCATCGCATATTGCTGCCTTCAACATTTTATACGAATTGCGTTGTAAAATTGCTGATAAGTTGGGTAAAATGCCCATGGGATATGTAGGAAAGAGGAGTTCAGGCTCGTTAAAAAAAATACTAGCCGATGATGTTGAACGAATCGAAACCTTTATTGCCCATGGTATTCCGGATTCGATAAAAGCTATTGCACTTCCAACCATGATGCTTATATTTTTGTTTACCATCGACTGGCGGTTGTCATTAATTACTTTTGTCCCCCTGGCAATAGTTATGATTGTAGTATTCTTCGCTTTTGCAACCCCCAAAGCCAAAGCAATTATGAAAAAATATCACAGTTCGCTCGAAGACATGAATGCTGGGATTGTTGAATTTGTAAGAGCTATGCCTGTAATGAAAATTTTTGGACAATCGGCCAGAGCATTTAATAAGTATAGCTCTAAAGTTGATGAATACAACACATTTGTAGAAAGATGGACAAAAATATCAGCTAGTGTTTGGGGTATGCTGATTAGTTTTCTGAACAATGCCTTGTTACCATTGTTAGCTGTAGGTTTACTATTTTACTTTACTAATAGCTTAACACTTCCCGTTTTCTTCTTATTCCTGATACTTGGCGTAGGCTTTGTAAGGCCGGTATTTGCGCTCATGAGCCTGGGACCTCAAATAAGTATTATCAACCACGGTGTTAAACGCATCGATGAAATTTTATTTGAAGTGGAGGAACAGCAATACGGTAAAGCAGCAAAACCCGATGATTTTTCTGTTGAATTCAAAAATGTGGACTTTTCATATGTTGAAGGCACAGAAGTACTGAAAGACCTGAGTTTTAAAGTACCGCAGGGAAGCATAACGGCGCTCGTTGGACCTTCAGGTTCAGGAAAATCAACCGCCGGTCAGCTTATCGCACGTTTTTACGATGTAAAAAATGGAAGTATTAGTTTAGGTGGTATCAACATCAATGATTTTAAAGCTGAAAAACTGATGGAGAATATTGGCTTTGTTTTCCAGGATAACATGATGTTTTTCCAGAGTTTTTATGATAACATCCGCATGGGTAGCAACAAAAGCCTGGAAGAAGTCAAAGCTGCAGCAAAAATTGCACGCTGTCATGATTTCATTATGAAACTACCCGATGAATACGATACTAAATTTGGTGATAAGGGAGTTCATTTGAGCGGTGGTGAACAACAACGCATCCAATTGGCTCGTGTCGTACTAAAAGACCCAAAAGTATTGATACTTGATGAGGCAACCGCTTTTAGTGACCCGGAAAATGAACACCTTATCATGCAGGCTTTCAGTGAAATAATACAGGATAAAACCATTGTTGTTATTGCCCATCGTTTATCAACCATAGCCGAAGTCGATCAGATAGTTGTGCTCAATAACGGGAAAGCGGATGCCATTGGCACGCACAGCGAATTGCTTGAAGCAAGTAAGCTATACAACAAAATGTGGAATGCACACAAAAGGGCAAAAGAGTTCGAAATAATTAACAATGAACAATTGATAATGGGTAATTAAAATAGATTAAACATGAAAGAAAATAATATCATAAAGGATAAATCATTTTCGTTTGCAATAAGAGTAGTGCAGATGTTTAAATATCTTCAGGACGAAAAGAAAGAATTCGTCCTTTCTAAACAACTTCTTCGCTCGGGGACTTCAATAGGAGCTTTAATTCGTGAAGCGGAGCATGCTCAGAGTAAGGCAGACTTTATTCATAAAATGTCGATTGCCTTAAAAGAAGCCAATGAAACAGAATACTGGCTTGTGTTGCTATATAAAACAGAATACATTCAGGCAAACGCTTATGATTCGATTAGTAAAGATGCAGTTGAACTTCTAAAAATGCTTATCTCAATTGTAAAAACTTCGAAAAACAATGGATAGAATAATTGACAATATACAATGGATAATTAATAACCCTTCCGTACCAATTGTCCATTATCCACTATTAACTATTAATTAAAAGATATTATGTTAAAAAATATGCTGTCCCTTTTTAAATTAACAAAAATAAGGTTAAACAAAGTTATAGCCGGAGAATTCCTGCATGGTCTTTTACTGGCAGCTCCGACAGGAATATTGCTATTAATAATCTGGGAACTGTTCAAAGAAATCCCGAATAAAACTTACATCTGGCAATTATTAGCCTTTATGGTTTCTATGTTTATCCTGCAAATGTTGCTGGCTAGAAAAATATATGTCAGAACCAACCTTTCCATTTACAACATGACATCACGGTTACGCATCAAGTTAGGTGATCACTTACAAAAACTGTCCCTGGGATTTTATAAAAGACGCGAACCTGGTGATTTAGCTTCAATAGTATTGCAGGATGTTTCCAATATAGAAACCATCTTGGGGCACTCTCTGCCTAATATTCTTGGAGCTATTCTCAGCACATTTTTTCTTTCCATATTTCTTTTGATTACCGATTGGAAACTAGCTTTAGTATTGTTGACAGCCATACCATTAGCATACTTGTTTGTAATACTGGCGACCCTGGTTATGAAAAAACTCAGCCAGGAACATATCCAATCACGTAACCGCACGGGGAGTCGATTTATTGAGTATGTAATTGGCATCAGGCACTTGAAAGCATTTAATCAAACCGGGGAACGTTTTTCTTCTTTAAAACAGGCTTTTGAAAAGCTGCGCAAAGACAGTATACGTGTAGAGGCTGTTCCTGGTCCTTTTGTATTGTTGAGTTTCATGATTTTTGAGCTTTTCTTTCTGTTAATGGTTTACTACGGTCTTCTTCGTCTTTCGGGGGATACTCTTGACATGCCAGCCCTCATTGCTTTTCTTGTAATAGGTTACAAACTTTATGAGCCACTTAAATTATTGATGATAGACTATGCCATTCTGCGCTATATGAATGTGAGTCTCAAACGAGTCATCGATTTACTACAATCGCCATTACAGGACAAAGGAAACGACAAAATTCCCAACACATATCACATTGAATTTAAAGAGGTAACCTTTTCTTATCTCGACAGGGAAATATTGAAAAATGTAAGTTTCAACATTCCCGAAAAAGGGTTAACGGCACTGGTAGGAGCTTCCGGCTCAGGAAAAACTACCATTGCCAACCTGATTGCCCGCTTTTGGGACGTACAGCAAGGCAGTGTTAACATTGGTGGTGTCAATGTAAAAAACATGTCACCACAAAACGTTTATCAATTAATAAGCCAGGTATTTCAAGACGTATATCTTTTTGATGACACAGTTTATAATAATATAAAAATAGGCAAGTCTGATGCTTCTTATAAAGAAATAATGCAGGTTGCAGAAAAAGCACAGGTTACCGAATTCTTAAACATTCTGCCAAAAGGCATTGAAACAATGGTGGGCGAAGGAGGTTCTCATCTTTCCGGCGGACAAAAGCAACGCATTTCCATAGCTCGTGCCATGCTTAAAGATACACCAATAATCTTACTTGATGAAGCCACGGCATCGCTCGACCCCGAAAATGAAATATATATCCAACAAGCTATACAGGAACTGGTAAAAGAAAAAACCGTAGTAGTAATTGCCCATAAGCTGCAAACCATTCGTAATGCCAATAATATAATTGTATTAGAAAATGGAAACATTGCAGAACAAGGCACGCATAAAGAATTATTGAATAACAAAGGATTATATGCAAATTACTGGAACACGCAACAAAAAACTACGGGCTGGAAGCTGAAAAAACAAGTTGTAGTTGATAATGGATAATTGACAAAGAGATAATATTAACAAATTGAAAACTGGTTGTATATAACACACATATAATAAAGTTAATGATGCAAAAAGAAATATATTGGTCGCGTTTTGCCAGTGATTTTGAAGAACGTAACAATTACGTTGTTGGTAAAAAAGATATGCATCTGATATTAAATAAAATCTCAGAGCAAAAAAACCTGAAAAATACGTTGGAGTTAGGTTGTGGTAACGGAACTTATTCGAAAGTACTTGCCCTAAATGCGTATAAACTTTTAGCAACAGATTTTTCCGATGAG
>JANQHE010000066.1 GCA_028282785.1 Bacteroidales bacterium | reverse complement strand
GAATGAGTTTTTCGAAGAATTAAAGATTAGTACTTTAACTTCCTTTGAGCATCAGGAATATTTATTTGAAGACTTGGTTGAGAAGTTAGTATTAGAACGTGATACAAGCCGTAATCCGATTTTTGATGTGATGTTTAATTTATTGGAATCAGAAGATATTGTTCTATCCAAAGTATTTGATAAAAATTATGATCTGTTACAGAATGTTTCTAAGTTTGATTTGAGTTTAACTGCCTTAAATTTAGGATCTAATATAAAACTTACTTTTGAGTATAGTACTAAACTTTTTAAATCAGAAACTATTGATCAATTTATTGGTTATTTTAAGAATATTATAAAGGAATTTAAAGGTAGCAACAAAAAAATAAGAGATGTTAAATTAATAGGAGCTAAAACGGAAATTGATATAATTAATTCCAGTAAAGGAACGAAGTATCAAGGTGAAAATATTTTAATACATGAGCAATTTTCAAAAATTGCACTATCAAAATCCCAAAAAGAAGCAGTAGTTTATTATGGAAAATCTATTACATATCAAGAGCTTGAAGAAAAATCCAATAGTTTAGCCAGAAATTTAAGAGAAAAAGGTGTGAGACCTGATAATATTGTAGGTTTAATGATTGATAGATCCATAGAAATGATTATTGGTATTCTTGGAATTTTGAAGTCCGGGGGTGCGTGTTTACCTATAAATATTGATTATCCTGAAAAAAGAAAAGAGTTTATTCTTAAAGAGTGTGATGTAAAGATATTATTAACAAATCAAAAGTATAAAGAAAGAACTAATAATAGTATTTTAGGATCATTAATCTTATTGGACTTATATGATCCTACTAATTATAACTTTGGGTGTCAGGCTCTTGAGAGAGTCGGCCGTTTGAGTGATTTATTCTATGTAATATACACTTCAGGTTCAACAGGGCAGCCTAAAGGTGTAATGTTAGAGCAAAAAAACCTTTTAAATCTTATAGAAAATAACCGGAACTTAAATATAGAATTTGAAAAAGTTTTACAATTTAATTCAATAAGTTTTGATGTATCATTTCAAGAAATTTTCTCAACTTTATTATACGGAGGTACCCTTTATTTAATTAACGAGGATGATAAAAAGGATATAAATAAGCTTTTCAAACAGATTAAAGATAATTCAATTTCAACAGTATTTTTTCCTACATCATATGCTAAGTTTATTTTTAATAATTATGAAGACTATAACCTGATTCCATCATGTATTCAACATATCATAACTGCGGGTGAGCAACTTATCATTAGTGACAGATTTAAAGAATATTTAAAAGGCACCAATACATACTTACATAATCACTATGGACCATCAGAGACACATGTTGTCACTACTTTAACCATTGACCCGAAAGGTCGGATTCCGGAAATTCCATCTATAGGATTTCCAATAAATAATACGTCAATCTATGTTTTAGATCAGTATAAAAATATCTTACCATTAGGTGTAAAGGGAGAGTTATATATTGAAGGAGATTCTGTTGGTAGGGGCTATTATGGGAGATATGATTTGACAAAAGAAAAATTTATTAAGAGTCCTTATAATAAAAACAAAATATTGTATAGAACCGGTGATTATGGAAGACGACTTTTGGATGGATCAATTGAGTTTCTTGGAAGAACGGATCAACAATTAAAAATAAGAGGTTATCGAATTGAACCGGGAGAAATAGAAAATAGCCTGATAAATCATGAGTTAGTTAAGGAGGCAGCTGTAGTTGATGTCTTTGATAAAATGCAAATAAAGTATTTATGTGCTTATGTTGTTATAACTTCAGAAATTGAAGATATAGAAACAGTTTTAAGAGATTTCTTATTAAATAAGTTGCCTGATTATATGATACCATCCCATTATATTGTTTTAGATGAGATTCCTTTAACTGCAAATGGTAAATTAAATAGAAGGTTACTTCCTTGTCCTAATTTTGAAAATACTAAATTATATGAAAAACCTGTTACAAGTACGGAAAAAGAACTGGTCAAAGCCTGGTCCGATGTTTTAAATATTGAGGAAAAAGAAATAAGTAATAATAGTAACTTTTTTGAATGTGGGGGACATTCTTTAAGAGCAAATACTCTTGTTTTAAAAATTAAAAAATCTTTTGGAATAGAACTTCAGTTAAAAGATATCTTTATTTCTCCTGTATTAAAAGAAATGGCATTTTTGATTGAAAATAAATCAAAAAAGGAATATCACGCTATTGACCCAATTGAAAAGAGAGAATATTATGCCCTTTCTTCAGCACAAAAAAGATTATATTTAACTAATTTATTACAAGGAAATACTACTACATATAATTTAGTATTCGCATCAGAATTGCTAGGTGAACTTAATATGGAGAATTTTCACAAAGCGATCAAAGAATTAGTAAAAAGACATGAAGTACTTAGAACTGCAATAAAATTAGTAAATGATAAACCTGTACAAGTTGTTTATGATAATATAGATTTTGATATATATTATAAAAAGGCAAAAAGAGGAGATGTAAAGGAATATATTCAAGAATTTGTAAAACCTTTTGCTTTAGAAGACGCTCCATTTTTTAGAGTTGGACTTCTAAAAATTAATCATAGATCTCATATTTTAATTTTTGATATCCATCATATTATTTCAGATGGTATTACCAGTTATTTGCTAATGAATGATTTCTTTAAATTATATGATGGAAAGAGCCTAAAAAGAGAAAAGCTTCAATATAAAGACTATTCGAACTGGCAAATTAAATTGTTAAACTCAGAATTGTTAAAAAAACAGGAAAGATTCTGGTTAAATATTTTTAAAGGTGATATTCCAGAATTAAAATTACCTCTAGATTACAACAGAGGTGCATTAGAAGAAAGAAGTGGTGAAACTGTAGAGTTTGAAATTGAAGCGAATTTAAAGAGTAAAATAGATCGATTTATAAAAGAAAATGGATCGACTTTATATCAATTTCTTTTCTCTGTTTATAATTTATTAATTCATAAATATACTGGACAGAACGACATTATCGTTGGACTGCCTATTGCCGGAAGAAATCACAATGATCTATATAACATTGCAGGCTTTTTTATAAATACCTTGGCTTTAAGAACTAATATAAATACCAATGATAACTTTATAGAGTATTTAAATAATATAAAAATAAATACAATTAATGCATTTGAAAATCAAGATTATCCATTCGATAGACTTGTTGAAAAGCTTGGAATAGAAAAAAGAAATAATAGAAATCCTTTATTTGATATAATGTTCGTATTGCAAAATTACGATCAAGAATATGAAAGTGCACATTTTCAACTTAAGGATATTCAATATGAACATAAAGTATCTCATTTTGATATCCATTTACAGGCTTTTGATAAGGAAGATCATATTAAACTCTATTTAGAGTATGCTATCAGTTTATTCAGAAAAGAAACGATTAAATTAATCAGTAAACATTTTAAGCAGATTATAAATCAAATTTTAGATAATCCTGAATTGGAGTTGAATAATTTTAATCTAAAAGAAGAAACTGAAACGGTTAAATCAATTTTTGAAGAAGAAGAAGATTTTACCTTTTAATATAAAACAACTGAATTCATAAAATTACTACTTCAGTATTTAAACTCTTAAGTATTTTTCATTTATAGTAAATTAATTATTCCTATGAATACTAAAACCGAAAGTGTTAGAAATTTGGTACAACTTGACATATCAGCAAATCAATTTGTTAAGGAGAAAGAATATTGGAAAAACCAGTTAAGTGGAGAATTGTCAGTTTCAAAATTCATTGAAGATAAATCTAACAATAAGAATTATAATTGCAAGAGTTTCGAATTTAGCTTTAATAATTCCATAACTGAGCTTTTACATAATTTGTCTAATAAATCTGATTTAAAGTTACTCGTAATATTAGTTACAAACTTATTTCTTCAATTCAATAAATACTTTGGTAAAAAGGATATTCTTTTAGGTACGCCAATTTTTAAACGCGAAAATGAATTTAAAGTTTATAATAAGTCTTTAATTTTAAGACATAGATTTGAAACTTCTCAAGAATATAAAAACCTGCTTTTGGAGGTAAAAGAACTGTTAGCTAATGCAGATCTAAATAGAAATTATCCAATCCTAAATTTAAAAGAAGAATTAAGTTTTGATGGTGAAACTTTCGAAAAAGAGAATTTATATGATATTGGAATATGTCTTGAAAATATACAACATGCAAATGTATTTTCTGAAACTAAACCAACAATTGCATTTCGTTTTAAAAGAGAAAATGGAAAGATCAATGGAGTCATAGATTATAATGCCAATAAATATTATGAAGCAACAATAATATCCATTGCGAATCACTTTATTGAAATTTTAAAAAATTCTATCAATAACACACAATCTAAGATTTCAAATATTGAAATGTTAACTAGTTCCGAACTTGATATATTAAAAGGATTTAACAATTATGATCTTGAATACCCTAAGGAAATTACAATTCATAATCTTTTTGAAAAACAAGTCTTGAAAGTGCCAAATAATAAGGCGGTTAAAGACGATGAATGTGAGTTGACTTATACTGATTTAAATATTAGAGCTAACAAACTGGCAAATTTATTAATAGACAAAGGTGTGTCAAGAGGAGATATTATTGGTGTTATGATGAATAGATCTGCTGATGTGATTATAAGTATATTAGCTGTGCTAAAAACAGGTGCTGCTTATTTACCGATCGATACGGACCTCCCTCATGACAGGATCAACTATATGATTGAAAATTCAGGGGCTAAGTTAATACTTACAAATTCAAAAAGTATTGAGAAATTTTCATTTACTTTTTTACAAAATTTTGAAAAAGAATCTAGTATTCAGGTTATTAAAAATCCAATAAGAAGCCATATTAAAGAATTTGAGGATTTGCCAATTCCAAATAGATCATTAATTAACTTAAAAAATTATAAAAATAAGATTGGGATGGCGAGTGTTACAAATTGTATGTCAATACAAACAACACGTGGGTGCCCGTATAAATGTCTTTATTGTCATAAAATTTGGTCTAAACACCATGTCCATAGAAGTGGTGATAATATTTTTGAAGAAATAAAATCTTTTTATAAAAAAGGTGTTCGGAATTTTGCTGTTATTGATGACTGTTTTAATTTGAATTTACGTGAAAGTGGTGCACTTCTTCAAAAAATTGTAAAAAATAAGCTTGATATTCAGTTATTCTTTCCAAATGGTTTAAGAGGAGATATCATGACTCCGGATTATATTGATTTGATGGTAGAAGCAGGTACCAGAGGAATTAATTTATCATTGGAAACAGCCTCTCCAAGATTACAAAAATTACTAAAAAAGAACCTAAACCTTGATAAATTTCGTGATGTTGTAAACTATATAGCAAAAACTCATCCACATGTAATACTGGAAATGGCAACCATGCATGGATTCCCAACCGAAACAGAAGAGGAAGCTATGATGACCCTAAAATTTATAAAGGATATTAAATGGTTACATTTTCCATATATACATATTCTAAAAATCTTTCCAAATACAGAAATGGAAGAATTTGCTTTGAAAAATGGAGTGCGAAAAAGTGATATAATGAATTCAAAAGATAGGGCATTTCATGAACTACCGGAAACTTTACCATTCCCGAAATCTTTTACAAGAAAGTATCAGGCTGATTTTATGAATGAGTATTTTCTTAATAAAGATCGGCTTAAACACGTACTTCCGGCACAAATGAAGGTCTTAAATGAAACGGCTCTTATACAAAAATATAATGCTTATTTGCCTGTTGAAATTAATAATGTTGAAGATATTATGGAGCTTGCCGGATTAAATAATACACAGCTAAAATTCGATCAAAAAATAGAAATTGATGCGCCCATAGTTTTTAACAGTTCAGGTAATACAGCAAGCGAAAAAAAACAAAATCAAAAAAGAATACTACTATTAGATTTATCTCAGCACTTCAGTAGTCACAGTATGCTTTATAAGGTTGTTGAGCAACCTATTGGTTTAGTATACTTACTGACATATCTTAAAAAGAAATTCAAGGATAAGATCGATGGGCGCATATATAAAGCAGGTGTTGATTTTGATAATTACCAGGAGTTACAAACCTTGATAAAAGAGTTTAATCCAGATCTAATTGGAATAAGAACTTTGACTTTTTACAAAGACTTTTTTCACCAAACAGTTTCTATTATTAGGAATTGGGGAATAAAGGTTCCATTAATCGTAGGTGGGCCGTATGCATCAAGTGATTACGATACTATTTTAAAAGATGAAAATGTTGATTTAGCTGTACTGGGCGAAGGAGAATATACTTTTGAAGAATTACTTAAGGAATTTTTTAAGAATGACTTTAATATTCCTGATACTAGGCAACTAGAGTCTATAAATGGAATTGCATATAAAGAAATTTTACAAAAAAATGTGCTGGATACCAGGAATATTATAATTATTGATCAAATGGTTGATCAATTAAAAGATAAACCATCTTCGAATTTGGATGTACCCACCAATGGTAGTGATTTGGCTTTTGTTATGTACACATCAGGATCAACAGGAGTGCCAAAAGGTGTAATGGTGGAACACAAACAAGTAAATAATTGTGTATTCTGGATGGATAAGGAATTTGGGATGTTAGAAACTGATGTAATGGCACAACGTACAAATCTTACATTCGATCCGTCAGTTTTCGAAGTATTTTGGCCATTGTACAAAGGTGCTAAAGTAAAAGTCATTAATGACATAATAAGTAAAGATGCTAACCATTTAATAAAACTTCTGTCAAATGCTACTGAAATTACAAAGATGTACTGCACAGCATCTATGTTTACTGCTATTACACATATTTTAGATTCCTATGAAAATGATATTAAAATTAAAATACCACTCCTGTTTATAGGAGCTGAACCTGTTGCTGCCAATGCTGTCAGAAATTTCCATAATTATTTGGAAGGTAGGGTTGTTAATACTTATGGTCCAACAGAAGGTACTATTAATAATACATTTTATCCTTTAAAGAAAGATGATACTCGAGAAATAATTCCTATTGGCAGTAATGTTGCAAATAATCAAGTATATATTCTTTCGGACGATTTACAACAAAAACCACTTGCTTATTATGGCGAGATTTGTATAGCAGGAGATAGTATTGCAAGAGGATATATTAATAATTGGAAAAAAACAAATGAAGTATTTATTGATAATCCATTTGGAGAAGGGAAACTTTATAAAACCGGAGATATTGGTAGAAGGTTAATAGATGGGAATATTGAAATTAAAGGAAGAAAAGACGAACAGGTGAAGGTTAGAGGATATAGAATTGAACTTGGAGAAATAAAGAGTGCTTTACAAAAACATCAGAATATTAAGGACTGTGTTTTAATGGTTAGGTCCCCAAAGGATGATAAACCGGAATTAAAATATTGTAAAAAATGCGGAATTAATTCTACTTATCCAGAGATTAAGATAGATGACAGTAATATCTGTAACCAGTGTAATTCTTTGGAAAAAAATAGTAAAGTCATTAATGAATATTTTAAATCTTTAGATGATCTTCAAACTTTTGTAAAAGAGCAAAATAAAGATAAAGAAAGTAAATATGATTGTATTTTACTTTATGCAGGAGGGCGGGGAGCAGGTTATGCTTTATATCAACTGGTTAAAATGGGTTTGAAGGTATTAACTTTAACATATGACAATGGTTACTTTTCTAAATCAGATATTAAGAATATAAAATATGTAACATCATCGTTGGGTGTTGAAAATATCATTTTAAAGCACGATATATCTGATATTATACTTAAAGAAAGTATGAAATCCTTTTCGACCGTATGTAGGGGATGTTTTCATGTATCAAGTTCGCTTGCTGCTGAGTATGCATACAAACACGATATTAAAGTTGTTATTGGAGCTACACTTTCAAGGGGTCAAATAATTGAAAACAAACTTAATATTTTCATGAAATCCGAAAATATGGATAATCAGTCTATTGAAAAGGAAATATTAAATATGCAAAAGAATACTCCAAAGATTGATAGCAAAATATTTGACTTAATTGATATAGATATAGTAACGGACGGTAGAATACATGATAAAGTGAGGTTTCTGGATTTTTATAGGTTTTGTGATATTAAAAATGAGGATTTAATAACCTATTTAAATAAACAAGACTCATACTGGAAAAAGAAAAAAGACTTTGCAGTTTATTCAACAAACTGTGCTATAAAAGGAATTGGAGATTATGCTTTCATGAAAGATCATGGATTTCATTATTATGGCTCAGCGACAAGTTGGGAAAAAAGACTAGATCACTTATCCCTTGAGAACGTTGAAGAAGATTTAAATTGTAAGGTCTCCGAAAAGGCGTATGGTAACTTTTTAAGAAGGCTGGGGGTGAGTGAAAAAGTAAATATTAGAGATGATGAAAAATATATTACAGCTTATTTCATTCCGGTGAATGGTTTTTCAGAAAATGTTAATTCAAATACCTTAAGAGAATTTCTATTAGAATCATTACCTGAATATATGGTACCTTCATATTTCACAGAGATTCCTTCTATTCCGTTGACAATTAGTGGTAAAATTGACTTTAAATCACTTCCTGCACCGCAAAAAGATAGAGCCATGACAGGGACAACATATGTTGCACCTGAAAGTAAAATGGAGAAGTCGGTTGAAGCAATTTGGAAAGAAGTTTTAAAACTAAATAGAATAGGTGTAAATGATAATTTCTTCGATCTCGGAGGAAGCTCTTTAAGTTTAATCTTAGTGAATACTAAACTGAATGAGTTACTCGACAAAGAAATTCCTATTACAACCTTATTTACGTATACCACTATAAAAGGATTAACAGATCATTTGGAATCTGAACAGAGTGAAGAAAATACTACTGTAAATAATTTCGAAACTTTAGAAGAAGGAAAAGATTTTATGAAAAATAGCTTTTTGAATAATTAAATTCAGTCAACTATAGTTGCAACATAATGGATACATCCATTTTTAACATATATAGATTGTTTATTAAAAATAGAAATATGAATAAAGAAATAAGTGTTGGTGTAATCGGAGCAGGGGTTATGGGAGTAGGTGTTGCTCTTGATTTTGCACTGAACAATTGTAATGTAATATTGAAGGATATTTCAGAAAATGCACTACTTAATGCCAAACAAAAGCTAGGTAGTGAATTAAGGTTAGTGAAAATGATGAAACAGGAATTTGCTCATGTAAGTACAGAGCACGTTTTGGCTAAGATTACTTTTACTAAAGAATGGGAGGATTTTAAAAAACTGGATATTATTGTTGAAAATATAACCGAAAATTGGAATACTAAAAAAAGTTTATATACGGAGTTAAAAAACGAAAAAATTGAATGGGAAATTTTTGCTGTAAACACTAGTTGTATTTCAATAACTAAAATTGCAGGCGAATTTGAAAAATCCGAAAACGTGATTGGATTACATTTTATGAATCCCGTTCCACTTAAAAATATAGTGGAAGTTGTTAAAGGGTATCATACTAGTAAAGACACAATTGATAAAGCAGAGAAAATACTTAAACTATTAAATAAAAAGGCAATAGTTGTAGAAGACTTTCCAGGTTTTGTTGCAAATCGACTGTCACATTTATTTATGAATGAAGCTGCATTTTTGGTTCAAGACCAAGTTGCTAGCCCTGATAAAATTGATGAAATATTTAAGCGTGGTTATGGCCATAAAATGGGCCCGTTAGAAACAGCTGACTTAATAGGTTTAGATACGGTTGTTAATTCGTTAGATGTTCTTTATGAGGAATATCAGGATCCTAAATTTAGATGTTGTCCTTTGTTGAAAAAAATGGTATATGCTGGAGATTATGGTAAAAAAACGGGCAAAGGATTTTATAAATATTAATGTTTAACTATTTATAAGGTGGAATATAAGAAAGAAGTTAAATGTGTTATTTGGGATTTAGATAACACAATTTGGGACAATGTTTTAACTGAGTCTAAAACCATAAAATTAAAAACCGGTATAGAGGATATATTAAATACATTAGATTCTAGAGGGATTTTAAACTCAATATCAAGTAAGAATAACTATGATGATGCTATGAGAAAATTGAAAGAATTCAGCATAGATCATTATTTTTTATATCCTCAAATTAATTGGAATGCTAAGTCAGCATCGGTCGCTCAAATACAAAAAGATTTAAATATTGGAATTGATACAATTGTTTTTATTGATGATCAACCGTATGAAAGAGAGGAGGTTAAATCCCAGTATCCTCAAGTTGAATGTATTGATTCAGTAGATTATAAAGAATTATTATCTAGATCACGATTTAATCCAAAATTTATAACAAAAGATTCTCAACGAAGAAGATTAATGTATCTTGAGAATATTAAAAGAACAAGACTTGAAGAAGAGTATGAAGGACCCAAAGATGAGTTTTTAGCCTCATTAAATATGGAATTTATTATTTCAGAAGCAGCTGAAGAAGATCTTCAACGAGCCGAGGAGTTGACTGTGCGTACTAATCAACTAAATGCGACAGGGAAAACATATAGTTATAAGGAACTTAACTATTTTAGATCATCTCCTTATCATAAATTATTGGTTTGTGAATTAAAAGACAAGTATGGATCATATGGAAAAATAGGTTTGGGTTTAATACATATTACCGAAATTACATGGGAAATAAAACTATTATTAATGTCTTGTCGAGTTATATCACGTGGTGTAGGATCAGTACTACTTTCTTATATTATGAAACAAGCAAAAACAGAAAATAAAAAGGTAACCGCAGATTTTATCAAGACGGATCGTAATAAAATGATGTACGTAACATATAAATTTTCCAATTTTAAGGAAGTATTAGTTTTAGATAACGGCTACATAAAATTCGAAAATACTCTTGAAAAAATTCAAGAATTTCCACCATATATTAAATTATCAATAAACTAAATTTTTAAAATTATGGAAACTAAAGATAAGATTAGAAAATTCATCGAAAGCAATTTAATAGTTTTTAATGATGAAGTCATTTTTTCTGATAGTGATAACATTTTTGAAAAAGGATTTGTTAATTCTCTTTTTGCAATGAAACTGCTTAATTATGTGGAGAGTGAGTTTAATATTTCTGTAAATAATGAAGATATTGATATTTCAAATTTTAGTTCTATTGATAATATCATTAATCTTATCAATAAAAATAGGAACTGAACATAATTGCTTTTATCGGATTAAATAATATCGCTTTTAAAATGTATATAACAACGGATTATTTATCAAAAGAAGGTTTCGAATGGGACATGTTTTTTTCAAAGGATAGAAATAAGGAACTAATCAATAGTTGTGATAAAGAAAAGTTATTTTTTCAAATACGGGAATTATTAAAAGAAGACAAATTCAGATTATCGTTTTCTTTTAGTAGACTAATGCTTGAACTTTTATCAACAGAAAAAATAAAATCAAATCCTAAAATACTTGAGTTAGGAGCCGCAACCGGATTTTTAAGCCGATGGCTTTTAAATCAGTATGGAGGAAGGGCCACGCTTGTTGATAAATCAGAAGAAGCGTTTAATTCTTTTTCACTGATAAAGGATACTGTTGTTAAAAATATATCTTACTTACGTGAAGATATTTTTGACTTATCACTGGATAAAAAGTATGATATTGTAGGGAGTTTTGGGCTTATTGAACACTTTGCGGATAAAACATCAGTCATTGAGCAACATAAAAAATTTGTAGTCGAGGATGGTGTTATAATTATCTCAGTACCTACAGATACTGTTCTAACAAGGGTTTTTATGGAAATGCATCCAGAACTCAATTTAGGATACAGAGAACTACTGAAAGAGTCGGAACTGATTAATATACTGGAGAATGAAGGTTTAAAAGTGAGGCAGAGCTTGAGTAGTAATGGGTATGTCTACGATTTTACCGTTGCCATTTGTAGTTTATAACTAAAGAGACAATGAATAATTTGATAGATCAAAATACTGTTATTGAAGAAGTAAAAGAATTTGCTCAAAAAAAGATAAGGCCTTTTGCTACTATTTTTGAAAACGAGGAAAAACTGCCAAATGATTTAATTACTAATTTAGCTAAAAATGGATACTTAACTGCAAGTATACCAAGAGATTTTGGTGGCCTTGAGCTAGATTCACTTCATTATGGATTATTTACGGAAGAAATTGGTAAAGCATGTTGTAATACACGTGGATTAATAACTGTTAATACCTCTTTAGTTGCTGAAACTCTGCTAAAATGGGGGAGTATTGAACAAAAGATGAGATGGTTACCAATGATGTCAACAGGAGAGAAGATTGGGGCTTTTGCTTTAACTGAACCAACTGTAGGTACGGATGCAAAAAATATTCAGTGCACATATTCAGATTCTAATTCCGGATATATTCTAAATGGAAAGAAGAAATGGATAAGTTTTGCTGAAATTGCTGATTTCTTCATAGTTGTAGCAAGAGGAGAAAAAGGAATATCTACTTTTATTGTTGAACGCAATTATGAGGGGATAGAAGTTAAGCCAATAAAAGGTTTATTAGCTAATAAAGCTTCACATATATCAGAAATTGAATTTAAAAATGTAGAAATACCTCGTGAGAATTTGTTAAGCAAAGAAGGATGCGGCTTTTCATTTGTTGTTAATACTGCGCTTGATAATGGAAGATATAGTATTGCTTGGGCTGGTGTTGCTATTGCACAGGAAGCGTTAGATGCAATGGTAAAATATTCAAGAAATAGAAATCAATTTGGGAAAGGTATACATACCTTTCAACATATTCAGGGAATGATTGCTGATGCTACTACAAATATCCATGCAGCAAGAGCCTTATGTATTGAAGCTGCAAATAATAGAATGAATAAAGGTCATGAAGCTGTAATAAAAACTACAATTGCAAAATATTTTTCTTCAAAAATTGCAATGAATGTTGCTATTGATGCTGTACAAGTTCATGGAGGAAATGGATGTTATTCAGAATACCCTGTTGAAAGGTTATTTAGGGAAGCTAAGGTATTGGAGATAATTGAAGGAACATCACAAATACAAAAAAACATAATATCCAGTTACGCACTCAGAAAGTATTATTACAATACTAAATAATTAGACATACTTAAACCTAAGTGTTATAGATTTTATAATCGATCAATAGTTTATATCATAAACTTTAGAATATAAATACTGATCTAAATGTATTTTTATTTACTATCCAAAGTAGAGGAAGATGACTAAACAAAACTCTAAATATAATGGTCTTGAAATAGCTGTTATCGGAATTTCAGCAAGATTTCCAGGAGCTGTTAATACGATTGAATTCTGGGAAAATTTAAAGAATGGAGTTGAATCAATAACTTTTTTAACCAAAGGAGAGGTTGAAAATCTAGATATTGATCCAAAAGTAAAAAACGACAGTCAATATATAAATTGTAAGGGAGGAATAATGGATGGTAAGGATCTTTTTGATCCTGAATTTTTCGGATACGCTCCAAACGAGGCACAAGCATTAAATCCTCAATCTAGGATTTTACATGAATCTACATGGCATGCATTAGAGGATGCAGGATATAATCCGGAGGATTATAAAGGTTCTATTGGATTATATGCCGGATCTTCCTCAGACTTTGAATGGAAAGTAATATCCATGTTAAATGAAAGAGAACTGGGTTTAGATACATTTTTTGCTTCTTTATTTAACGAGAGGGACTATTTAACAACAAGAGTTTCATATAATTTAAACTTAAAAGGACCAAGTGTTTTAGTACAGTCAACATGTTCTACTTCACTTGTAGCAATACATTTGGCATGCAGGGCTTTGTTGACCGGAGAATGTGATATGGCTGTTGCTGGTGGTGTTAATTTAAATATTTTAGAATCAAAGGGCTATGTCTATAAAGAGGGAATGGTGTTATCTAAGGATGGGCATTGTAGAGCTTTTGATAAAAATGCAAGTGGTATTGCAGTAGGCGAGGGTGTAGGTTTGGTTGTATTAAAGAAATTAAATCATGCAATAAAAGATCGTGATAATATCTATGCTATTATTAAAGGTTCCTCGGTTAATAATGATGGAAATCAAAAGGTTGGATATACAGCTCCAAGTGTTAAGGGGCAGAAATCTGTAATTGAAGCTGCATTAAAGATGGCAGAAGTTCCTTCTGAAAGTGTTGGATATATTGAAGCTCATGGAACAGGAACTAAGTTGGGAGATCCCGTTGAGATTGAAGCTTTAAAAAAAGCGTTTAATAGCTCAAAGAAGTCCTTTTGCGGAATAGGGTCGCTAAAAGCAAATGTGGGCCATATGGGCACCGCATCGGGAGTAGGAAGTTTTATTAAAGGAATTCTTTCGTTAAAACATAGAATGATACCGCCAAGTATAAACTTCGAAGAACCTAATCCCAGTTTAGGTATAGAGGATTCTCCATTTTATATAAATCGAAATTTGAAGGAATGGACTAATAATGAATATCCTTTACGCGCAGGAGTTAGCTCATTTGGAATAGGAGGTACAAACGCCCATGTAATTATAGAGGAAGCGCCTGAATTAAAATATAGCAAACAAGAAAAGGAGTATAAGTTATTACTGGTTTCGGCTAATAACGAAGAATCTTTAGAAGAAAATATCAAAAAATTAACGGGATTTATACAAAATAATTGTGACATTAATTTATCAGATATTTCATATACTTTAAGTGTTGGAAGAAAAGAATTTGATCATAGAGCATACCTTATTTGTTCTGATGTTGACAATGCATTGAGCAAATTAAATAAAGTAGAGGAAAAGGGATTTATAAAGAAAATATGTCAAAACAGTAATTCTCCTATTGTCTTTATGTTTTCAGGCCAGGGTTCTCAATATATTAATATGGGGCTGGGACTTTATAAAACAGAACCTGAATTTAGAAATGTAATGGATAACTGTTTCAAGATTCTAAGTACCATTTCAGATTATAATTATAAAGAGATTATTTATCCATCAACAGAAGAATTTTTGAATGAAAATGTTATTGATAATATTGATGTTTCACCGGTTATTACTTTTGTAATTGAATATTCGTTAGCAAAGTTATTAATGGATTGGGGTATAAAACCTTCTGCTCTGATTGGTCATAGTATTGGAGAGTACACAGCGGCGTGTTTATCTGGTGTTTTAACCCTGGAAGATGCACTTGATTTAGTAAGCTATAGAGGCTACCTAATGACTAAACTTCCTGAAGGTGTTATGTTAAATATTCCTTTAGAAAGCTCAAAGCTTTCAGAATATTTAAATGATCAGATTTCTTTAGCGGCTGATCATGGAGAATCTTGTATTATTTCAGGTTCGGTGGATAGTATTTCTTTTGTTGAAAAATTACTTAAAGAAAATCGAATAATTTGTCAAAGGCTTAAGATAAATGTAGCAGGTCATTCTCGTGATATGGAAATGATAATGAATGAATATAAACAAAAGCTACAAACTAAAGTTCTAAGTACACCCCAAATACCTTATATATCAAATGTAACTGGCGAATGGATTACTATAGAGGATGCCGGTTCGGTTGATTATTGGGTAATGCAGTTAAGAAAAACTGTTCAGTTTAGTAAGGGATTAGAAGAGTTGTCTAAATTAGAAGATCCTGTTTTTTGTGAAATCGGACCAGGAAATTCATTAAGTACTATCACCTACCAATTTATTAAGAATGTGCCAAATAAGAAAATATTCAATACTATTAGACTGGAAAATCAAGAATATTCCGATGTATTTTATCTCGTTTCTCGTATTGGATACCTATGGTTAAATGGGATAAAGATTAATTGGCAAAAGTATTATCACGGTGAAGAAAGAAGAAGAATTTCATTACCTGGATATTCATTTTCAAAAAAGAAGTTTGAAATAAATGAATCTCTTGCGGAAAATATATTACAAAAGAGAGATATATCCGAACTTGTGCAGGTGAACGATAATATTAAAGAAAGACTTGGTATTGATAATTGGACATACTTTCCCATATGGAAACCTACAATTCTTAATTACACAGATAGTGGAGAAGTTAATTCAGATAAGGTTTGTTTAGTATTTGCTAACAATGAAAAAATTTGCTCAGGACTTATTGATAGATTTAATAAGATATATGAGTCAACAATAATTGTTAAGGAGGGTAATGAGTTTAATATAAACAAAAATAATGAGGCTGAGATTCGACCTGGAAATGAAAAGGATTTAAATAAATTAATTGAATATCTAAAAAATAAGAATACTATTCCGGAAATGGTTGTTCATTTATGGAACTTATCCAATGAAAAACAGAATTTAAAAGAAATAGAAAAGGTTAAAAGATCTCAAAATCTAGGATTTTATAGTTTATTATTTCTTGCTAAAGCTTATGCAAATAACTCGATAACTAATAAAGTTGAGCTTTGTGTTGTAACTGATCAAATGCAAAGTATTTCAGGTAGCCAGATTCAATATCCGGAAAAGGCAACATTACTTGGTGCAATTAGAACAATACCGTTAGAATTATCTAATTTTAAATGTAAAAGTGTTGATATTGCTCAAAACATTGAAGGAGAAAAAGAAGAGTTACAACTCATTAATAGTATTTTAGATGAGATTTTAATTAATACTAAGGATCGTATTATAAGTTATCAAAATAACCATCGTTTTGCTTTAAATTATGAACGCGTAAATATTAATACAGGTAAAGATAAAGAGTTATACTTGAAAAAGAATGGTACTTACTTAATTACAGGTGCATTAGGTGGATTGGGATTAGAAATTGCTGAATATTTGGCAAAAAATGTTAGTGCGAATTTAATATTAGTGAGCAGATCAAAATTTCCTGATGAAAGTGAATGGGATAAATTGTTAAATAAACCAAACTCCGATCAAATAGTTGAGAAAATTAACAAGCTGAAATTTATAAAGTCTTTTGGGCATGACACTATAATATGTAATTCAGATATTTCTAACTATGATAGTGTTAATAATATTGTGAGAAATGGAATCAAAAAGTTTGGTAGTATTGATGGAATAATACATTGTGCTGGCTTACCCGGAGGAGGATTAATTCAACTTAAAACAACACAAAAAGTTGAAGAAGTCTTTACCACAAAACTGTATGGAACTTTAGTAATAAATAGAATAATTGAAGAACTTAAATTAGATTTAGATTTTGTTTTACTGTTTTCTTCATTAAATGCAATTTACCCAAATGTAGGAACAATTGATTATGCTGCAGCAAATGCTTTTTTAGATGCTTTTGCATATTACAAAAATGTTCAAAATACAAAGTATATAAGTATTAATTGGGATGCATGGCAAGAGGTAGGCGGTGCAGTAAAAACATTAAAACAACTTTCTAATCCTTTTAATGAAAATAGCTTCATTAAAAGGAAAATTGATCACTTTCTTTTCAGAAAATATATTTCAAATGAAAATGAAAGTATACTGATTAGCTATATACATTCTGAAAATGATTGGATAGTAAACGAACACAGAATACTAGATAAAGCAACAATGCCTGGTACCGGATATCTGCAAATGTTATATGCTGCTGTACAATTTTTATATCCCAAAAATGATTCTGTAGAGATAAAAGCTTTACATATTTTAAGAGCTATGGTGTTTGAAAAGGATGAAAATAAAGAAATCCATACAATTATTACCCAAAAAGGAGATTTGCTTGACTTTAAAATTCTTAGCTATTACGAAGATGAAGATAGTTGGATAGAACATTGTAAAGGTCAGGTTTCAATTTTAGAAGCCAAATTAAATATTCAGGAAAACATAGATTATTTTAAAAATCAGGAATTGAAACCAACTAAAGTACTTGAAAATAATTTACATGAAAACGAATATCTAAGATTTGGTAAAAGATGGCGAAATAATAATGTAAAAATTAAAGTAGGAGAAAATATTGGCCTTTCCGATATTATTATAGGTGAGGAATCATTAGAAGATTTGAAAGAATATTCTTTGCATCCCGGTTTAGTAGATGTAGCTTTATCTCCAATATTAAGTAAAGGAGCTTTTTTACCTGCCTATTATCATAAGATTACTATTATTAAACCACTTACAAAGAACTTTTGTAGTTTAGTTCGCTTAAATAAAAGTGAGAATGAGGATTTTATAAACTATGATTTTGTATTATCAGACGATTCGGGCACTATACTTAAGGTGGAAGGTTATAACCTGCTTGATATTAGCAATTCAGAAATAAAATCGACAGATTCAGGTGAACTATCTAATTATACAAGTAGTGATTTTATTAATTATGTATCTCCTGAAAAAATAATAAAAGAAGAAAGTGAGAAAGTTAATTATTATTTAAAGGATGCAATTAAGCCAAGCGAAGGTAAAATTATTTTTAGTAGGGCCTTAGCATGTAATCTCAACCAAATTATAGTTTCAACAATAGATTTAGAACAGAGAAAAATAGATGACAATAAAGAGCTTGAATCAAAATTAATTAATTCATCTAGCGGTGTTAAGAATCTTAATTTACGAACAAGACCAGAATTAAGTACAAACTATGTAGCTCCAAATAACGATATTGAAGAGCAATTAGTAAAAATCTGGGAAGACCATCTAACGTTTGAAGGTATAGGAGTATTTGATGATTTTTTTGAGCTTGGCGGTAATTCTGTAAAAGCAATTTTAATCATAAATAGCATTAGAGAAAAATTGAATTTCAACATTAAAATCGCTGATTTCTTTAAAAATAAAAATGTAAAAAAGCTTACAGATTACTTAAACAGAAGTTCTATTGCAGATTCAACAAATTCAATTAATATACTGCCGTCGGAAAAGAAAGAATACTATACTATTTCTTCTGCTCAAAAAAGACTATTTATACTAGATAGTTTAACTAACCGTACTATTAGTTTTAATTTACCTCACTGCTATAGAATTAAAGGAGAATTTTATACTGAAAGATTACAATGTTCAATTGAGTTATTAATAAAAAGGTACGAATCTTTACGAACATCATTTAAGATTATTAAAGGAGATGCTGTGCAAATTGTCCACGATCCAGAAGAAATATTATTCGATAAATTAAATGTTACTAAAATTGATAATAATGAATTTGAGGATATTTTTGAAAATTCAATTTTACCATTTGATTTAAGTAAAGCACCTTTGTTTAGAATTAAAGTATTTAAAATAAGTGATGATGATCATTTACTTTTTATCGATATTCATCATATTATTGCTGATGCTTATTCTTGTCGTTTATTTATAAATCAATTATTCGATACGTATCAAAGCAATTCTACCAGTTTTAAGCCAATTAATATTCAATATAAAGAATTCGGTATTTGGCAGGAAAATAGAAACAAACTTGAAGAATTTGAATCTCAAAAAAAGTATTGGTTAAATCTTTTAAATGGAGATTTACCGATTTTAAATTTACCTGTAGATTTTAGTAGACCGGTGTTGCAGAGTACTAATAGCGATTTGGTTGTTGTTGAGCTTGATTCGGTTTTAACGACTAAAATTAAAGAATTTTGCACGAATATAGGTGTTACCTCTTATGTATATTTCTTATCAGTATATTACATTCTTTTGTATAAATACACGAATCAAAAAGATATAATTATTGGATCAACCATATTCGGTAGATCATCAAAAGACTTTGAAGAGTTAATAGGTATTTTTATTAATATACTTCCTATCAGAATACAAATAGATATAAAGCAAACGTTATTGGATTTTTTCAATTTAATAAAAGATAAAACCATAGAGGCCATGTCAAACCAGGATTATCAGTTTGATGATCTTGTTAATGATTTAAAAATTGAAAGAGACACAAGTCATAATCCTGTGTTTGAAGCTGGATTTTCATATTTGGGTTTTGACGAAAGTAACGAACTTAAAAACCTTTCGGATAATCTGGATATTAAACCAGTTAAAATTTTTAATAAAGAGGCAGCAAAGAATGATATTACGATATATTGTAATGAAAGTGATACAATTGAAATCTCGGTTGAATATTGTTCAGATATTTTCAGAAAGGATTTTATAAATCAGTTTACAAACCATTTTAGAAATTTACTGATAACTTTAATAGATAATTCAAGTGTACGATTGTATGATATAGAGTGTAATTTACCAGATGAGAAAAGTAAATTAATTGAAAGGTTTAATGAGACAACATACGAATATCCTCAAACAAGGAGTATACATGAGCTATTTGAAGGTCAGGCAGATGATACACCAGATCATGTAGCGGTATCATATGGAAAAAGCTTATTAACTTAT